>DKEU01000035.1 GCA_002452635.1 Desulfovibrionaceae bacterium UBA6814 | reverse complement strand
TCGAATCCCTCCTGGCCTGCCATTTGAAATGCAGGGCGCAGGCGCGCCCACGAGGATAGCGATGGCGAAGAAACTTTCCAAGGCTGCGGCAGCCACCCAGAAGACCTCCCAGGACGATGGCGAGGGCCTGCAGGGCAAGGCTCGGCAGCTCAAGGATTACTTCGACCAGTCCCTGGTCGAGATGAAGAAGGTGACCTGGCCCACCCGCAAGGAGACCATCGCCACGTCTGCGGCGGTGGTGGTCCTGGTGTTGGTCATGGCCCTGTTCCTCGGCCTGGTGGACCTCGGATTGGCCAAGGCCATCGAGGCCATTCTGTCGTAGGGATTCCGGGGACCGCAAGGAGCCGTCATGACCGAGGAATTGGATATCACCACGCCCAAGGCCCGGTGGTACATCGTGCACACCTACTCGGGCTTCGAGCAGCGGGTTGAGAAGACCATCCTGGAGATGATGCGCACCGGGCAGGACCACGGCCAGATCGAGCAGGTGGTGGTTCCCACCGAGAAGGTCATCGAGCTCGTCAAGGGCGAGAAGAAGACCTCCACCCGCAAGTTTTACCCGGGCTACGTCATGGTCAAGATGGTGCTCACCGACGCCAGTTGGCACCTGGTGCAGTCCATCCCCCGGGTGACCGGCTTCGTGGGGGGCAAGACCCGCCCCGCGCCCATGCGCGACTCCGAGGCCCAGAAGATTTTGTCCATGATGGAGCGCCGCCAGGAGCAGCCGCGTCCCAAGTTCAACTTCGAGCGCGGCGACGAGGTGCGGGTCATCGACGGCCCCTTCTCGGGCTTCAACGGACAGGTGGAAGACGTGAACTACGACAAGGGCAAGCTGCGGGTGTCGGTCTCGATTTTCGGCCGCCAGACCCCGGTGGAGCTGGACTTCGTCCAGGTCAGCAAGGGCTAGCGCATTTTCGTCTTGAAGCAAGACCAGATGCTGAAATAATGCGCCATTATTCCAGCAAAATGCACTAGGGCCTCTAAATCTTTTCAAGATTAAGACGCCCTAGCCCCAAGCGCCAGATACGGCAACAGAGGATAGAGCCATGGCCAAGAAAGTCACTGCCAAGATCAAGCTGCAAATCCCCGGCGGAGCGGCCAACCCCTCCCCGCCGGTGGGTCCCGCCCTGGGTCAGCACGGCCTGAACATCATGGAGTTCTGCAAGGCCTTCAACGCCCGCACCCAGGAGCAGAAGGGCACCATCATCCCGGTGGAGATCACGGTCTACGCCGACCGGACCTTCTCCTTCATCACCAAGACCCCCCCGGCCTCGGTGCTGCTCATGAAGGCCGCCAAGCTGGACAAGGGCTCGGGGGAGCCCAACCGGAACAAGGTAGGCAAGGTGACCCGCGCCCAGGTGGAGGAGATCGCCAAGCTCAAGATGCCCGACCTGACCGCCAAGGACGTGGAGGCAGCCATGCACTCCATCGCCGGCACGGCGCGCAGCATGGGCATCGAGATCGTCTAGCCCGTTTCATTCTCGAGGATACGCACATGCCCAAGCACGGGAAGAAGTTCAACAACGCCGTCAAGGACGTGGACCTGTCGGTCAAGTACACGGTGGACGAGGGCGTGGGCCTGGTCGTGAAGGCCGCCTACGCCAAGTTCGACGAGACCGTGGACGTGGCCCTCAACCTGGGCGTTGACCCCAAGTACTCGGACCAGATGGTCCGCGGCGCGGTGAGCCTGCCCAACGGACTCGGCAAGGACGTCCGCGTGGCCGCCTTCTGCCGCGGCGACAAGGAAGCCGAGGCCAAGGCCGCGGGCGCCGACGCCGTGGGCGCCGAGGACCTGGTGGCCAAGGTCAAGGAAGGCTGGCTGGAGTTCGACAAGGCCGTGGCCACCCCGGACATGATGGCCCTGGTGGGCCAGATCGGCCGCATCCTGGGCCCCCGCGGCCTGATGCCCAACGCCAAGACCGGCACAGTGACCCCCAACATCGGCGAGGCGGTCAAGCAGCTCAAGGCCGGCCGGGTGGAGTTCAAGGTGGACAAGGCCGGGGTGCTGCACGCGCCCATCGGCAAGGTCTCCTTCGGCGCCCAGAAGCTCCTGGAGAACCTCACCGCCCTGGTGGACCAGGTGATGCGCCTGAAGCCCTCCTCGGCCAAGGGCTCGTACCTGAAGGCCGTGGCCGTGGCCTCCACCATGGGCCCCGGCATCAAGATCGATCCCTCCACCGTGCTCAAGATGGCGGGGTAGGGCGGCAACGCGCAATCGGCGGCGGGAGCGATCCCGGCCGTTGACATAGATCGCCGGGTTCGCCCGGCGGACATGGCCAGAAGCCGGCGCAAGCCGGCAGGGAATAGACGAGTCGAAGACAGCAGGCGGGCCTGGCGCCCTTAATCTCCTGCCGAGACCGGACTTTGGCTCATCTTTCCCGGTCGGAACCACTGACAGAGGAAGGAGTGATCGTGGAAAGAACCCAGAAGGCTGAGATCATCGCCCAATTGAAGGCCAAGGCCGACAAGGCCCAGATTGCGGTGGTCACGGACTTCAAGGGCCTCAAGGTGGAGGAGCTGACCCAGCTCCGCCAGAAGCTCCGCCAGGCCGGCGTGGAGTACCAGGTGGTGAAGAACACCCTGGCCCGCATCGCCATGGACGGAGGCCCCCACGAGGTCCTGAAGGACAAGCTCAAGGAGAACTGCGGCGTGGCCTTTGGCTACGACGATCCGGTGGTGGCCGCCAAGGTCCTCGCCGATTTCGTGAAGGGCAGCAAGAAGTTCGCGCTGCGCTTCGGCAGCCTCCAGGGCAAGTTCATGGACGAGGCCGGCATCCAGGAGCTGTCCAAGCTCCCGGGCAAGCCGGAGCTCCTGGGCCGCATGCTCGGCACCATGAACGCCGTGCCTACCAACTTCGTGAGCCTGTTGGCCAACGTGCCGCGGGGCCTCTTGAACGTGCTGACCGCCCTCAAGGACCAGAAGTCCGAGGCCGGCGCCTAGGCCCCCTCCCAACCTTCACTGAGCCGAAGAATCCAAAGGAGAACATCCCATGGCTGACGTCACCAAAGAGCAGGTTGTCGAATTCATCGCCAACATGACCGTGCTGGAGCTGTCCCAGTTCATCAAGGAGCTGGAGGAGAAGTTCGGCGTGTCCGCCGCCGCCCCCGTGGCCGCCGTGGCCATGGCCGCCCCGGCCGAGGCTGCCGCCGAGGTCGAGGAGAAGACCGAGTTCGACGTGGTCCTGACCGCTGCCGGCGGCAACAAGATCAACGTCATCAAGGTGGTCCGCGCCCTGACCGGCCTGGGCCTCAAGGAAGCCAAGGCCAAGGTGGACGAGGTCCCCTCCGCCATCAAGGAAGCCGTGTCCAAGGACGAGGCTGCCGAGGCCAAGAAGCAGCTCGAAGAGGCCGGCGCCACCGTCGAAGTGAAGTAGCTCCGCACCCGAGTGCGCCCAAGGCGCGGCGCCCGGACGGGCGCCGCGCCTTTTCTTCTCTTGCCGAAAAAAATTCCCGTCTGCCTCTTGCCAAGTGACGCGAACTTGGCTAATAGGACAAATTTGCGGTCACGGAGAATATCCGAACACCAGCCCATGAAATTTCCGAACCTCTATTCCCCAGTCATTTCGGCGCGCGGGTCCTGCCCTTTCTGCGCCCGCGCTGCGGTGCGCCCTGCGCCGCTTTTGCGCTCTTTCTGTCCGATGTCGGCCCCGGCGGCGTTGTAGCCGGACGGGCCTTGGGGTCCACCCCAGCCAGAGGTGACTCTTCCCGTCACGTGTGAGGATACTATGGCGCAACTCTCTAAGCATTTCGGCAAGATATCTCATGCCTTCCCCATCCCCCACCTGCTCAACCTGCAGGTGGACTCCTACCATCGTTTCCTGCAGATGGGCGCCCCGGCGGCCAGCCGCCGGGACGAGGGCCTGGAGGGCGTGTTCCGCTCGGTGTTCCCCATCGAGGACTTCAACCGCACCGCCAGCCTCGAATACGTGAGCTACGAGATCGGCGAGCCCAAGTACGACGAGCCCGAGTGCATCTCCAAGGGCCTCACCTACGAGGCCCCGGTGCGCATCAAGGTCCGCCTGGTGGTCTACGACGTGGACGAGGAGTCCCAGGCCCGCACCATCCGGGACATCAAGGAGCAGGACATCTACTTCGGCACCGTCCCGCTCATGACCGACAAGGGCACCTTCATCATCAACGGCACCGAGCGGGTCATCGTCAACCAGCTCCAGCGCTCCCCGGGCATCATCTTCGAGCATGACTCCGGCAAGAGCCACTCCAGCCGCAAGGTGCTGTACTCCTGCCGCATCATCCCCATGCGCGGCTCCTGGCTGGACTTCGACTACGACCACAAGGACATCCTCTACGTCCGCATCGACCGCCGCCGCAAGATGCCCGCCACCATCCTGTTCAAGGCCATGGGCATGACCAAGGCGGACATCCTGGCCTACTTCTACGAGACCGAGTACCTGCGCCTGCACCGGGACCAGGTGCTGCGCCAGGTGGACGAGCGGTTCTACTTCAAGGAGGCCGCCTACGCCGCGGTGGAGGACAAGGACGGCAACGTCATCGTGGCCGCGGGCAAGCCCATCACCAAGCGGGTCTGGAAGGACTTCCTCAAGAAGGGCGTCACCGAGTACCCCATCGATCCCGAAGGGCTGGCCAACCTCTTCCTGGCCCAGGACGTGGCCGACCCCAAGAGCGGCGAGATCCTGGCCGAGGCCGGCGAGGAACTGACCTCGGCCATGCTGGACAAGCTGCGCGAGGCCAAGGTGGAGAAGCTGCCCATCCTCTTCACCCGCGGCCTGGACGTGTCCTCCTCCATGCGCGACACCCTCATGCTGGACAAGACCGCGGACGAGGAGAGCGCCCAGATCGAGATCTACCGGCGGCTGCGCCCCAGCTCCCCGCCCACCCCGGAGATCGCCAAGACCTTCTTCGACAACCTGTTCCGCAACGCGGACTACTACGACCTCTCGGCCGTGGGCCGCTACAAGCTGAACTCCCGCCTGAACCTGGACCTGCCCCTGGACACCCGCACCCTGTCCAACGAGGACATCCTGCGGGCCATCAAGCACCTGGGATGGCTCAAGGACACCCACGGCCCGGCCGACGACATCGACCATCTGGGCAACCGCCGCGTGCGGCCCGTGGGCGAGCTGGTGGAGAACCAGTACCGCATCGGCCTGGTGCGCATGGAGCGGGCCATCAAGGAGCGCATGAGCCTCCAGGAAGTGGCCACCCTCATGCCCCACGACCTCATCAATCCCAAGCCCGTGGCTGCGGTGCTCAAGGAGTTCTTCGGGACCTCCCAGCTCTCCCAGTTCATGGACCAGACCAACCCCCTGTCCGAGGTCACCCACAAGCGCCGCCTCTCGGCCCTGGGCCCCGGCGGCCTGACCCGGGAGCGGGCGGGCTTCGAAGTGCGCGACGTGCACGTGTCGCACTACGGCCGCATCTGCCCCATCGAGACCCCGGAAGGGCCGAACATCGGCCTCATCGTGTCGCTCACCACCCACTCCTCGGTGAACGACTACGGGTTCATCGAGACCCCGTACCGCATCGTCAAGGACGGCAAGGTCACGGACCAGGTGCGCTCCCTGGACGCCTCCCAGGAGGACCGGGAATGCATCGCCCAGGCCAACGCCCCCCTGGAGGAGGACAGCTCCTTCACCAACCCGCTGGTCACCGCCCGGCGCGGCGGCGACGTGTCCATGGTGCCCAATGAAGAGGTCACCCTCATGGACATCTCGCCCTCGCAGATCGTGTCCGTGTCCGCGGCGCTGATTCCCTTCCTGGAGCACGACGACGCCAACCGCGCGCTCATGGGCTCCAACATGCAGCGCCAGGCCGTGCCGCTCCTGCGCTGCGAGAAGCCCCTGGTGGGCACCGGCATGGAGGCCCGCCTGGCCCAGGATTCCGGCTCCTGCCTCATCGCCGCGGCCGACGGCGTGGTCCACTTCGCCGATGCCGAGCGCATCGTGGTGAACTACCAGAACGGCGTGTCCCCGGACTCGGGCGGGGTGGTGGCCTACGACCTGCTCAAGCACCACAAGTCCAACCAGAACTCCTGCTTCGGCCAGAAGCCCACCGTGCAGGTGGGCCAGGTGGTGAAGAAGGGCGACGTGCTGGCGGACGGCCCGGCCATCGACACCGGCGAGCTGGCCCTGGGCAAGAACCTCACCGTGGCCTTCATGCCCTGGTGCGGGTACAACTTCGAGGACTCCATCCTCATCTCCGAGCGGGTGGTGCGCGAGGACGTGTTCACCTCGGTGCACATCGAGGAGTTCGAACTGGTCGCCCGCGACACCAAGCTCGGACCCGAGGAGATCACCCGGGACATCTCCAACGTCTCCGAGGAGATGCTCCGCAACCTGGACGACTGCGGCATCATCCGCATCGGCGCCCGGGTCAAGGCCGACGACATCCTGGTGGGCAAGATCACGCCCAAAGGTGAAAAAGAACTGACACCGGAAGAACGCTTGCTGCGTGCCATTTTCGGTGAGAAATCCCGCGACGTCAAAGATACCTCGTTGCGCATGCCGCACGGTGAGCGTGGCAAAGTTGTGGAAGTCAAGGTTTTCACCCGTGAAGAAAACAGCGACCTGTCCGCCGGTGTTGAAAAGATGGTGCGCGTCTCCGTTGCGCAACAGCGCAAGTTGACCGCTGGTGATAAGATGGCCGGCCGCCATGGTAACAAGGGTGTGGTGTCCCGCGTGGTGCCTGTCGAAGACATGCCCATGCTGGAAGACGGTACGCCTGTGGATCTCATCCTGAACCCGCTGGGAGTCCCCGGCCGTATGAACATTGGCCAATTGCTCGAAACTCACTTGGGTTGGGCCTCTTCGCGGCTCGGTTTCCGCGCCATTACGCCTGTCTTTGACGGCGCGAATGAAAAGGAAATTGAGGCAGAGCTTGGCCGTGCCTGGTTGATCGACACTGCCTGGAAAGAAATTGGCATCAAGGCCTGGGAATGGATCAAAGACCAGGGCCTCGAGCCGGATATGATCAAGGACGACGAAGAAGTCCGCTTGCTCTACCTGGAAAACTGGCTGGGCGAGAGGGATTACGACGTTTTCCGCTTCAAGACGGACCTGACTTACGCGCGCCGCGCCACGTTGACCGAATGGCTGCGTGACAAAGGCTTCGAGCCTGAAGGCTGCCTCTCCTTTGGCAGCGTTTCAATAGAAGACACCGAAACCGATCGGCGCGATGAAAAGGCGATCGAAATCTGCCTGCGCATCTGGCTGGAAAATAACCACGTAAATGTCAGCCGTGTCAAAGATGAGAATATCCGCGAAAAAGCGGAAGCTTACATGGCGGAAACTGATAACCCCATGCCTGTTTTAGGCAAGCAGATCATCCGTAATGGCAAGACCGGTATGCCCTTTGGGCAGTCCGTTACAGTCGGTATTATGACCATCCTGAAGCTGCATCACCTTGTTGAAGATAAGGTGCATGCGCGTTCCACCGGACCTTACAGTCTGGTGACACAGCAGCCTTTGGGCGGTAAAGCGCAATTCGGCGGCCAGCGCTTCG
>DKEU01000182.1:1954-16333 GCA_002452635.1 Desulfovibrionaceae bacterium UBA6814 | reverse complement strand
GGCTCCACTCCTCCCACTGGGGCCAGGTCGGCCAGGCCTTGGCCGCGAAGTCCAACGTGGTCAGGTGGATGCAGTAGTGGTGCAGGAACAGGGGACCGCCCTGCCCGTCCGCCCGGGCCGGGCCGTACGCCGCGTCGCCCACCAGGGGGTGGCCGGCCGCGGCCAGGTGGGCGCGGATCTGGTGCCGCGCGCCCCGGTGGATCACCGCCCGCACCAGGGTGGCCGCGAGCTCATCATTATATAAGAGCGGGGTGACCAGGGTGTGCCGGGCCGGGTCCGGGTCGGGCCCAGGCAGGACCTTGACCCGGGTCCGGTCCGCGGTGTCCAGGGCCGCGTCCAGGCGGACCTCGGCCCACACGCTGCCCCTGGCCAGGGCCAGGTAGGACTTCTTCACCGAGAGCCCGGCCTCCTGGCTGCGGTAGGCGGCCTCGGCCTCGGGCGAGAGCGCGGCCAGGACCAGGCCCGAGGTCTCCCGGTCCAGGCGGTTCAAGAGCCTGGCGAAGCGGTCCGGGAAGAACCGGGGCAGCAGGGCCTCCAGGCTGGGCTCCGGGCTGCCGGCAACGGCTTCGGTGTGCAGGCCTACGGGCTTGACCAGGGCGGCGTAGCGGCCGGTGCTCTGGCCCGCNNGCACCCCGTCGGGCGCCTCGGCCGCAGCGTCCCCTCGGGGACGCAGGCACAGGACCTGGCCGGCCTGGACCCGGTAGCCCTTGGGCCGGGGCCGGCCGTCCACCAGCACCAGATAGTGCTCGAACAGCCGCTTGCGGCCGCGCAGGCCCAGCTCCGGGGCCAGGAGGGCCAGGGCCTGGTCCAGGCGCTGCCCCTCCAGGTCCGCGGGCACGGGCACGGCCGGAAACTCAGCCGGCATGGCCCCCTCCTCCCGGATGCACCTCCACCCGGTTGCGGCCGCCCCGCTTGGCTGCATACAGGGCCTCGTCGGCGCGGCGCATGAGGTCCTCCACCGACTCCCCGGACAGGAGCCTGGCCACCCCGAAGCTCACGGTGATGCGCAACCCGCCCGGGAACTCCAGGCCCGCGGCCAGGCCGCGCAGCTTTTCGGCCACTGCCGCGGCCTCGGCGGCATCGGCGCGGGGGCACAGGATGAGGAACTCCTCCCCGCCCCAGCGGAACAGGTGGTCGGTCTGGCGCACGTTGCCCCGCACCAGGTCTGCCAGCCCGGCCAGGACCTGGTCGCCGGCCGCGTGCCCGTGCTGGTCGTTGACTTGCTTGAAATGGTCGATGTCGAACATGACCGCAGCCAGGGGCTCCCCGTAGCGCCGGGCCAGCTCCAGCTCGCGCCGGGCGATCTCGGCGAAGCCGGTCCGGTTGCGCAATCCGGTCAGGGTGTCGGTGACCGCCTGGCGCTGCAGTTCCCGGTTCAGGGCCGAGATGGTCTCCCGCTCCCGGCAGACCTCCTCCACCATGGGCCGGAAGATGGCATGCCCGGTGCCGAACAGCACCGCCAGGATGGCGGCCAGAGAGGCCATGGACACGGTGCGCAGCAGGCCCACCCGACGCTCCCCCGCCTTCTGGTGGGCGGACACCGCGGCCTCCAGCTTGGGAAGGAGCCGGTCCAGGGCGGATGCCAACCGGGATTCTAAATCCTCGGCCTGCGCCTGTCCCGCGGCCACCTGCCGGGCCAGGTCCAGGAAGTCCCGGACCTGGGCGTCCAGGTCCAGGGGCGGCTGGCGGTAGTCCTTGAGCACGTCCTCCTGCCCGCTCCGCTCCAGGAGGTCCAGGATCGC
The DNA here is from genome assembly GCA_002452635.1 of Desulfovibrionaceae bacterium UBA6814. Lineage (GTDB taxonomy): Bacteria > Desulfobacterota > Desulfovibrionia > Desulfovibrionales > Desulfovibrionaceae > UBA6814. Next base: position 14,591 of record DKEU01000182.1, on the reverse strand, counting down.
GGCATGGGAGGACTCCATTTCCCGGATGGTCCGCTGCATCAGGTCGCGGGCCCGGTCCGCGGCAGTGGGGTCCGCGGCCGCGCCCAGCAGCAGGGCCGAGACGGCGATGCGCTGGGAGAGCATGCGCTGCCGGCCGCTCTGGTTGATGATGGCCGCATCCACCCCGGCCACGTCCACCACCCGCAGGAAGGCCAGGTAGCCGATGGCCGCGAACACCGCCACCAGCAGCAGGGCGCCGCTGTAGCGCACGGTCATGGAGCGCTTGCTCAGAGGGGTGCAGGATTCTTCCATGGCGAGGGCTTTACCGGCAGGACCGCCGGAGTGCCAAAAAAACACAAATCCCCGGCGATGACAATCTCCGCGCGCCACAATGCATCCGCCCCCGCGGGGGCGGGGGCGGATGCCGGAATATGCGGGTGGCGGCCGGGCCGCCGGGAGATCAGCTTTTCTTGCTCACGAAGCGGCTGGCCAGGGGGGTGACCTTGGAGGCCGAGGCGTAGCCCGAGAACCTCTTGCCTTCCTGGCGAACCCGGGCCAGGTCTGCGCGCAGGTCGTCGCGCAGGCGCTTGGCGTCGGCGGTCATCTGGCCCTGGAGCTCCTTGAGCCGCTTGAGCTTGCCCAGGAGCTGGTCCACGTCCACGGCCTCGTGGTCGCGCCAGGCCCGGTCCATGAGCTCGCCGCGGGCGCGGGTGGTCTCGACCACGGCCTCCACGTCTCCCTCGGCCAGGAGCGACAGCTCCTTGCGGCCGAGTTCCAGGGCCTCGTCCAAGAGCGCCAGGGAATCGCTCATGCTAGGCCGCCTTGGCCGCTTCGCGGATGTCCTCGCGCAGGTGGGCGATGACCTTCTTCCACTTGTCCACCGCGGGCAGGAACTCGTACTCCAGCAGGTCGGCCAGGAGGATCCAGTCCTCGTTCTCGGTGACCTCGACCATCTCGCTGAACAGGTTGGTGAGCTCTTCCACGTTGTCGTTGAACGCCGTACTGTCGCGCAGAGAGAACTCGTCGCGCAGCACGCCGATCATGCCCAGGAAGTCGCGGGTCACGTCCAGCAGGTCCTGGTACAGCTCCAGGGCCTCGGCGTCGTCGGCCTGGCGGAACAGGTCGGCCACGCTGCGGCCGCCCTCGGACATGAGGCGCACCACCTTGTACAGCTCGCGGGTGATGTTCACCGCCATCTCCGGCACGGGCACGGACACGATCTCCACGCTCGAGATGTCGCCCGTGGGGATGTCCTCGGCCTGGTGCGGGTAGATTTCGGAGAAGCTCTCCTTGTTCACGTAGACGTCGGTGACCATGCGGTTGCGCATGTAGTCGTCGTCCACAGCCTTGACCAACAGTTCCTCGAGATTTACGAAGTTGTTGATCTCGAGACCGGTCTCCTTCCCATCGATGACGATCATTGCTCTCTCCTCCTCGGGTACGGCAAAAAAAGGCGATACACGTCTACGGGCCGTCGGATTCAACAACCGTGCCATTCTCGCCCAGGGAGGCCCGCCAGGCCGCGGCCAGGGCCCGGTAGCGCTCCAGGAGAGGCACAAGTTGTCCAATATTCTCGCCGAGTTGCTGGGTCTGCTCCCGCCAGAGGTCGCCCAACACCGAGAACCGGGGCGACCCGCTCCACAGGGCGGACAGGGTCTGCCAGTTGGCCAAAAATTTCCGTTTGAGGGGCGGCAGGGGCGCCCGGCACAAAGCCTGGGCCTGTTCCCGCACCAGGAGCAGGAGTTGCCCGGCCCGGTCCAGCAGGGCCGAGGCCTCGACGCGCACCTGTGGCCCCAGGGCCTGGCCCAGGTCCGGCCGGGGCGACAGCTCCTCCCCGTCAAGGAATTGACGATACAGGCTGCGCTGCAGCCGTATCCAGGCGGTTCGGTCCCCGGCCTCGCGCCCGGACAGGGAGGCCAGGTCCATGAACCCGCGCGCATCGGGCCGGGCCTCCCAGGCCCGCACCCCAGGCTGCGGCCCGGCCGCGGCCCAGGATCCGGTGCGCAGGTAGGCGTCCACGTGGGCCCAGACCGCGGGAGCGCCCACCGCGTTGCGGCAGGCCCCGTCCCGGGCGCAGGCCGCGTTGAAGGCGCAGGGGTGGCAGTCCAGGTCCGGCTCCAGGCTCAGGCTGCCGGCCAGGTAGGGGCCGGTGTCCCAGGGCTGGGCCGTGGCCAGGAACAAGGCGGCCACCGGCACGCCCAGGCCCGCGGCCAGGTGCATGGTGCCGGTGTCGTTGGTGGCCAAGAGCCGGCACTCGGCCAGCACCGCGGCCAAGAGCGGCAGGGAGGTCCGGCCGATGAGGTCGATGAAAGGCCCCTGTCCGGCCGCTGCGAACGATTGGCCCAGGGTAATCTCGGATTTCGCGCCCAGCAGCACCGGACACAGGCCGTGCCCGGCCCACAGGCGCTCGCCCAGCTCCCGGAACGCGGCCTCGGGCCAGCGGCGGGCCTCGGCGCTGGCCCCCAGTTGCAGGGCCACGAAGCCCCGGCTGCCCGCGGGCGCGGCTGCTTCCAGCAATGCGCGCGCCTCGGCCCGGGCCTCGGGGCCGGGCGCGGCCAGGGCGAAGCCGGCCGGGGCGCCGGAATCGGCCACCACCCGCCGGAACAGGTCCACCAGGTTGAAGGGACTGCACCCGCGGTGCCGGGTGGCGGCCTGGAGAAAGGCGGCCCAGGGGCTGGAGTGGGCCGAGAAGCCCCACTCGTCCAGGCCGAAGCCCAGGGTGGGCGACGGCCCCAGGGTGCGGGCCAGGAGCCGGGCCGGCAGGGTGGAGGTGAGGTTCACCACCTGCTGCGCGCCGAAGTCTCCGGCCCCCCTGCCCCACTCCCGCAGCACGGCCAGGGCCGGTTTCCAGCCCTGGTCCAGGCGGGCCAAAAGCCGCGCCGCCGGCAGGGGGAACACCTGGTCCACGTCGCGCAACAGGGCCGCGGCCGGGGCGAAGTTCTCCAGGCAGACCAGGCCCACCTGGGCCCCGGAGCGGGCCAGGGAACTCACCGCGGCCTGGCTCTGCAAAAGATCCCCGAATCGGGTCAGGTTCATGACCAGGGTACGCATGGCGCAGAGTCCCAATCAAGAACCGGGCCAGAACGCAACTCCGCCCCCTGGCGCAGGCGCGCCAAGCTTGCATTAGCCCGTGGGAAAGCCTATGTTTTCATCTCCTGCGCGCGCCGCTTTCCCGCGGCCAGCGGGCCATCCCCGTCACGCAGAGAACCACACCATTTCACACGGAGGACGCCGCATGGCCCTGTTCACCAAAGAAGAGGCCCTGGCCTACCATTCCAAGGGAAAGAAGGGGAAGGTCGAGGTCATCCCGATCAAGCCCTGCAAGACCCAGAAGCACCTGTCCATGGCCTACAGCCCGGGCGTGGCCGAGGCCTGCATGGCCATCCACGCCGACCCGGAGCTGTCCTTCGAGTACACCTCCCGGGGCAACCTGGTGGCGGTGGTGTCCAACGGCACCGCGGTCCTGGGCCTGGGCAACATCGGCCCCCACGCCGGCAAGCCGGTGATGGAGGGCAAGGGCGTCCTGTTCAAGACCTTCGCGGACATCGACGTCTACGACATCAACCTGGACTGCGCGGATCCGGACCGGCTCATCGACATCGTGAAGGCCCTGGAGCCCACCTTCGGCGGCATCAACCTCGAAGACATCAAGGCTCCCGAGTGCTTCCACATCGAGCAGACGCTCATCAAGGCGATGAACATCCCGGTGTTCCACGACGACCAGCACGGCACGGCCATCATCTCCGGCGCCGGGCTCTACAACGCCCTGGAGATCAGCGGCAAGAAGATCGAGGACCTCAAGCTGGTGGTGTCCGGCGCGGGCGCGGCGGCCATCGCCTGCACGAACTTCTACTGCGCCATGGGCGTGGACCCCAAGAACGTGTTCATGTTCGACTCCAAGGGCCTCATCTACAAGGGCCGCGGCCCCCTGACCCCGGAAAAGACGGGCTACGCCCAGGACAAGGACCACGGCTCCCTGGCCGACTGCCTCAAGGGCGCGGACCTGTTCCTGGGCCTGTCCAAGGGCAACATCCTGTCCAAGGACATGGTGGCGGCCATGGGCAAGAACCCCATCATCTTCGCCTGCGCCAACCCCGTCCCGGAGATCAGCTACCCCGACGCCAAGGAGGCCCGGCCCGACGCCCTCATGGGCACCGGCCGCTCGGACTTCCCCAACCAGATCAACAACGTGCTGGGCTTCCCCTCCATCTTCCGGGGCGCCCTGGACGTGGGCTCCAAGATCATCAACGAGGAGATGAAGATCGCCGCGGCCAAGGCCCTGGCCGCCCTGGCCAAGGAGAGCGTGCCGCAGGACATCTGCGACATCTACGGCGTCAAGGAGCTGACCTTCGGCCTGGACTACATCATTCCCAAGCCCTTCGACCCCCGGGTCCTGGAGTGGGAGGCCGCGGCCGTGGCCCAGGCGGCCATGGACACCGGCGTGGCCCGCAAGACCCTGGACATCGCGCAGTACAAGAAGGACCTGCGCGCCCGCATGGAGGCCTCCAAGAAGCGCATCGCCGCCTTCGTGGACTCCTACGGCCTGGACGTGTAAGGCCGTTTCCCCCTTCGCCCAAAAGGCCGCCCTCCGGGGCGGTCTTTTTTTTGCTTGCAACGGATGCTGGCCCGAGGGTACTTTTTTCAATCATCCCGCACCGGGTCCCCCGCCCGGCGACCGGAGGCATCCTGGACACGGACAAACAGATGTACCACGACACCATGCGACGGGCCAACGGCCTGCTGGCCGACCACTTCGACGCGGTCCGCCGGGTGCGCGGCCGCGAAGAGGCGGCCCTGTCCGTGCGCCGGGTCATCGACAAGGGCGTGGACATCGTGATGAAGGAGGCCCAGCGCCGCCGCGCCAAGGCCTCCAAGCTCATCATCGACCGGGTGGCTGCGGGCAAGCGCGACGGCATCGTGGCCGAGATCTGCGCCGACGTGGAGGACCTGGCCAAGGAGCGCCGCGACGACAGCCTCACCACGGTGGAGGCCGAGGGCCGCACCCTGGCCTTCCTGCCCGATGTGTACGTGCCCCGGGACGACGGCCTGGAGGCCTCCTGGCGCTCCTTCCTGGGCACCCTGCAGCGCCGCTGCCTGACCTGCCCCGACCCCCAGAGCGGCCTGCGCGGCCGCATCCCCTTCCGCAGCGGACGCTGGTTCTGCGACATCGCCTTCACCCGGGGCGTGGACCTCACCGTACACAAGGACATCACCAGCCTGGACGGCAGCCTGCACCTCAAGGGCATGAGCTTCAAGACCACCCACAAGCTGGCGATCAAGGGCCACGTGTACGCGGACATGGAGCAGGTGCGCACCCTCAAGTCCCCGGTGGCCAGCCTGGGCGGCAACCTGCACATCTTCGACTCGGGCTACAAGTCCGTGTCCGACCTGACCCTCTCCCCGGCCATGCTGGAGGCCTGGGGCCTCACCGAGGGCAAGCGGCTGGTCATCAACGAACGGGCCATCTTCGTGTATTCGGTGCACGAGCACGAGGGCCAGCGCTTCTTCGGGCTGGTCGAGTGCCCGGGGGGCAAGTCCTGCCTGGACTTCCGCTCCATGCGCCTGCTCTGGGACGGCCGCGCCTGGACCCACTTCCAGCGCGAACTGCCGCCCGAGACCGTGTACGCGGTGCGCAAGAAGTTCTCCCGCATCTGTTCGGTGCTGAACATCGGCGACGACTTCACCTCCGAGCGCGCGGACCCGGTGAAGATGATCGACCAGGACCTGGGCCGACTGCTGGCCTTCCTGGAACTGGTCCGGGGCGCACACAGCAGCCGCGTCGCCGCCAAGGTGGCCCCGGCGGAGACCGCCGCGGTGCGCGACCTCGAGGAACCCGTGGCCCGCATCCGCAACCTGGCCGTGGGCGAGGGGGTGGGCTTCGACGAGGACATGGGCGCCACCAGCGCCGAGATCGTGGCCCTCTGCGAGGCCATCACCGACGAGACGCTGGCCCTGGTGCGCGACGTGCAGATCAAGCACGGCCGCACCGTGCCCCAGGAGAAGGCCGGCCGCGACGCCCGCTACCTGGAGACGGCCCTGGCCGGCCCCACCAGCCTGAACCTGCTGCTCGGCAGCTCGGGCCGCGCCCTGGTGTTCCTGAACAACCTGTTCCGCTCCCAGGAGGCCAAGGCCCTGGCCACCAGGAAGATATCCAGCCTGCGCAAGGAGCTGGGCAAGGTCATGGGCGGCAAGACCTCCAACGCGGTGCTCATCAACCTGCTCAAGAAGATCAAGGCGCGGCCCGGCGAGGCTCTGCGCAAGCTCTACGGCAAGGACGCCGACGTGTCCGGCCTGGCCCAGGAGCTGGAGGACCTGAACGCCAAGACCCCGCAGGAGACGATCACCGCCTTCCTGCTCGGCCTGCCGCCGGCGGACACCTCGCCGGAGCTGGCCTCGGACCGGGCCCTGCTGGTCCGCTGCGAGGAACTGGGCCAGGGAACCCTGGCCGAGGTCTTCCACCTGGACGACCCGGACAAGGAGCACGGCCTGGACGCCGTCATCCTGGCCGGCTGCCTGGCCGTGAGCCTGGAGACCTTCCTGGCCGAGCACGCCCGGGGCGAGACCGGCCTCATCACGGACCTGGCCCCGCCCGACGCGGTCCAGCGCCTGCTGGAGACCATCGAGCACTACCTGCCGGTATTGAAGACCTGGAACAAACTGGTGGCCCGGAGAGGGTAACAGGCCCATGCCGGACCCCACCCCCCTGCTCCTCTCCCCCTTCCGCCTGGGCCCCCTGGACCTCAGGAACCGGCTGGCCGCGGTACCGGTGTTCACCGGATACGCCCTGCCCGACGGCACGGCCGGGCCCATGCTGGCCGAGCACTACTGGCGGCTGGCCCGCTCCGGCCCGGGGCTGGTGGTGGTGGGCAACGTGGCGGTGTCGCCGGAAGGGGCCACCTCGGCGCACAGCCTGCGCCTGGACCACAACCGCTACATCCCCGGCCTGTCCCGGGTGGCCGAGGCCATCCGGCGCAGCGGGGCCCGGGCCTGCCTCCAGCTCAACCACGCCGGCCGCCTGGCCCAGGCCGACACCCCGCTCCAGCCCTCCCCCCTCAGCGCCGAACACGCGGCCTTCGACGTGGCCGCGCTCAAGGCCTTCATGGAATCCTTCCCCTTCGAACAGCGCTTCGGCCTCACCGCCCGGCTCATGGGCCAGGTGGCGCGCTGGGACCGGGGCATGGACCGCCCGGACCTGGAGCGGGTGCGCGAGGCCTTTGCCGCGGCCGCGGCCCGGGCGCGGGCGGCCGGATTCGACGCGGTGGAGCTGCACGGGGCCTCGGGCTACCTGCTCACCCAGTTCCTCTCGGGCTTTTCCAACGCCCGGGAGGACGGCTACGGCGGCAGCGCCGCGAACCGGCGGCGCTTCCCCCTGGAGGTGCTGGACGCGGTGCGTGCGGCCCTGCCCGCGGATTTCCCGGTGGGCTGGCGGCTGCTGCTGCGGGAGTGGACCCCGGACGGGATCGGCCCGGACGAGGCCCTGGACCTGGCCCGGGAACTGGAGGCCCGGGGCGCGGCCTACCTCTCGGCCACGGCCGGGACCCACAACTCCCTGTACCTGCCCGAGGTGCGGCGGCGCACCTCCCGGCCCGGCTATCTGCGGGAGGACGGGGGCCGGCTCAAGGCCGCCACCGGCCTGCCGGTCATCGTGGCCGGCAAGCTCCTCACCCCGCAGTTGGCCGAGGACATCCTCCAGGCCGGCCAGGCCGACCTGGCCGGGGTGGGCCGGCCCCTGATCGCGGACCCGGGCTGGCTGGAGAAGTTTGGCACCGGGCAGAAGGTCCTGGCCTGCAAGGACTGCTACCACTGCCTCAAGGGCCTGGTGCAGGGCCGGCCCCTGGACTGCGTGCGCTGGCCGCGCGCTCGCCGCTCCGCCGTGGACCTGGAGCACCGGCTCACCGTGCGCCGGGGCCAAGGGGTCCTGGTGGCCGCCTCCTCGGCCGAGGACCTGGCCGTGCTGCGCGAGGCCCTGCCCCAGGTGCTGCCCGACCGGCCCGACCTGCGGGCCCTGCTCCTGTTCCTGGATCCGCCCGAGGGGTCCGCCGCGCCGGACGCGCTGCGGGCCTGGTTCCTGAACTGGGCCAACGGGCACTGGCAGGACCATGCGCACTGGCGCTGGAGCCTGGACGCCCGGCGGGTACGGGTGGAGCAGCGGCCCGAGGAGATGCTGCGGGACCGCATGGCGGACAACGGGTTCGGCAGCCTGCTCCTGCCCTGGGCTGCGGACGAGCCCTGGCGCGCCCGGCTGCCCTACCTGCTGCGCCGCAAGAACCTGGGCCTCCTGGGCCGCAACCCGGACCGGCTGCGCCTCATGGTCGCCTTCGACCTCTCCCCGGCCTCCCTGCTGGTGCTCAAGTTCGTGGACCTGACCTTCCTGGCCAAGCCCGGGGCCGAGGTGCGCTTCGTGCACGTGCTGGAGGGCTCCCGCTCCGAGGCCCTGGAGCGCTGGGCCGAGGCGAGATCGGTGTTGGGCTGGGGCGAGGACCTGGACCTGGATATCCTCTCCCCGGCCCCGGACACGGCCGGCGCGCTGCTCGCCGCCCTGCACGGCGGAAACTGCGGCTCCCTGGTCATGGGCAAGCGCGGGCTTTCCGGCATCAAGCGCTGGCTCATGGGCTCGGTGTCGCGCCAGGTCCTGGCCGGCCTGGAGGACCGGAGCCTGTTCCTCATCGACTGACCCCGGGAAAAAGCCCTACGGCACTAGGGAATCCAACCTATTGCCCATATTCGGGAAACCAGGATATCTATCCACCCCAACAACGAGGTGGAGCGCATGTTCGAGAATCTCAGCCGCTACGAGGCCGGCTACGAGCCGGTGTTCGTGGCCCGGCACCCCATATTCGACCGGGAGCGTAACGTCTGGGGCTACGAGCTCCTCTTCCGCGACTGCGCCACCACGCCCAAGGCCCACATCCCGGACCAGGGTGTGGCCACGGCCAAGGTGGCGGCCGACGGCTTCACCCTGGCCGCCCGGGGCGTCCCGCCCGAGCGCAAGCTGGCCGTGAACTGCGGGGCCCAGAGCCTGCGGGAGAAGGACCTGCTCATGCTCCCGCCCGAACGCACCGCGGTGGAGATCACCGAGGACGTGCAGCCCGACGCGGAAATCCTGGAGGCGTGCCGGAGCCTCAAGGAGCGGGGCTTCACTTTGGTGCTGGACAACTACGTGGGGCAGGAGCACCTGGCCCCGCTCCTGCCCCTGGCGGACTTTGTGAAGATCCCGGCCCCGCGCCTGTGGCCCAAGGACCTGGTGAGCCTGGCCCAGCGGATGCGCCGGGAGGGCTGCGGGATCATGGCCTGCCGCATCGAGACCTGGGCCGAGCTGAACACGGCCAAGCAACTGGGCTTCACCCATTTCCAGGGCCATTTCTTCCGCCGGCCCGAGACCCTGCCCGGCCGCAAGCTGCCCGCCGCCACCATGGCCAAGTTCCGCATGATGCAGGAACTGGCCAAGGAGGAGGGCGACGTGGACCGCCTGGCCCAGATCGTGTCCGCGGACCCGGCCCTGGCCTACCGCCTGCTGGCCTTCATCAACTCGTCCCTGTTCTGCCTGCTCTCCACCGTGGACTCCATCCGGCAGGCCATCACCATCCTGGGCCTGGTCCCCCTGCGGCGCTGGGCCATGGTGGTGCTGCTCTCGGACATGGACAGCTCGGACCGGGGCCGGGAGCTGCGCAACATGTCCCTGCACCGGGCCTTCTTCCTGGGCAAGCTGGCCGAACGCACCGGCCGCCTGCCCCTGCCCCGGGAGTCCATGTTCCTGCTGGGGCTCCTGTCCAAGATCGACGCCCTGCTGGGCATGACCATGCCCTACGCCCTGCGCGACATCCCCCTGGACGAGGAGCTGGAGCGCGCCCTGCTCGGCGAGGAAACCCCCGCGGGCGCCTGGCTGGGCGCCCTGCACAACATGGAGTACGGCCAGTGGCCCCAGGTCCACGCCCACCTCGCCGCCACCGGCGTGCCCCCCGAACTCTGCGCCCTCACCTACCTGGAGGCCGGCGACCTGACCCGGGAGGCCATGGGCGGGAACTGACGATCCTACCGCCGGGGCAAAGGCCCCATCCAGGCAGATGGGTTGTCCTGGCCTCGCATCGAGGCTATAATCCCGGATAGCATAAAACCCGCCTCCTCCGGGTGGGGGTCTTTTCGTGTTCCAATACCATGACTGCCCGCATCCCGGGCGAGGGGCCACATGATCGGCCGGTACGACAGCTTTGCCTTTCTCAACGCTGACAATGAACTGACCTACTGCAGCGAACCGTTCGCCGTGCTGCTGGGAATCCCGAGGAACGCCCTGGCAGGAACCCGGATCGAGACCTTGGTCGCGCCCCTGGATTGCGACCGGGCCGCGTCGTGGCTGACCCCGGGGAGTCCGGGCGAGGGGCTGCTCTGCGGCCCCGGCCCCTCGCGGTTCTGGTACCGCCTGGAGCGCGTGCAGGGCCCGCCGCACGCCGGGGCGGTCCTGTACCTGGAATCCGACGAGCAGCACCCGGAAGGCCCGCTCAAGGAGCTCTATCCCTTCGCCTTCCACCTCAATCCCGGCCTGTCCGCCATCTCCACGGCCAGGTCCGGGGTGCACCTGGACGTCAACAGGGCCTGGCTGCACGCCCTGGGGTACACCCGCGCCGAGGTCATCGGGAAGAGCGCGGCGGAACTGAGGATTTGGGACAACGATGCGGTCCGGACCAAGATCATCCACCATCTCAGGGAAAACGGGGAAATCGACAACTTCGAGGCCAGGCTGCGGACCAAGCACGACGCGTTCCTGGACGTCATCGTCAGCGCCGAACTCATCATGCACCGCGGGGAGGAGCTCTGCTTCTTCGCCTCCCTCGACGTGACCAAGATCAAGCGGGTCCAGAGACAGCAGGCATCGCTGCAAAAACGGATCGTGCACCTGAAGAAGAAGTCCATGCTCGATCCGCTCACCAGCGTCGCCAACCGGAGATGCCTGGACAGCACGCTCACCCGGGACTGGAACACCTGCCGCCGCCACGGCACCCCCCTGTCGCTGCTGTTCATCGACGTGGACTTTTTCAAGCAGTACAACGACCACTACGGCCACCAGGCCGGCGACGAAGCCCTGTGCGCCGTGGCCCAGGCCATGGGCAAGGTCCTGCGCCGGTCGGGCGACGTGCTGTGCCGCTACGGCGGCGAGGAATTCTGCTGCCTGCTCCCGGATACCGACTACCAGGGGGCCTGGGACATGGCGCGGCAGCTCCTGACAGCAGTGCAGGCCCTGGCCCTGCCCCACGAGAAGTCCCCGGTGGCCCCGCACCTGACCATCAGCATAGGGCTCGCCACCGCCATCCCCAATCTCACCAACCGGATCGACCAACTCGTCGGCCTGGCGGACCACAACCTCTACAAGGCCAAGGAGAGCGGCCGAGCGCGGATCGAGGGCAGCGTAACCCCGGAAGGTGCCCCCTCCTGCGGTTACCGGGAGGACTGAGCCGCCGGCGTCGCGCCCGAACTGTGCGCCCTCTCCTACCTGAAGGCCGGCGGACTGGCCCGGGAGGCCATGGGCGGGAACTAGGCATGTCCAAACGCAGCAAGAAACCGGGCACTGATTCCCCGAACACCGAGCTGGGGGACAAGCTATTCGTGATTCTTCGGGAATTCCCCGAGGATTTCATGCAGGACGGGCGACCGGACCAGGGACAGCTGCGAAAAAGCAGGATGCCCGCCAGCGGAACGGAGGGCGAGCAGCAAGAGGGAGCTCCTTCTAGGCGGCGTACTTCCGCTCCAACTCCAGGGCGCGGCAGGCGAGCATGACCACCTTGGGGATGAGGCGGCCGCCGGTCTTGTAATAGATTACGGCGCGGCGGGTCAGGCCCAGGTACCTGGCCGCGGCGGCGAGCGACAGGCCCATGCGCTCCATCCAGGCCGCGAACTCGGCCGCGGGCATGGCCTGGCCCTCTCGCTCCAGGGCCAGACGCCAGAGGTCGTTCCCGGCCACCCCGATGATCTCCGGCCACTCCACATAGCCGCCGTATTCGCCCACCCGCACCGTGGCGAACACCTGCGGATCGGCCAGCGTCGCACCCCGTTTCTTCTTCAGCAGGAAGGACACATCCACGTCCTTCACCCCGTCCTTCCCGAAATCAACCTCCAGCACCGCCCCGTCCAGCGGCCTCACGCCCCGAACCTTGGGATACTTGTCGGTCGCGTTCATGCTCATCCGTTCATCTCCTTCCAGGCATCCAGAATGGCTTGGCGGTTGGCCGTGGCCCAATCCCGGACTTTGCGCAACACATCGGACGGCGGGTTTCCGGCCAAGACTTCCAGGGTCTGGGCATCCATGGCAAAGTTGCCTTCAGGACCAACCACGTGAAAATGCACAACCCCATGCTCTCTTCCCAACACCAACAGCCGGTACTTGCCAATTCGATGCAAGGTTCCCACACACTTCCCCTAATAGTGAACATTGTTCACCACGTCAAGACCCAAATAGGCATTCCCGAACAACCCTCTGGAGACAAACTGATATCTCCTGCCGAATATGCGCGTCAACCGGATAAAAAACCAACAGAAAAGGCCGCCAAAAGGCGGCCTTTTCATTTCGTTCGAGGCTCCCCTATTCCAGGCCCGCGGCCTTGCGGTCGGGGACGGCGTAGAGTTCGCCGCCGTGGCAGTCGTTGATGACCAGGAGGGGGAAGTCCTC
>DKEU01000182.1:0-1928 GCA_002452635.1 Desulfovibrionaceae bacterium UBA6814 | reverse complement strand
GCGGTGATGCACTGGGACAGGAGCGCGCCCGCGCCGCCGGTGGCGCCGAAGTAGGCGGCCTTGAACTCCTGCATGGCGGCCTTGACCGCGTCCGAGCGCTTGCCCTTGCCGATGGTGCCTTTCAGGCCCAGGCTGTGCAGGCGCGGGGCGTAGGTGTCCATGCGGTAGCTGGTGGTGGGGCCGGCCGAGCCGATGGGCTTGCCCGGAGGCGCGGGGCTGGGGCCCACGTAGTAGATGAGCGCGCCCTGGAGTTCGAAGGGCAGCTTCTCGCCCTTGTCCAGGGTGTCCACCAGGCGCTTGTGCGCCGCGTCGCGGCCCGTGTAGATGGTGCCGGTGATGTAGACCACGTCGCCGGTTTCCAGCTTCTCGATGTCCGCGTCGGTGAGCGGGGTGGTGAGGCGGTGTTCGGCCATTAGAGTTCCACCTCCATGTGCCGGATGCTGTGGCATTGGACGTTCACGGCCAGGGGCAGGCTGGCCAGGTGGCACGGGGCCGCGGCGATCTTGACCCCCAGGCAGGTGGTCTTGCCGCCCAGGCCCATGGGGCCGATGCCCAGCTTGTTGATGGCGTCCAGCAGCTCGGCCTCCTTGGCCGCCAGGTCCGGGTCCGGGTTCACGTCGTCCAGGTGGCGCAGCAGCGCCTTCTTGGCCAGGATGGGCGCGTACTCGAAGGTGCCGCCGATGCCGACGCCGATCATGACCGGCGGGCAGGGGTTGGGGCCGGCCTCGGCCACCCGCTCCACCACGAAGTTGCGGATGCCCTTCCAGCCCTGGGCCGGGGCCAGCATGGTGACCCGGGACATGTTCTCGGACCCGCCGCCCTTGGCCATGAAGGCGATCTTCAGGCCGTCGCCGGGCGCCAGGTCGAAGTGGATGATGGACGGGGAGTTGTCCCCGGTGTTCTTGCGGGTGAAGGGATCGCAGGAGGACTTGCGCAGGTAGCCGTCGCGGTAGCCGTCGATCATGCCCTGCTCGATGGCCTGGCGCAGGCCCGAGCCCTCGACCTTCAGGTCCTCGCCCACCTCGACGAAGAAGATGGCCAGGCCGCAGTCCTGGCACAGGGGCAGCCCGCTCTTCTCGGACAGGGCCGAGTTCTCGCGAAGCTGCCGGAAGATCTCCTTGGCCGAGGCGGATTCTTCCGCGGCCTCGGCCGCGGCGAAGGCCGCCTTCACGTCGTCGGGCAGGCGCACGCTGGCCTCCCGGATCATGGCCGCCACCTTGGCGGAGATGTCGCTCGCCTTGAGGGTACGCACTGACGCCTCCTTATTTCGTCTTTCCGGACTTCTTGGGGCCGGGCAGGAAGTTCTTGATGGCCGCCCAGCCCATCTTGCGGCGCAGGAAGCCCAACTGGTCCTGCAGGGGCAGATCCTTGGGGCACACGTCCTCGCAGCCCAAGAGGCCCATGCAGCCGAACACGCCCTCGTCCGAGCCCACCACCTCGAAATACTCGCGGTCGGTGCGCTCGTCGCGGGGGTCGATGACGAAGCGGGCCACCCGGTTCAGGGTCACCGCGCCCAGGAAGTCCTGGCGCATGCGGGCCGTGCCGCAGCCGGCCACGCAGCAGCCGCACTCGATGCAGCGCTCCAGCTCGTAGATCTCCTCGGCCAGGGCGTTGTCCATGCGCTCTTCCAGGGCCGTGGGGTCGAACACCTTGTCGGTGTGCACCCAGGACTCGACCTTCTGGTACATCTCGCGGAACCAGGTCCCGGTGTCCACGGACAGGTCGCCCACCAGCTTGAACACCGGCAGGGGCAGGAGGGTGATCTCCTCGGGCAGCTCCTTGGTCTTGGTCTTGCAGGCCAGGCCGGGCCGGCCGTTGATGAGCATGCCGCAGGCCCCGCAGATGGCGGCGCGGCAGCAGAAGTCGAACTGCAGGGAGGGGTCCTGCTCCTCGCGGATGTTGTTCAGCGCGATGAACAGGGTCATGGA
>DKEU01000156.1:5586-9473 GCA_002452635.1 Desulfovibrionaceae bacterium UBA6814 | reverse complement strand
CTCACCGTGGGCGCGGCCGCCTGCCGGGTGCGCGCGGTGCTGGTGCGCGAGCCGGACCGGGTGGGCGGGGGCCTGAGCCTGGGGCCGCGCCTGCTCATGAGCCAGGAGGGCCTGGCGGCCAGCGGCCTGGACCGGCCGGGCGCGCTTATGCGCCGCTCCTGGGGGGTGGCCCTGCCGGCCGGGGCCGACGCCAGGGCCGCGGCCCGGGATCTTTCGGCCCGGCTGGGCAAGGACGGCTACCGGGTGCGGGAGTACGACTCCGACTCCACCCGGGTGGGCCGCTTCGCGGGCAACCTGGCCATGTACCTGACCCTGGCCGGCCTGGCCACGCTCCTGGTGGGGGGCATCGGGGTGGCCGGCGCGGTGCGGACCTTCCTGGCCCGCAAGAGCCGGGCCATCGCGGCCATGAAGAGCCTGGGCGCGGAGCGGGGCCTGGTGTTCGCGGTCTGCCTGCTCCAGGTGGGGGCCCTGGCCCTGGCCGGCAGCCTGCTGGGCCTGGCCGGCGGCCTGGGGGCCAGCCTGGGCCTGGGGCCGCTCCTGGCCCGGCGGCTGGAGATGCCCCTGGAGGCCGGCCTGCACCCCGGGCCGCTGCTCACGGCCCTGGGCTTCGGCCTGCTCACGGCCCTGGCCTTTTCCCTGCCCCCCCTGTCCGCAGCCACCCGGGTGACCCCGGCCCGGCTCTTCCGGGGCTATGCCGAGTCCGCGCCGCCCGAGCCCACCTGGCGCGCCCGGCTGGCGACCTTCGGGCTCTACGCGGCCCTGGCCGGCCTCACCGTGCTCACCGCGCGCAGCCGCGAGGTGGCCCTGGGCTTCGTGGCCGGGGCCGGGGCCTGCGCCCTGGCCTTCCACCTCCTGGCCCGGGTGGTGCGGGCCCTGGCCGCCCGCTGCCCGCGCCTGCCCGACCCCCGGCTGCGCCAGGCCGTGGCCGGGCTGCACCGGCCCGGGGCCTCCACCGGCAGCGTGCTCCCGGCCCTGGGCCTGGGCCTCACGGTGCTGGCCGCGGTGGGGCTCACCGACGGCAACATCCAGGACCAGGTGCGCCGCCGCACCCCGGACGTGGCCCCGTCCTATTTCTTCCTGGACGTGCCGCGGGCGGACATGGAGCGCTTCCGGCAGACCGTGCTGGCCGTGCCCGGGGTGAGCCGCATGGAGGAGCAGCCCTCGTTGCGCGGCCGCATCCTGGAGCTGAACGGCCGGCCGGCCCGGGCCGAGGACGTGGCCGAGCGGTCGCGCTGGGCCCTGCGTTCGGACCGGGCCATGACCTTTGCCGCGGCCCGGCCCGCGGACGTGGACCTGGTGGCCGGGGAGTGGTGGCCGGCGGACTACGCCGGGCCGCCCCTGGTGTGCTTCGACGCGGAGCTGGCCCAGGGGTTCGGGCTCACGGTGGGGGACACCCTCACGGTGTCGGTGCTGGGCCGGCCGGTGACAGCGCGCATCGCCTGTCTGCGGCGCATCGACTGGCTGACCCTGGCCCTGAACCAGACCCTGATCTTCGCGCCCGGGGTGCTGGAGGACGCGCCCTATTCCTACCTGGCCACGGCCTACGCCGCGCCCGAGGCGGAGAAGGCGGTGTTCGCCGCGGTGTCCGGCAGCTTCCCCGGGGTGGCGGTGGTGTTTTTGCGCGAGGTGCTGGCCGAGGTGTCGGCCTTCATCGGCCGCATCGGCCTGGCCTTCCGCAGCGTGGCCGGGGTGGCCCTGGCGGCCGGGCTCCTGGTGCTGGCCGAGGCCCTGCGCGCCAACCTGGAGGCGCGGCGGCGCGAGGCCGTGGTGTTCAAGGTGCTGGGCGCCACCCGGCGGGACATCCTGGCCGCCCTGGCCCTGGAGTTCGCGCTGCAGGGCGGGGTGGCGGCCCTGGCCGCGGCCGGGCTGGGCACGGCGGCGTCCTGGGCCTTCATGCACTATGCGGTGGAGGCCTCCTGGGTCTTCCTCCCCCTGCCCCTGGCCGGCATCCTGGCCCTGGGCCTGGCCGCCACCCTGGCGCTGGGCCTGGCCGGGGTGCGTTCGGCCCTGTCCCGTTCCGCCTGGGGCGTGCTCAGGAACGACTAGGTCCTACGAGGCCTTTGCCTTGGCCGCTGCCTTGCGCGCCGGGGCCTTGGCCGGCGCGGATTCCGCCGCCTTGGCCGGGGCGGGCTCGGGAGCCGGGGCCGCGGCCGGGGCCGGGGCGGGCTCGGCCGGAGCGGCCTTGGCCTTGGCCGCGGGCTTCTTGCGCACGGGCTCGATGAGCGCGGCCAGCTTCTCCGCGGCCTTCTCCACCTCGCCGGGCTTGCCCAGGAAGTGCATCTCCCCGGCCGGGGATATCCAGTGCCAGCCCGCGGGCCGGGTGAGCAGCGAGGCCCCGGCCCGGGTGAGCACGTCCTCGGCCTTGGCCCGGACGGTCTCCTCCTCCATGCCCGCGGCCAGGGACTCGTTGTCCATGATGAAGGACGCCGCGCGGAACAGCTCGAAGGCCGAGTGGACCAGGTCGAAGGGCGAATAGTCCCCGGCCTTCTGCTTGCCGGTGAGGATGCGCTCCAGCAGGTTCAGGTCCTTGCGCAGCTCGCGGATCTCCTCCAGGGCGGTCTCCCGGGCCTGGTCGTTGCGCTCGCGGATGGCCTTCACGGCCGGGGGGCAGGGGGCGTCGTTGGGGCGTTTGGACATGGATCCTCCACAGGGGGTTGGTCGAGTCACCCGACGATGAGGGCCAGGATAGCCTGGAAATAGCTGAGCACGGATATGCCCGCCAGCATCCAGAGGATGACCAGGGCGGCCAGGAAGGAGACGAGGGAGAGCAGCCGGCCGACCAGGGGCGAGAAGCCGGTGTGGTGCACTCCCTCGGCCAGCAGGTCGTGCAGGTAGTAGTGCCAGAGCCAGAGCAGCCCGGCCAGGACGATGCCGCCGATGATGACCACGGTTGCGGGGTCAAAGGCTGGGTCCATGGCCTCCTCCGGGTGCGGGTTGGCAAAGGGCCGGCAAGCACGTGGGCCGCAGGCCCATCCCTCGTACACCACCCGGAAGCCGGGCGTAAACCCCTCGCCGTGCAACGGATGCGAAGAGCCCCTCCCGCCGGGGGGGCGGAAGGGGCTCGTGCGCAATCGGGATGCGGCGGCTGGCTACCCGCGCACGCTCACGTCCGCGGCCAGCACCCCGAGGAAGGCGCCCGACCCGTCCCAGAAGGGCGCGGACACGGTGATGCAGGGCTCGTCCGTGGCCTGGGAGGTGTAGATGTCGGAGATGACCAGGTTCTGGGTTTCCCGGGCGGAGGTGAACCAGGGCCGGCCCGACCAGTCGCGGCCGCGGGCCCTGGCGTCCTCCGGGGTCTCCCGGCCCGGGGGGGCGATGTTCATGATGGGCTGCCGGCCCTTGGCGTCGGTGAGGTAGAGCAGTTCGATGAAGCCGTTCTCCCGGGCCGCGCGGCGCAGGGCCGCCTCGATGCGGCCCGGCTCCATGGAGCGCACCTCGGGCGAGGCGGCCAGCTTGCCGATGATCTCCTGCACCTTGCCGCTGCCGATGAGGGTGAACACGTTGTTCAGGTGGACCAGTTCCTCCACGTGCTCCATGAGCCCGGACACCGCCAGCATGGAGGTATCCATGTCCTGGCCGGTGCGGCCGGAGATGTCGTCCACCTGGCTGATGGTGCGGGTGATCTGTTCGCTGGCCGCGGACTGCTGCACCGCGGCCGCGGCGATGGATTGCACCTGGGCCGCGCTCTCCCGGGCCAGGTCCACGATGCTGCGCAGGGTCTCGCCGGACTCGCGGGCCAGGTCCGTGGCCTGGTCCACCAGGCGGGCGGCCTCCTCCATGCCGGAGCCCGCCCCGCCCACCCCGTCCTGGATGCCGCGGATCTGGTCGCCCACGTCGCGGGTGGCGGCCATGGTCTTTTCCGCCAGCTTGCGCACCTCGTCGGCCAC
>DKEU01000156.1:0-5557 GCA_002452635.1 Desulfovibrionaceae bacterium UBA6814 | reverse complement strand
GTCTGGTCCGCGATGTCGGAGATGATCTCCATGACCTTGCCGATGGCCCCGGCCTGGGCGCCCAGGTTCCGGATGACCTGGCCCAGGGCGGTGGTGCGCTCGTGCACCTGGGTGATGGCGGCCACGGTGCGCTCCACGGCCTCGGCCCCGGCATGGGCCCGGGAGGTGGCCGCATTGGCGTGGGAGGCGGCGGTTTCGGCGCTGTCCGCCACCTGGGCCACCGAGGCGTTCATCTCCTCCATGGCCGAGGCGGCCTCGGAGGAGGCGCGGCGCTGCTCCTCGGCCCCGCCGGTGGCGTGGGCCGCGGCCTTGTGCAGGGCCGTGGCCTTGGCGGAGATGGCGGAGATGGCCCCGCCCAGGGTGCTGGCTGCGGAGAGCAGGCCCTGGCAGCGGGAGGCCTCGGCCCGTTCCCGGGCCAGGGCGGCCTGGGCCAGGGCCTCGCCGGCCCGGCGGGCCTCGGCGTCGGCGCGGCTGCGCTCGGTTTCCAAATTGTGGCGAAGCTGCTGGGCTTGCGCAAAAATGGCATTCAGTTCCGCAGCGCACTTTTCAATTGTGTAATAATCCTGAGCCGTGGGGGAAGGGCGCAGCCCGGCCGCGCCGGCTTGTTCCAGGGAGGCGGCAAGCCGGGCGGTGCGCCGGGCCACGCCGGCTCCCAGCCCAAAGGCCAGGCCCAGGGCCAGGACCAGGGCCCCGGCCAGGACCCAGGCCACCAGGCCCCAGGCATCCGCCACCTTATTTGCCATATTTGGCAATTTTTCGACAACGGCCAGGGTCTCGGCCCCACCCAGGGCCAGCAGGGCGACAGTGCCTACGATAGCGGTAGGTGCCAGAAAGAGCAGGGAAAATGCGAGGGTCTTCTTGTCCATGGAATCAGGCGGTCCTTTTCGTGGTGTGGGTCACAGGACCCCTGTGAGCAAGAACGGGACCAACCGGACAGGGTCCCGGGGGAGGGATCAGTCGGACAGGGCGGTGGGGAAGGGGGCGGTGGCCTGGTCGCGCAGCATGGCCTCGGCCTCGGCCGGGGAGACCGGGTGGGAGAAGTGGTAGCCCTGGCCGAACTCGCAGTCCAGGGAGGCCAGCAGGTCGCGCTGGCCCTCGCGCTCCACGCCCTCGGCCACCACCTTGAGGCCCAGGCTGTGCGCCAGGGCGATGATGGCCCGGACGATCTCCCGGTTTTCCGGGGCCTGGTCCATGGCCTGCACGAAGGAGAGGTCGATCTTGAGGTGGTCCAGGGGGAAGCGCTGCAGATAGCTCATGGACGAGTAGCCCGTGCCGAAATCGTCGACGCTGATCTGCACGCCCAGGGCCTTGATGCGGGCCAGCTTGTCCGCGGTGAGCTCGGGGTCGCCCATGATGGTGGTCTCGGTGATCTCCAGCTTGAGCAGGTGCGGGGGCAGGCCGGAGTCGGACAGGGCGGTGCGCACGGTTTCCACCAGGTCGGGCTGGGTGAACTGCCGCGCCGAGATGTTCACCGACAGGACCAGGTCCTTGCCGGCGGGGGCCTCCCGGCGCCAGCGGGCCACGGTGTGGCAGGACTCCTGGAGCACCTGCCGGCCGATGTCCACGATGAGGCCGGTGTCCTCGGCCGCGGGGATGAACTCCCCGGGGCTGACTGTCCCCCGCTCGGGGTGCCGCCAGCGGACTAGGGCCTCGAAGCCCTCCAGCCGGCCGTCGGCCAGCCCCAGGATGGGCTGGAAGACCACGAAGAACTCGCCCCTGGCCACGGCCCGGCGCAGGTCGTTCTCCAGGGTCATGAGCTCCACCGCGGCCTCGAGCATCTTGGTGTTGAACACCAGCACCTTGGACCGGCCGGATTCCTTGGCCCGGTGCAGGGCGATGTTGGCGTTGCGCAGGAGGTCCTCGGCGCTGCCGTGCTCCGTGGGGCCCAGCACCACCCCGAAGCTGGCCGTGACGCACACCTCCTTGTCCTCCAGGAAGAAGGGCTCGGACAGGTCCTGGGAGGCGCGCTTGATGATGCGCACCGCCTGGCGGGGGGATTCCAGCTCCTCCAGGAGGAGTACGAACTCGTCCCCGCCGAAGCGGGCCACCAGGTCCAGGCTGCGCACGCAGCGGACCAGGCGGCGGCCCACCTCGTCCAGCAGCTTGTCTCCCGCGGCGTGGCCGAAGCTGTCGTTGACCAGCTTGAAGCGGTCCAGGTCCATGAACACCACCGCGTAGTGGTAGTCCTCGCGCCGGCGGGAGCGGTTCAGGGCCTGGCCGATGCGGTCCAGGCACAGGGTGCGGTTGGCCAGCCCGGTGAGCGGGTCGGTGAGGGCCGTGCGCCGCAGCTCCTGCTCCAGGCTCTTGGCCGAGGTGATGTCCCGGATGCTGGCCCGCACCCCCAGGTCGTCCCCGGCCGGGCCGGCCACCCGGCGGCTGGCCTGGCTCACCCAGCGCACCGCCCCGCCCTGGTGCACCAGGCGGAACTCCAATTCGGCCCAGGCCGGGCCGCGCAGGGCCTGCATGTAGTCCTTCCACCCCTGGCGGTCCTCGGCGTGCACCAGGGCCTCCAGGGCGGCGGGGTCCTTGGTGAAGTGTTCCGGCCCCAGGCCGGTGAGCCGCTGGCAGGAGGGGCTGGTGTAGAGCACTTCGCCCGCGGGGGAGAGCCACAGCTCCCAGTCGTAGGTGTTGTCCGCCACGGTGCGGTAGCGCTTCTCGGATTCGCGCAGGGCGGTCTCCACCTGGCGCTGGGCGGTGATGTCCGTGAGCAGGGTGAGCTGGGCCAGGCGGCCGTCGGCCCGGCGCAGGGGGGAGGAGACCACGGCGTACCAGCGGTCGTCCTTGGGGCTCTGCACCTCGGTGCGCACGGTCTCGCCCGCCTGGACCCGGCCCGCGGCGCACCAGGGGCAGGCCTGGTCCAGGGCGTGCAGGACCTTGTGGCAGGGCTCGCCCACGGCCAGGCGGCCGGTGCGCTGGAGCAGGGCCGTGTTCATGTATTCCACGGTTTGGTCCGGGCCGCAGATGAGCACCAGCCCGTCGAAGGAGTCGGCGACCCCCTGGTGCAGGGCCTCGCCCGCCCGGGCGCGGCGGCGCGCCAGCAGCCAGCCCAGGCCCAGGCCCGCCAGCGCGGCGGCCAGGCCTCCGGCCCAGGTCTGGGCCGGGGAGAGGCCCGCGGCCCAGGCCGGAACCGGGGCCAGGGCCAGGACGCCGCCAAGGGCGCAGGCCAGGGGGCGGGGATGGTGCGGTTTCGGACGGTGCATGTCGGGTATCGTTGCGCGGGCGATACGAAGGATGGGGTATCGTCTACCCGCAATGTCGCAACAGGGCAAGGGGCACAAAATTCGCTTGCGAGGTTTCCATCCCCTGGGCTCTGTGGTATATCTGAATGGTGGTTTAGTCAGGTGCGGCACTTTGCCGCGTCCAAGCTCGGTTCGGAGGAGAGCCATGCACGCCGAAGCCCTGCTCGAGTTGCGCAAGTTCGTGGCCCCGGAATTCGTGTTCGGCCCGGGGGCCCTGTCCCTGGCCGGCCGCTACGCGCGCAACCTGGGCTCGCGGCGGCCCCTGGTGGTGACCGATCCCGGGGTGGAGGACGCGGGCTGGACCGAGCGGGCCCTGGCCTCCCTCCGGGAGGCGGGGCTTGCGGCCGTGGTCTTCGACAAGGTGACCCCCAATCCCCGGGACCGCGAGGTCATGGCCGGGGCCGAGTTCTACCGCGCCGAGGGCTGCGACGCCATCGTGGCGGTGGGCGGGGGCAGTCCCATGGACTGCGCCAAGGGCATCGGCATCGTGTGCAGCAACGACCGCCACGTGCTCACCTTCGAGGGGGTGGACAACGTGGAGACGCCGGGGCCGCCGCTCATCTGCGTGCCCACCACCGCGGGCAGCTCGGCGGACGTGTCCCAGTTCGCCATCATCAACGACACCACCCGCAGGGTGAAGATCGCCATCGTGAGCAAGGCCATGGTGCCGGACGCGTCCCTCATCGACCCCGCGGCCACCACCACCATGGACCGGGACCTGACCGCCCACACCGGCCTGGACGCCCTGACCCACGCGGTGGAGGCCTACGTGTCCAACGCCCATTCCCCGGTGAGCGATCTCTTCGCCCTGGAGGCGGTGCGGCGCATCGGCGCCAACCTGCCCCGGGCCCTGGAGGACCCCACCGACCTTCCGGCGCGGTCGGGCATGATGCTGGGCAGCATGTATGCGGGCCTGGCCTTCTCCAACGCCATCCTGGGCGCGGTGCACGCCATGGCCCACAGCCTGGGCGGGCTCAAGGACCTGCCCCACGGCCTGTGCAACGCCATCCTCCTGGAACACGTGGCGGACTTCAACTTCGCCGCGGCCCCGGAGCGCTATGCGGACGTGGCCCGGGCCCTGGGCGCCCAGGTGCCGGAGGGCGCGCCCCTGGACGAGCGCAAGGCCGCCACCCTGGAGGGCCTGCGGGCCTTCAAGCGCCGCGCGGGCGTGGACGTGGGCCTGGCCGACCTGGGCGTGACCCCCCGGGATCTGAAGGCCCTGGCCGAGTTCGCCGCCGCCGACCCCTGCATGGCCACCAATCCCCAAGAACCCAGTTGCGAGGACATCATCGCCATCTATGAAAAGGCCCTTTGATACGAAAACCAATACGTTGCGCGACCGGCTCATCGGCCTGGGCGAGCGGTCGGTGCGCAAGAGCTACTATCCGGAACTGCGCGACCGGTTGGCTGAACTGGAGCGGTTTCGCGCCCTGCTGGACCAGAGTCTGGACGCGGTGTTCCTGGTGGAGCTGGCCGGCGGCAAGGTGGCCGACCACAACCGCGCCGCCCTGAGCATGGTGGGGGCCGGTCCCCAGGACCTGGCCCGGGTCAAGTTCTCCTCCCTCTTCTCTCCGGCGGACGCCGACCGCCTGTCCTGGGGCCTGGAGGGCCGCGGCCGGATGGTGGCCGAGGTCCTGCTCCGCCCCCTGGCGGGGAATTCCCTGCCGGTGGAGGTCTCGGTGAGCCGGGTGCATCTGGAGGAAGGCGAGTACGCCGTGGCCGTGGTGCGCGACGTGAGCGAACGCAAGCGCGACCGGGAGCGCCTGGCCGAACTCAACCGCAACCTGGAGGCGGAAATCCGCATCCGCACCACGGACCTGGCCCGCAAGGCCGGGGAACTGGAGGTCCTGAACCTGCGGCTGCGGGAACTGGACGAGATGAAGAGCGCCTTCCTCTCCTCGGTGTCGCACGAACTGCGCACCCCGCTCACGTCGGTGCTGGGCTTCGCCAAGCTCATCCGCAAGGAGTTCGAACGCTCCTTCCTGCCCCACGCCTGCGAACTGCCCGGGGGGCAGGCCATGGAGACCCGGGGCCGGCGCATCGCCGAAAACCTGGGCATCATCGAGCGGGAGGGCGAGCGCCTGACCCGGCTCATCAACGACGTGCTGGACCTNNNNGGTGGACCCCGCCGAGCTGGCCGCCCGGGCGCAGGCCGCGGTGCGCGGCCAGTTCGACCTCAACCCGGAGTTGGAGCTGGTGGCGGACATACCGGCCGGCCTGCCCATGCTCCACACCGACCCGGACCGGATGCTCCAGGTGCTCCTGAACCTCCTGGGCAATGCGGCCAAATTCGCCCGGCGGGGCCGGGTGGAGCTGCG
>DKEU01000185.1:1251-3192 GCA_002452635.1 Desulfovibrionaceae bacterium UBA6814 | reverse complement strand
CGCAGGCCTGTCCGATGACGATGGGCCCGGAGCCGATGAGCATGATCTTCGTGATGTCGGTCCGTTTGGGCATGGTGGATCGGGGGAGCTGAGGTTGACAAATGCGTGAAGTCGGACGCTCTCTACGCCATTCCCCGGGCTTGGACAAGCCCCGGGGACCAGGGGAATTTATTCAAAAAATCCAACAAGCTGAACGCGTTTCGTCAGGACACCCGGCTGCCCGGGGCCACCGGGCCGGACACGGCCACGAGCTCCATGCCCCCCTCGGTGCGCACGGCCATGACCATGCCCTGGGACACCAGGCCGCGGATCTTGCGCGGGGCCAGGTTGGCGACCACCACCACCTGGCGGCCCACCAGGGCCTCGGGGGCGAAGAACTCGGCCAGGCCGGCCACGATCTGGCGCGGGCCGCCCTCCTCGCCCAGGTCCACGCTGAGCTTGAGCAGCTTGTCCGCATCCGGGTGCTTCTCGGCCGCGAGCACCGAGCCCACCCGAAGCTCCAGCTTCTGAAAATCCGCGAACTCCACGGTGCAGGGGCCCTCGGCCGGGGTGCAGGCGGGCTTCTCCTCCTTCCCGGCCTTGGGCTTGGCCTCCTTGGCGGGCTTGCCCGCCGGGACCGCGTCGGCCTTGGTGCCCTGGGGCGCGCCGCCCACCTCCAGGCGGGGGAACAGGTTGGACGCCGTGGCCAGGGCCCCGCCGGGCTTGAGCCCTCCCCAGGCCGCGGCCTCGGCCCCCAGGTCCAGGCCCGGGCCGTCCAGGGCCAGCCCCAGTTGGCCGTACATGGCCTCGGCCGCGCCGGGCATCACCGGCCAGAGATGGGCCGCCACCTTGCGCATCCACTCCAGGAGCACGTACACGACCGTGCCCAGGCGCGCGGTGTCGCCCTGCTTGGCCAGGGCCCAGGGGGCCTGCTCGTCCACGTACTTGTTCAGGCCGCGCACCAGCTCCCACAGGGCCTCCAGGGCCATGGAGAAGCGGCAGCGCGGGAACAGGGCGGTGAAGTTCTCCAGGGAGGTGCGGCCCAGGCCCATGAGGGCCTGGTCCTCCTCGACCAGGTCGCCGGGGGTGGGGACCGCGCCGCCGAAGTACTTGGCGCACATGGACAACACCCGGGAGAAGAGGTTGCCCAGGTCGTTGGCCAGGTCCGCGTTGAGCCGGCCCACCAGGGCGTCCTCGGAGAAGGAGGCGTCGGACCCGAAGCGCATCTCGCGCAGGAGGAAGTAGCGGAAGGCGTCCAGGCCGTAGACCTCGGACAGGCGCACCGGCTCCACCACGTTGCCCAGGGACTTGGACATCTTGGTGTCCTTGACCAGCCAGTACCCGTGCACGTTGAGGTGGGCGTACACGGGCAGGCCCGCGGCCTTGAGCATGGTGGGCCAGAAGATGGCGTGGGGCTTCAGGATGTCCTTGGCCACCAGGTGCTGGGCCACGGGCCAGAACTTGGCGAACTTCTCGCCGTCGGGCCAGTCCAGGGCGGTGACGTAATTGAGCAGGGCGTCGAACCACACGTAGGTGACGTAGTTGGCGTCGAAGGGCAGCTCGATGCCCCAGGTCAGGCGGCTCTTGGGCCGGGAGATGCACAGGTCCTCCAGCACGCCCATGTCCAGCATGGAGAGCACCTCGCTGCGGTAGCGCTCGGGCCGGATGAACTCGGGGTTGTCCAGGATGTGCTGCTTGAGCCAGTCCTGGTACTTGGACATGCGGAAGAAGTAGTTCTGCTCCTCGATCCAGGTGGGGGCCACCCCGTGGTCCGGGCACTTGCCGTCCACCAGCTCCTTGTCGGTGTAGAAGCGCTCGCACCCGAAGCAGTAGTGGCCGCCGTAGGTGGCGAAGTAGATGTCGCCCGCGTCGTAGACCTTCTGCAGCACGGCCTGCACCGTGCGCTTGTGCCGCTCCTCGGTGGTGCGGATGAAGTCGTCGTTCTCCACGCCCAGGCGGGGC
>DKEU01000185.1:0-1229 GCA_002452635.1 Desulfovibrionaceae bacterium UBA6814 | reverse complement strand
GCCTTGTGCGCGGCCTCCACGATCTTGTCCCCGTGCTCGTCGGTGCCGGTGAGGAAAAAGGCCTCCTGGCCCATGGCCTTGGCGAACCGGGACAGGCTGTCGGCCACGATGGACGTATAGGCGTGGCCCAGGTGGGGCCGGGCGTTGACGTAGTAGATGGGGGTGGTGATGTAGTAGCGCTGCACGGGCTGTCCTCAAATGTTGTCCGGCCCGCTGCGGTTCTGGCCGCGGGCCGGGGGAATGATGCAGGGCCTTCGCCGGGGCGGCCTACTGGCCTTCCCCGCGGGGAGGCCGGCGCTTGCGGCGACGGCGCGGCCGGGAGCGGCGCGTCGGCTCGCCGCCGTCCTGTTCCCTGGCCGAGGCCTGGTCCGGGGCTGCGCCCTGGGCCTGCTCGCCGTTTTGGACCGGGTCGCCGTTCTGGGCCGGATCCCCGCCCTGGACCGGGTCCCCGTTCTGGGCCTGGTCCCCGTTCTGGGCCGGGTCCCCGTTCTGGGCCGGGCCGCGGTCCCGGCCGGGGCGGCGGCGCGGCGCGGGCCGGCCGCGGCGCTCGGCATCCCCGCCCTGCTCCCGGGCCTCGGCCGGGGCCGGGGCCGGCCCCTCCGGAGCCGGAGCGGGCCGCCGCGGCTGGGCCTGGGGATCGTAGCGGCGCGGGTTCAGGGCCTTCCACTCCTCGACCGTGAACTCCTTCTCCTCGCCGTACTCCGGCAGCACCGAGAGCGTGCCCCGGAAGAAATTGGCGCGCAGCACCTTGACCACGCCCATGTCCGTGTCCAGGCGCTTGCCGATCTTGGGGCACTGCCGGTAGAACTCCTCGTAGTTCTTCTCCTCGAAGGCCAGGCAGCAGAGCAGCCGGCCGCAGATCCCCGAAATCTTGGTGGGGTTCAGGAACAGGTTCTGCTCCTTGGCCATCTTGATGGTCACCGGCACGAACTTGCGCATGTAGCGGCGGCAGCAGCAGACCATGCCGCAGTTGCCCACCGCCCCGATCATCTGGGTCTCGTGCCGCACCCCGATCTGCCGAAGCTCGATGCGGGTGCGGTAGGCCTTGACCAGGTCCTTGACCAGCTCGCGGAAGTCGATGCGGCCCGGCGCGGTGAAATAGAAGACCATCTTGGAGCGGTCGAAGAAGACCTCCACATCCACCAGCTTCATGTCCAGCTCGCGCTCGAAGATGCAGCGGCGGCAGTACTTGTAGGCTTCCCGGGCCAGGGCGTCGTTCTCGGCCTTGG
>DKEU01000065.1:8216-11422 GCA_002452635.1 Desulfovibrionaceae bacterium UBA6814 | reverse complement strand
CCTTGGCCTCGTCCACCCCGGCCACGTCCTCGAAGGTGATTTTGGTCTGTTCCTGGGAGATCATCCGGGCCCGGGACCGGCCGAAGGACATGGCCCGGCCGCTGCCGTTTTGCATCTGGCGCATGAAAAAGATCCACACGCCGACGAGAAGCAGCATGGGGAACCAGGAGATGAGCAGCGTCATGTACCAGGGCGACTCCTCCTCGGGCTCGGCCATGACCTGCACCTTGTTCTGCATGAGCATGCCCACCATGCCCGGATCCTCCGGGGTGTAGGTCATGAACTTGCTGCCGTCGGAGGTCACGCCGCTGATCCTGCGGCCCTGAATCTTGACCGAAACCACCTCGCCGGAGGTCACCTTCTGGACGAACTCGGAATAGGAGAATCTGGCGCTGGGCGACTGGGGCTGGTTGAAAAGATTGAACAGGACGACCATGACCAGGGAGATGGCCGCCCACAGGAAGAGATTCTTGGCGAATGAATTCAAGGTATGGCTCCGGTTCGGCCCTTGGGGCCGCGTTTGGTTCCCTTTATAAGTCCCGACCGTGCCGGGGGCAAGGTTTCCCGGGCATTTCCCGAAAATTTCCCGACATTCTTAAAACAGGGTGCCCTGCCGCGGACCGGCCGCCGGGACGGTCTCCACCACCCAGGCCGCGAGTTCCGCCAGCTGGGCGGCCACCGAATCCGGCCCGGTGCCGCCCGGGGTCAGGCGACGGGCCACGGCCTGGCCGAAGTCCAGGGCCGGGAACACGTCCTCCCCGATGCGCTCGGAGAATCCCCGCAGCTCGTCCAGGCCGAGGTCCTCCAGGCCCTTGCCCGCCTTCTCGGCGTGGGCCACGGCCGCGCCGGTCACGTGGTGCGCCTCGCGGAAGGGCATGCCCTTTCGTACCAGATAATCGGCCAGCTCGGTGGCGTTGACGAAGCCCCGGGCCAGGGCCGCGCGCATGCGCTCCGGGTCGAAGCCCAGCACCCCCAGCATGTCGGCCATGATGGACAGGGAGGCGCGCACCGTGGCGTCGGCGTCCAGGAACGGCTCCTTGTCCTCCTGCAGGTCCCGGTTGTAGGTCAGGGGCAGGCCCTTCATGACCGTGAGCAGGGAGATGAGCGCGCCGTAGACCCGGCCGGTCTTGCCGCGCATGATCTCGGCCACGTCCGGGTTCTTCTTCTGGGGCATGATGGAGGAGCCGGTGGCGAAGGCGTCGGGCAGGCGCACGAACCCGAAGGCCGGGTTGGCCCACAGGATGATCTCCTCGCACAGCCGCGACAGGTGCATCATGGCGAGCGACGCGCAGAACAGGGCCTCGCAGGCGAAGTCCCGGTCGGACACCGCGTCCATGCTGTTGCCGAAGGTGGCGGCCAGGCCCAGGTCCCGGGCCACGGCCGCGGGATCCAGGTTGTGCGTGGTGCCGGCCAGGGCCGCGGCCCCCAGGGGCGAGACCCTGACCCGTTTCTGGCAGTCCGCCACCCGCTCCGCGTCGCGGCGCAGCATCCAGGCGTAGGCCAGCAGGTGCTGGGCCAGGCTCACGGGCTGGGCGGGCTGCAGATGGGTGCAGCCGGGCAGGAGCGTCTCCCTGTGCTCCGCGGCCCGGTCCAGGATGACCTTGACCAGGCGACGCAACAGGCCGTCCCACTCGGCCAGGCGGCGGGACACATGCAGCCGAAAGTCCAGGGCCACCTGGTCGTTGCGGGAGCGGCCGGTGTGCAGCTTGCCGCCCACCGGGCCGGCCAGCTCGGTGAGCCGGGCCTCCACGTTCATGTGCACGTCTTCCAGGGAGGGGTCCCAGGCGAAGGTGCCGTCCTCGATCTCCCGGCGCACGGCCAGCAGGCCGTCCACCAGGCGCTCGGCCTCCTCGGCGCTGAGGATGCCCCGGGCCGCCAGCATGCGGGCGTGGGCCATGGACCCGGCGATGTCCTCGGCCCACAGGGCCCGGTCCACGTCCAGGGAGCAGGTGTACTCCTCGGTGGAGGCGGCGGTCCTGCCGCCGAACCGTCCACCCCAGGGCTTCGCGCCTTTGGCCATGCTATTTCCCCGCCTTCCCGGCCTGGTAGCCGCGAATGCGCAGGCCGGCCAGCCGGATGAACCCGGTGGCGTCGGCCTGGTTGTAGACCTGGTCCTTCTCGAAGGTGGCCAGGTCCATGCGGTACAGGGAGTTGGGCGAGGTGCGCGCCAGGGGCCAGACCCCGCCCTTGTAGAGCTTGAGGGTCACGGACCCGGTCAGCGTGGCCGCGGCCTTGTCCATGAGGGCCTGCAGGCACTCGCGCTCCGGGCTGTACCAGAAGCCGTAGTAGACCATCTCCGCGTAGCGCGGCACCAGGGAGTCGCGCAGGTGCAGCACCTCGCGGTCCATGGTCAGGCCCTCCAGGTCGCGGCGCGCGGCCTGGATGATGGTGCCGCCCGGGGTCTCGTACACGCCCCGGGACTTCATGCCCACGAAGCGGTTCTCCACCATGTCCAGCCGGCCCACGCCGTGCTTGCCGCCCAGCCTGTTCAGGGCGCGGATCAGGGTGTGGGGCTGCATCTTCTTGCCGTTCACGGCCACGGGGTCGCCGTTCTTGAAATCAATCGTGACCTCTTCGGCCTTGTCCGGCGCGTCCTCGGGCCGCACGGCCAGGAGGTAGGAGCCGGCCTCCGGGGCCAGGCCCGGGTCCTCCAGCTCGCAGCCCTCGAAAGACAGGTGCAGCAGGTTGCGGTCGCAGGAATAGCCCTTGCCCCCGGCCTTGGCCACCGGGATGTCGTTCTTCTTGGCGAACGCCTCCAGGTCCGAGCGCGACGCGAAGGCCCACTCGCGCCAGGGCGCGATGGTCCTGAGGTCCGGGGCCAGGGCCATGGTGGTGAGCTCGAAGCGCACCTGGTCGTTGCCCTTGCCCGTGGCGCCGTGGGCCACGGCCTGGGCGTTCTCGGCCCGGGCCACGTCCACCAGCTTCTTGGCGATGAGGGGCCGGGCGATGGAGGTGCCGAGCAGGTAACGTCCCTCGTACAGGGCGGCGGCGCGGAGCATGGGGAACACGAAGTCCCGGGCGAACTCCAGGCGCACGTCCTCGATGTAGGCCTTGACCGCGCCGGTCTTGTGGGCCTTCTCCTCCAGGCCGTCCAGCTCCTCCTCCTGGCCCAGGTCGCAGGTCAGGGTGACCACGTCGCACTTATAGGTCTGCTTGATCCACTTGAGGATGACCGAGGTGTCCAGGCCGCCGGAATAGGCCAGGAC
>DKEU01000065.1:0-8162 GCA_002452635.1 Desulfovibrionaceae bacterium UBA6814 | reverse complement strand
GTTCTCGGCCTGGTCCCAGACGATGGAGCGCGGGCCGTCCATGACCTCCTGGCTCACCTCCTCCCCGCGGTGGGCGGGCAGGCAGTGCATGAACCTGGCCTCGCGGTCCGCCGCGGCCATGAGGTCCTCGTTGACCTGGTAGGCGGCGAACACCTGGGAGCGGTCCAGGGCCTCGCCCTCCTGGCCCATGGAGGCCCACACGTCGGTGTGCACGAAGTGCGCGCCGTCCACGGCCTCCTCGGGATCGCGGGTGAGCAGGAGCCGGGCCCCGGCCTCGCGGCACACCGCCACCAGGTTGGGGTCCGGGTCGTAGCCCTCGGGCGTGGCCAGGCGCAGCTCGAAGGGGAAGTGCACCGCGGCCTCCATGAGGCTCTGGGCCATGTTGTTGCCGTCGCCCACCCAGGCCACCCGGACGTTCTCCAGGTCGGGCTTCACCTCGGCCATGGTCAGCACGTCGCTCATGACCTGGCAGGGGTGGTGGTCGTCGGACAGGGCGTTCACCACCGGGATGGAGGCGTAGTACGCCAGCTCGTCCAGCTTGGTCTGGCCGAAGGTGCGCACGATCATGCAGTCCACGTAGCGGGACAGCACCCGGGCGGTGTCGGACAGGGGCTCGGAGCGGCCCAGCTGGGACTCGCGGGTGGTCATGAAGATGGCGGAGCCGCCCAGCTCCCGCACCGCCATCTCGAAGGAGACCCGGGTGCGAGTGGAGGCCTTCTCGAACAGCATGATGGCGGCCTTGCCGGCCATGCACTGGCCCTGGTGCCGGGTGCGCTTCATCTCCCCGGCCCGGTCCAGCAGGCCGTGGGCCGCGGTCCGATCCAGGTCCAGGATGCGCAGGAAGTGTCTGGTCATGGTTTCCTCACACGGGAAATGCCGTCCCGCCAGGCGCGGCGGGGAAAAGAGCATTTCTACTCACCCGGGGAAGGGATGTAAAGGGCCGGCCGGGCGGCGCTAGGCGGCGGTTTGGTCCGGGGCGGAGCCGGCCAGGGCCGCATCCAGGAGCGCGTCCATGGCCGGGCCGTGGGGGTAGCCGGCCAGGTGCAGCAGGCCGTGCCCAAGCAGGCGGTCGAAGTGTTGCGAGGGGTCCTGGCCGTAGAGCTGGGCCTCGCGGATGCAGGTGTCCCCGCTGACCACCACCTCGCCCAGGTAGCCGCCCTGCACCCCGGCGTCATCCCCGGTCCCGGCCCCGGCCTCGAAGGAGAGCACGTTGGTGGGCCCGGGCAGGCCCAGGAAGTCGGCGTTCAGGCGGGCCATCTCCCGGTCCCCCACCAGGGTGGCCTCCACGCAGCGGCCGGCCAGGCCCAGGGCGGCCATGAGCCGCTGCGTGCGGCGGACCAGGTCCTCGCGGCAGGCGGGCAGCCCGGGCCGGGGCGGACAGCGCACCGCGGCCATGATCAGGCCCCGGGAGCAGCCGTCGGACCGGTCCTGGCTCATCCCTCGCCCCGGGAGCGCGGGAAGGTGAGCACCTGGCCCCGGTCCACCGCGCGGCCGGCCTCGGCTGCGGCCTGGGCCGCGGCCGTGTCCTCGGCCCCGGGCTTGCCGGCCTTGGCCTTGTCCGGCTTGCCGCCGGGGTACTCGATGCGCTGGTGGAAGATGCCGGTGAGGATGCGCAGAAAGGCTTCGGAGAGCAGGTGCAGGTCCTTGAGGGTCAGCTCGGACTCGTCCAGCTGGCCGTCGGCGAAGACCTTTTTCACGATGGTCTCGATGTGGCCCTTGAGCCGGCTGGGGGTGGGGTCCACCAGCACCCGCGAGGAGGCCTCGATGGCGTCGGCGATGAGCAACAGGCCCGCCTCCTTGGTCTGGGGCTTGGGCCCGGGATAGCGGTACTCCTCCTCGCGCGGCGGCTCCTCGCCCTTGGCCCGGGCCTGTTCCTCGGCCTTGTGGTAGAAGTAGGAGATGAGCGTGGCGCCGTGGTGCTGGCCGATGAGGTCCTCGATCTCGCGGCCCAGCTTGTGCTCCCGGGCCAGCTCCACGCCCTTCTTCACGTGGGAGATGAGGATGAGCGCGCTCATGGAGGGGGCCAGCTTGTCGTGCTTGTTCTCCCGGCCGCCCTGGTTCTCGATGAAGTACTGCGGGTTCTTGAGCTTGCCGATGTCGTGGTACAGGGCCGCCACCCGGGCCAGCAGGTGGTTGGCCCCGATGGCCCGGGACCCGGCCTCCACCATGTTGGAGAGGATGAGGGAGTGGTGGTAGGTGCCGGGCGCGGCCACCATGAGCTGCTGCAACAGCGGCTGCTCCAGGCTCATGAGCTCCATGAGCTTGAAGCGCGAGGTGTAGCCGAAGAGGAGCTCCACGATGGGCGACAGGGCCAGCACCACGAGCAGGGACATGAGCGCGCCCACCAGGGCGTAGGCCGCGCCCGCGGCCATGAGCGCCGGGCCGTGCACCTGGCCGGCGCCCACCCCGATCCAGGCCAGGACCATGACCGCGGCCAGGGGGAACACGGTCTTCAGGAGGTCGGTGCGGCTCTGGGCATGCTTGACCACGTACACGTAGACCATGGCCGAGATGAAGTGGAAGGCGAACAGCCCCACCCCGCCGCCCAGGAGCTGCACCCCGAGGAGCGACAGGATGAGCCCGGCCGTGACCCCCACCACGTGGGGGAAGAACAGGCCCAGGGTGCCCGCGAACCCGGCCAGGGGCAGGCTGAAGGGGAACATGTCCTCCACCTTGAGCCCCAGGCCCCGGGACAGGGGGGCCTCCACCTGGGCCAGGAACTTGGCCAGCAGGCCGAAGGTCAGGATCAGCACGGAGAGGAGCGCCAGGTCCCGGGAGGACAGGGGCGGCAGCAGCCGGGCCTTGACCGCCAGGGGCACGCCCAGGGAGAGCAGGCCGCAGAGCACGAACAGGCTCACGCTGCGGCCGGGCTTGAAGTGCTCCGGGCTGCGGGTCATGAGGGCCTGGAGCTTGAGCTGCTGCTCCTGGGTCACGGCCTCGCCCTCGCGCACGATGATCTCCCCGCGCTTGACCCGGATGTAGGCCGGCTCCACGGTCTGGGAGGCGCGGGCCTTGCGCACCTTGGTCTCCTCGGGGTTGGCGCCCAGGCTGGGAGCCAGCAGCGGGGACACCAGCAGGGCTATGTGCCGGCGCACGGGCAGGGGCTTCTTGAGCTCGCCGCGCAAGAAGCCCTCCAGGTCGTGCTTGAGGCGCTCCAGGTCGGGCACCGTGGCCAGGTCCACGCGCAGGGTCTCCATGCCCGAGGCCAGGTCGCGGACCATGATGCCGTTGGGGAAGGAGCGCAGGGAGGCGGCGTCGGCCACCACGCCCGCGGCCAGGTGGTCGCGCAGCCAGGGCAGCACCCGGCCCAGCACCAGGTTCTGGAACTCCTCCTGCCGCCAGGCCTGGAGGGTGGCGGTGGAGACCTCGGCGTTCAGGTCCTCGCCGATGCTCCAGCGCAGCTTCTCCAGGTCCGCGCCGGCCGAGTTGGCCTTGGCGAAGACCTGGTAGACCCCGTCCTCCAGGGCGGAATAGCCCTCGGGCGAGAGGTCGAAGACCGGGGGCTGGGCCTCCACCACCTGGAGGCGGCGCAGGCGGGTGGCCTCGGTGTCCTCCACCAGGAAGTCCACGTCCGCGGTCACGTCCTGGCCGGCCACCTCGCCCTTGAGGAAGACCCGGGGCCGGGGGGTGAGATCCAGCCCGGCCAACAGCGCCAGGAAGGCCAGCACCGCGGCGTACAGCAGCCAGGCGGGCAGGGGCCGGGCGCTCAGGACCGCGGCCGGAGAGGCCGGCCGGGCCTGGGCCTTGGCCGGCTTGCCGCCCTTGGCGGCCGTGGTCTGGGGCTTGGGCTCAGCGCCGCCCAGCAGCCGTTTCACTACGTTCATAGGCCTGCACGATCCTGCCCACCAGGGGGTGGCGGATCACGTCTGCGTCGTTGAAGTGGATGAAGGACACGCCCTCCACCCCGTCCAGGACCTTCACCGCCTGCACCAGGCCGGACTTGGCGTGGCTGGGCAGGTCGATCTGGGTCACGTCGCCGGTGACCACGGCCTTGGAGCCGAAGCCCAGCCGGGTCAGGAACATCTTCATTTGCTCGGGGGTGGTGTTCTGGGCCTCGTCCAGGATGATGAAGGCCTCGTTCAGGGTGCGGCCGCGCATGAAGGCCAGGGGAGCCACCTCGATGACCCCGGTGGCCAGCATGTCCTGCACCCGGCGGAAGTCCAGGAGGTCGTGCAGGGCGTCGTAGAGCGGCCGCAAATAGGGATTGATCTTCTCGGCCAGGTCCCCGGGCAAGAACCCCAGCTTCTCGCCGGCCTCCACCGCGGGCCGGGTGAGGATGAGCCGCTGCACCTGGCGGGAGGTCAGGGCCTGCACCGCCATGGCCACGGCCAGGTAGGTCTTGCCCGTGCCCGCCGGGCCGATGCCGAAGGTCAGGTCGCTGCTCCGGACGGCCTCCAGGTAGACCCGCTGGTTCTGGCTCTTGGGCGCCACGGTGCGGCGCGGGGCCACGGCGAAGACCTCCTCGCGGAAGACCTCCTCCAACTGGGCCGAGGGCTCCCGGGAGAGCACGGTGAGGGCCCGCTCCACGTCCTGGGGATAGACCTTGCGGCCGGCGCGGAGCTGGCCGTAGAGTTGGATGAGCGCGCTCTCGGCCACGGACAGGCCGGCCTCGTCCTCGGCCGCCAGGATGACCTTGCTGCCGCGGGACTGGGCCGAAACGCCGCACCGCTCGCCGATGCGCCTCAGGTTCTCGCCCTGGGGGCCGAAGAGCTCGTTGGCCAACTGGCCGTCGTCGAACTCCAGGAACCGCTCCAGACAGCGCGTCTTGATCATGCGGGAACCCCCCATTCCTGCCTTGACCCGGCCCCGGTATACCCGGTTTGTACGGTCCCGTCCAATCTCACCCAACCCTTCAGAATCATGAACTTTGGCTGGCAAGGGAGGCTTCCAGGCCCGGGTCCGGGGACACGGCGAGCACGCGCCAGACCTTGTCCACCCGCACGGTGCCCGGGGCCAGGCCCTTGACCTTGCGCACGTGGCGCACCTCGGCCACCATGACCTCCACCCGGGCGTCGGCCGCGCCCGCGCTCTTGTTGGCGCACAGGGCCGCGGCCTGCACGAGGCTTTGCTCCGGCACCTCCACCCCGGGGTGGTCGCGGCGCAGCACCACGTGGGCCGAGGGCCCCTGGGCCGCGTGGAGCCACAGGTCGTGCCCGGCCACCCGGGAGAGCAGGGCGTGGTTGGCCTTGGCGTTCTTGCCCCGCAGCACCGTGAATCCGTCCACAGTCACGAAGCGGGCAAAGGGCTCGGCCTTGGCCGAGGGCGCGGCCTTGGCGCGGGGCCGGGGCCGATCCTCCTTGCCGGACCGCAGGGGGACAGGCCGCAGGGGCGCGGCCCCGGCGGCCAGCTCGGCCGAGCGGCGCAGCAGCTCCTCCCGGCGCGCGGCCAGGTGGGCCAGGCCGCGCCGGCCCTTGGCCGCCAGGCGGAAGAAGCGCTCCATGTTGCCGGCCAGGGTCAGGCGGGAGTCCAGCTCGACAAGCGCCTCCCCCCCGCCCTTCCCCTCGCCCGAAGGGGGCAGAGGCACGGCCACCCG
The DNA here is from genome assembly GCA_002452635.1 of Desulfovibrionaceae bacterium UBA6814. Lineage (GTDB taxonomy): Bacteria > Desulfobacterota > Desulfovibrionia > Desulfovibrionales > Desulfovibrionaceae > UBA6814. The sequence goes on along the minus strand of DKEU01000065.1, from coordinate 2,629 downwards.
GGCCAGCCGGGCGTCGGAGCCGTGTTGCCCGATGACGAGCTTGAGCCGCTCCCCGGATTCCGCGAGCGCGGCCAGCCCGGCCAGGCGCTCCTGGTCGCGCTCCAGGTGTTGCAGGGCGCGGCGCAGGCGCTTGGCCTCGGCCTTGGCCGCGGAGTCGGCCTCGGCCCGGGCCGCGGCCTCCAGGTAGGGGAAGAGCATGGCCTGGCCCGCGGCCTCGGCCGCGTCCAGGGCGCTGGCGAACCGCTGCGGCTGCCGCCCCTCCGCCAGGGTTTCCGGCAGGGGCCAGGCCAGGGCCTCGGTCCCGTAGACGTAGAAGATGGGGCACCTGCCGGCGGCCACCCGGGCCAGGAGCGCCGCCGCGTCGTCTCCCGGGATGGCCGCCAGGGTGCGGCGCAGGGCCGGCCCCACGTGGGGGAACTCCCGCCAGACCTCGGGATCGGCCAGGATGCGGTCCAGGTCCGGCCAGGCCGGTTCCTCCCCGAAACCCTCGGGCAGTTCGGCGGCCAGGGACGCGCCGGCGCGCAGGTCCAGGAGCAGCCAGTCCAGGCCCGGGAATTCGGCCGCGGGAGACAGGTGCAGGGCCAGGCAGCGGCCGGGCCAGTGGCTGGAAACGTCCAGGACGCGGCGGCCGGACAGGCGCTTGCGCAGCCACATGGTCCGGGCCGTGGGCGCGGCCGCGGCGGCGGGCTTGGCCGAGGCCAGATACAGGGCCGGGTCGCGGCCGTGCCAGCGCAGCATGACGTAGCGGCCCCGGCCGCCCGGCCCCAGTTCCAGGGCCAGGGCGTCCGGGGCCGGGTCGAAGGCCTTCATCAAACGCCGGCCCGCGAGTTCGGGGGCGAACTCGCGGGCCAGGCAGTGGAAAAATCCGGCATCCATGCGGGGCCGGGAAAGGCGCGGGCGCTAGTCCCCGCGCATGGATTCTTCTTCTTCCTGCCGGCTCTTGCAGGCGATGCACAGGGTAGTCACGGGCCGGGCCTTGAGCCGCGGCACGCCGATCTCGTCCCCGCACTCCTCGCAGATGCCGTAGGTGCCGTCCTCCAGACGCTGGATGGCCTCCTGGATCTTCTTGATGAGCTTGCGCTCACGGTCGCGCAGGCGAAGGGTGAAGGAACGATCGGACTCGGCCGTGGCCCGGTCCGCGGGGTCGGCGTAGACCTCGCGGGTATCCGTCATGTCCTCCAGGGTTTCCTCGCCCTTGCGCAGGATGTCGTCCAGCATCCCATTGAGCAACTGGCGGAACATTTCCAGGTCTTTGGGGTCCATCTGATCCTCCGAGTGCCGGGGAGATATCCCCAGCCGAGATAAAGCAGGCTCCTTACCTCATCTAACCTGCAAAAGTAAAGTCCTGGGGCCGCCTGTCAAGGTGCGCTTGCCCCGGGCTTCCGAGGCCGTTACCCTGGGGGCGACGCGCCCGGGACCGGCCCGGGCGCACTACCCGAGGTTCCACTCTATGGATGCATCCCCCCTGGACGCCCTGCTGGACGCCCTGCTGGCCCAGGCCCTGGACCGGCCCGACGCGCCCCTGGGCGCGGCGCTGGTGGGCGGGCACCTGGTGGCGGTGCGCGCCGGCGGCGCGCAGGACGCCGCCCTGGGCCTGGCCTCGCGCAGCGACGCCCACGGCAGCCCCGTCCCCCCCGCCCTGCCCCCGCTGCCGGACAGCCTGCACGGCCTGGCCCGGCTCCTCCCCCGCAACCCCGAGCCCTTCCCCCTGGCCCGGTCCCTGGCCCTGGCCGCCATGAACGCCCTGCTCCCGCCCCCGGCCGACGCCGCGCCGGCCAAGGGGCAGGACCTGCTCCTGGCCCGGGGCGCGGGCAAGCGGGCGGTGGTGGTGGGGCATTTTCCCTTCGTGGAGCGCATGGCCGACCGGTTCGCGGCCCTGGACGTGCTGGAGCTGTCCCCCCGGCCCGGCGACCTGCCGGCCGCCGCGGCCCGGGACGTGCTGCCCCGGGCGGACCTGGCGGCCATCACCGCCACCACCCTGCTGAACCACACCCTGGCCGGGCTCCTGGCCCTGCTGCGGCCCGGGGCCGAGGTCATCCTGCTGGGGCCGAGCACGCCCTTCGCGTCCTGCCTGTTCGATTTCGGGGTCACGGTGCTGGCCGGATGCGCGGCCGAGGACCCGGACGCGGTGCTGGGCGGGGTGGAGCGCGGCCTGCCCTTCCGGGCCCTGCCCGGGGTTCGCCACCTGGCCTGGCGGCGTCCTGGCGGATGAATTTCCTCCTCCCCCGCAACTTGCGCTTGACACCCCCTGCGACGCGGGTTTAAGAGTGCGGTCCTCCCGGGCGGGAGTAACTCAGTGGTAGAGTGNNGTTCAAATCCCGTCTCCCGCTCCAGCAAGCAAACAACCCGGCTCCGGCCGGGTTTTTTGTCGACTCGATCCGTCGTATACACAATGTATTGACAATCGCCCCGGACCTGGTACTCTCCTCACCAGGAGAACGCCATGGCCGCCACCGCATCCATCAACATCCGCATCCCGCCGGCGCAGCGCGACGCCATCGACCGGGCGGCCCGGGTCCTGGGCAAGAGCCGCTCGGCCTTCATCCTGGAGACCGCCGCGGCCGCGGCGGAGGACGTGTTGCTCGACCAACGGCGGTTCGAGCTTGCCCCGGAACAGTGGGAGGCCCTG
>DKEU01000279.1:7982-31929 GCA_002452635.1 Desulfovibrionaceae bacterium UBA6814 | reverse complement strand
TACTTCGGCCTGTCCGAGGCCGGCCTGGCCAACATCCGGCGCGCCCACGCGGTGCATCCGGTATCCGCGCTGCAGAGCGAGTACTCCCTGTGGGAGCGCAACCTGGAGCCCGAGTTCCTCCCGGCCCTGCGCGAGCTGGGCATCGGCCTGGTGCCCTTCGCGCCCCTGGGCCGGGGCTTCCTGGCGGGCGACGTGAAGCGCGCCGAGGAGTACCCGGACACGGACTTCCGCCACAACGACCCGCGCTACATGGGCGCGAACTTCGACGCCAACCTGGCCGCAGCAAGGAAGGTGCAGGAGGTGGCCGCGGCCCTGGGCGTGAAGCCCGGCCAGGTGGCCCTGGCCTGGCTCCTGCACAAGGGCGACGACATCGTGCCCATCCCCGGCACCAAGCGCCGGACGTACCTGGAAGAGAACGTGGCCGCGGCAGGCATCAAGCTGGACGCCGCCCACATGGCGACCCTGGACGCCGCCCTGGGCCACGTCTCCGGCGCGCGCTACTCCGACAAGTTCATGGCCATGGTGGACCGCTAGCGCGGAAGGTAGGCCATTTGAGGCAGTACGCCCTGTGGCGCTGGTTGCGCTGCGGGGCGTTTTCTTTGGCCGGCTGGCCCGGGCTTGACAGGTGGGAATGGTGTTGTACAATGAGTTGTACAAGGTTAAGGAGGCATCCATGGACGTGATTTCCTATTCCGCGGCGCGCAAGACCATGGTGGAGACCATGGAGCGGGTGTGCGACAGCCACGAGCCGGTGGTAGTGACCCGGAGGGGGGGGCGGCCGGTGGTGATGGTCTCCCTGGACGACTATAACGCCATGCAGGAGACCGGGTATCTCTTGAGCACCCCGGCCAATGCCGCGCGGCTACGCGAGAGCATCCGGCAGTACGAGGAGGGCAAGGCCAAGGAGAGGGAGCTCCTGGACGAATGAGGCGGCTGGTCTTCACCCCCCACGCCTGGGACGAGTACCTCTACTGGCAGGCCACGGACAAGGCCATCCTCAAGCGCATCAACACGTTGCTGCGCGACATCCAGCGCACCCCCTTCACCGGCCTGGGCAAGCCCGAAGCCCTCAAGTTCGACCTTGCCGGCAAATGGTCAAGGCGAATCAGTTCAGAACACCGCCTCGTCTACCAGCTCGACGGCGAGGCGGTGGTGGTGTTTTCCTGCCGGTTTCACTACTGAATAATACAAAGCGCCCCGCCGGGAAGACCCGGCGGGGCGCTCTCTCGTTCGTTCGGGCCGGCTAGTTGCCGTTGCCGTGCCGTTGCCGTTGAAGGCCACGGACACGATCTCGTCGATGATCTGGCTCTTGGGGGCCTCCACCGTAGCCTCGTCGCCCTCGTACTTGCCGAGCAGGGCGCGGGCCACCGGGGAGCGGGTTATGCCGCGGTCTGCTCCAGGCGGCGCACCTCGCGGCGGACCTGCTCGGTGTGGCGAGTTTCCGCGGCCAGGCGCAGGTCGTATTCGGTCTGGAGGTTGAGCCAGAATTGCGGGGTGGTGCCGAAATAGGCGGCCAGGCGCAGGGCGGTGTCGGTGGTGATGGCCCGCTTGCCGCGCACGATCTGGCTCACGCGCTGGGCCGGCACGTTCAGGTCCCGTCCCAGCCGGTTCTGGCTCAGTCCCAGGGGCTTCAGGAACTCCTCCAGCAGAATCTCGCCGGGCGTGACCAGGGGCAGTCGGTCGCTGGGCATGGTGCGTCTCCTCTAGTGGTAATCCACCAGTTCCACATCGTGGGCCTCGCCGTTCCGCCAGGTGAAGCAGATGCGGTATTGGGCGTTGACCCGGATGCTGAACTGGCCGGTGCGGTCGGCCTTGAGCGCTTCCAGCCGGTTGCCCGGGGGAAAGCGCAGATCCTCCAGCGCGTCGGCCGCATGGAGCATCAGCAGCTTGCGCAACGCCGCACCCTGGATGCCGGGAGGAAACCGCCGCGAGCGCTCCTGAAGGAATATGCGCTCGGTCTCCCGGCATCGGAACGAACGGATCATGGGAACATGATAGGTCGCGGATGGTGTCACGTCAAGCGTGATACCCGGAAGATGGGGATTAGCCCGATCCTGTCCGGCTGGGAAAACGAAAGCGCCCCGCCGGGTCTTCCGGCGGGGCGCTTTTGCGTTGGGGTAGGTTCGGCTAGTTGCCGTTGCCGTTGAAGGCCACGGACACGATCTCGTAGTTGATCTGGCCCTTGGGGGCCTCGACCAGGACCTCGTCGCCCTCGTACTTGCCGAGCAGGGCGCGGGCCACCGGGGAGAGGACCGAGATGGTGCCGTTGTTGAAGTCCGCCTCGTCGGGCCCCAGCAGGGTGAAACGCTTGCGCTCGCCCGAGTCCAGGTCCTCGATCTCCACCGTGGCCCCGAAGGTGACCTTCTCGCCGTCCAGGGTCTTGAGATCGATGACGTTGAACCGGTGCATGCGCGATTCGATGTAGTTGATGCGCGCCTCCAGCATGCCCTGGCGGTCGCGGGCCGCTTCGTAGCCGCCGTTCTCGCGCAGGTCGCCTTCCTCCCGCGCCTCCTTGATGGCCTGGATGACCTCGGGCCGCTCGGCCTTGAGCTTGTCCAGTTCCAGCTTGATCTTCTCGAAGCCCTGCACCGAGATGGGAATGCTTTCCATATCCGTCTCCGTCGTTGTTTTCGGGTTGCTCCGGCGGACGGCAACAAAAAAAACAGCGAGCCGCAGCCGGAGCTGCGGCCGGTACCGGCCTCCAGGTTCGCCGTCCTGTTCCGGGTGTGCAAATACTAGTGCAGGAGCGCGCCCGGGTCAAGGCCGTTCCGGCCAGGGGGTTCCGGGGGGCGGGGGGCTGTGCTAGGTTGCCGGGTATGCAAGAATTCGGGCTGGACGAGAAGAAGCTGCTCAAGCAGGCCGCGGCCGTGGTGGACGCCTATGCCGCGGGCCTGGACGAGCTGGACTTCGACCCCGAGGACGTGCAGCACTACGCCCTGGTGGCCATGTACTGCTCGTTCCTGGACTTCTGCTCCGGCATCGTGGCCCTGTACCGCAGCCGCTCCTGGTGGGTCGCGCCCATCGTGCTGCGCGCCTACGCCGAGGCCATGGTGGACTTCGTGAACCTCTCCCGGGACCGGGGCTACCTGGCCTACATCGAGCACTCCTACTACAGCCAGTCCCTGACCTTCTGCTCCGGGGTGGCCTCGGTGCCCAAGCTGGCCCCGTTCGCCGCGTCCGAGGACTTCGCGGCCTACCGCGACGAGCTCAAGGGAAAGCTCAAGGACATCACGGCCCAGGGCGCGGGCCACATCCGGGTCAAGGACCGCTTCAAGATGGCGGGCATGGAGGAGTTCTACGCCTCCATCTACGCCAAGCTCTGCTCCCACGCCCACAACAACCTGGACGCCCTGGAGGCCCGGCACCTGGCCCCCCTGGGGGGCGGCCGCTTCCGCATGGCGGTCAGGAACGACATGCCCGCCCAGGAGAAGGCCACCTGGCTCTACACCGCGCTGTCCATGCTGCACGACGCCACCCTGACCCTGCGCGAGACCCTGCGCCTGCGCGACGAGTCGCGCCTGGCCACGGCCCGGGAGCGCTGGAAGGCCCTCTCCCGCCGCCTCAAGCCCGTGCTCCTGGCCTGACTGCGGCCGGAGCCTTTTCCTGGCCCGCCGGCTGTGCTATGGCGGGCGCAAGGAGAAGACCATGGGCGTCAAGAAATACGCGCCGGCCAACCTGGGCGGGGCGGCGGCCAAGCCCGGGACCGCGGCCCAGTCCGCACCGGACGAGCCGGCCCTGCGCTGGGACCGCCGGCTGAGCCTGGGCGTGGCGGAGATCGACGACCAGCACCAGGCCCTGATCGGGTACTGCAACGACCTGGTGAAGGCGGTGCGCCGCGGCCAGGGGCAGAAAGCCGTGGCCAAGCTCATGGCCCAGTTGCGGGACTATACGGTCCGGCATTTCACGGCCGAGGAGGGGCTCATGGAGCGCGTGGGCTACCCGGAACTGGATGCGCACCGGGCGGTCCACAACCAGTTGACCAAGCAGGTCAAGCTCTACCAGCGGCAACTCTACCAGCAGCACGCCCCGGAGCCGGCCGAGGTCCGCTCCTTTCTCAAGGACTGGCTCATCGGCCACATCCTTGGCGAGGACCTCAAGATCGCCGCCTTTCTCAAGAGCCGCTGAACAGCGGCCCCGTCTTCCGCGCCCTCCGGGCACATCGGTTTTTTTACCCGAAGGTTCAAAAAAAACTTTCCAGTCCCTCCGGATGCGGTTACAGGACAGAATGGGGACTCCCCCTCCCGGGGGGTCCGCAGTCGTCGACCGGAGGTGCGCCATGGAATTCGGATGCGAGTACAAGGCCGAATGTCCCTTTCACCAGGCGTTCAAGGGCAGCGACAACCCCGAGGTGAGAAGCCTCATGGGCCACTTCTGCCGCAGCCGGCGGACCTGCCTGGAGTGCGCCCACTACCTGTCCCTGCGGGTCTACAAGACCGCCCTGGACCCGGTGTACGATCCCGAAGGCATGCTCATGCTGGTCGAAGCCTGATCCCGCCCGCCCGGGCCATTTGCCCGGGGAAAGCGGAGGGTGTACGGTGGCGTCCCCGGCCCGCCCGCCTGCGGCGCGGCCGCTAGGACGCGCCATGCCCCGCATTCTCTCCCCCGGCCGCAACTGCTGGCGCACGCCCCGCGCCGAACGCGTCGCCTTCCTGGTGGACGGCGCGGCCTATTTCGCCGCCCTGGCCGAATCCCTGCTTGCGGCCGAGCGCTCCATCATGGTGGTGGGCTGGGACGTGGACAGCCGGGTGGAGCTCGTGCGCGACGGCCGGGAGCACGGGCACCCCACGACCCTGGGCCCGTTGCTGGAGCATCTGGCCAGGCGGAACCGGGAGCTGCGCATCCACGTGCTGGCCTGGGACTTCGCCATGGTCTTCGCCCTGGAGCGCCAGCCCCTGCCCCTGTTCCACCTGGACCTGGAGACCAACCGCCGGGTGCGGGTGCACATGGACTCCGAACATCCCCTGGGCGCGTCCCACCACCAGAAGATCGTGGTGGTGGACGACAAGGTGGCCTTCGTGGGCGGCCTGGACCTCACCACGCGGCGCTGGGACACGCCGGAGCACCGGCCGGACGACGCGCGGCGGGTGGGGCCCACCGGCCGGGCCTACGGCCCGTTCCACGACGTGCAGATGGCCGTGGACGGCGCGGCCGCGGCCTGCCTGGGCAAACTGGTGCGCGAGCGCTGGCGGCGCGCCACCGGCCGCCGCCTGGCCCCGCCCCCGCCGACCCCCGGCGACCCCTGGCCGGCCGGCCTGGCCCCGGACCTGGCCGGGGTGGAGGTGGCCGTTGCCCGCACCGAGCCGAGCTACAAGGGACGCCGCGAGGTGCGCGAGGTGGAGGCCCTGTACCTGGACGCCGTGGCCGCGGCCCGGCGGAGCATCTACATCGAGAACCAGTACCTCACCTCCCCGGCGGTGGCCGACGCCCTGGCCCGCCGCCTGGCCGAGCCGGAGGGCCCGGAGGTGGTCCTGGTTCTGCCCCGCAACAGCGGCGGCTGGCTGGAGGAGAGCGTGCTCGGGGTGCTGCGGGGCCGGGTGCTCCGGCGCCTGGCGGCGGCCGACGCCCACGGCCGGCTGGGAATGTTCTATCCCCAGGCCGGGCCGCAGGCCCCGGTCCGGGTCCACGCCAAGCTCATGGTGGTGGACGACCTCCTGGCCCGGGTGGGCTCGGCCAACCTGAACAACCGCTCCATGGGCCTGGACACCGAGTGCGACCTGGCGGTGGAGGCGGAGCCGGGCAGCGAGGCGGCCCGGGCCGTGGCCGCCCTGCTTCGCAGGCTGCTGGCCGAGCACCTGGGCTGCGCGGCCGGCGCGGTGGAGGCCGCGCAGGCCGCGGCGGGCGGGTCGCTGCTCGGCGCGGTGCGCGCCCTGGATCAGCCGGGCCGGGGCTTGGTCCCCCTGGCGGCCTCCCCGTCCCAACTGCCGCCGGAGGTGGTGGAGGGCATCGCCGGCCTGGACCCGGACGAGCCCGTGGCCCTGGACCGGATCCTGGACATGTTCGTGCAGGACGGCGACCAGGAGCAGGGCGGCATGGGCCCGGTGCTGGTCATCCTGGGGCTTCTGGCCGGGCTCCTGCTCCTGGCCGCGGCCTGGCGGTTCACCCCCCTGGCCGCCCTGGCCGAGCCGCACGCCCTGTCCTCCTGGGCCCAGGAGCTGGGGAACAGCCCGCAAGCCCCGTTCTGGGCCGCGGCCGCCCTGGGGGCGCTCACCCTGGCCATGGTCCCGGTGACCGTCCTGGTGGCCACGGCGGCTGTCGTCTTTCCGCCCAAGCCCGCGGCGCTGTGCGCCCTGGCCGGGGGCCTGGCCGGGGCGATGGCGGCCTACGGCCTGGGCCGGGCCCTGGGCCGCGGCCGGGTGCGCCGCCTGGCCGGGAGGCGGCTCAACGCGGTGAGCCGGCGCATGGCGCGCACGGGGCTGGGGGCCGTGCTCGCGGTGCGCCTCTTGCCCGTGGCCCCGTTCACCGTCATCAACCTGGTGGCCGGGGCCGCCCGCATCCGGCTGCGCCATTTCGTGCTGGGCACGGTCCTGGGCATGGCCCCGGGCGTGCTGGCGGTCACCTTGCTGGCCGACCGGCTGCACGCCGCGGTCCTGGACCCGGACTGGACCAACCTGGCCCTGGCCGGGGTGCTCGGCCTGGCCCTGGCCGGCGTGGCGCTGGCCCTGCGGCGCAGGCTGCTGCGCTGGGGCGGCCGGCGCGGCCGGACGGGCGGCGGCCGCGGATGAGCCGGAGGGCGCGGCCCGCGCCCTGCCTCTCCCCGTCTCCGGCTAGGCCGGGGCGATGCCCAGCTTCTTCTCCAGTTCGGCCACGGCCAGGGTGGTCTTGATCATGGTGTCCGGGTTCAGGGACATGGTGGCGATGCCGCACTGCACCACGAACTCGGCGAACTCCACGTAGTCGCTGGGGGCCTGGCCGCAGATGCCGATGTACTTGCCCTTGGCCAGGGCCGCGTGGATCACCCGCTCCACCATCTCCTTCACCGCGGGGTTGCGCTCGTCGTACACGTGGGCCACCAGCTCCGAGTCCCGGTCCACGCCCAGGATGAGCTGGGTCAGGTCGTTGGTGCCGATGGAGAACCCGTCCAGCAGGTCCAGGAAGGCGTCGGCCAGGATCACGTTGGAGGGTATCTCGCACATGCCGATGACCTTGAGCCCGTTCTCCCCCTGCCTGAGCCCGTACTCGGCCATGGTGTCCAACACTTGGCGCGCCTCCTCCACGGTGCGCACGAAGGGGATCATGACCTCCAGGTTGGTGAGGCCCATCTCCTGGCGGATCTTGCGCATGGCCCGGCACTCCAGGGCGAAGGCCTCCTTGTACGCCTCGGCGTAGTAGCGCGAGGCCCCGCGCCAGCCGATCATGGGGTTCTCCTCGTGCGGCTCGAAGGCCTTGCCGCCGATGAGGTTGGCGTACTCGTTGGTCTTGAAGTCCGACAGCCGCACGATGACCGGCTTGGGGTGGAAGGCCGCGGCGATCATGCCCACGCCCTCGGCCAGCTTGTCCGAGAAGTAGCGGGCCTTGTCCGGGTAGCCCACCGTGAGCTCCGCGATCTGGGCGCGCAGGGCGCGGTCCTCCAGTTGGTCGAAGCGGAGCAGGGCCAGGGGGTGGATGCGGATGTAGGAGTTGATGATGAACTCCTCCCGGGCCAGGCCCACGCCGCCGTTGGGGATGAAGCTCTTCTCGAAGGCCTGCTCCGGGCTGGCCAGGTTCATCATGATCTTGGTGCGGGTGGGGGGCAGGGCGGACAGGTCGGTCTCCTGCACCTCGAAGGCGAGCAGGCCCCTGTACACCCGGCCGATGGAGCCGGAGGAGCAGTCCACCGTGACCTCCGCCCCGTCGGCGATGTGCCCGGTGGCGTCGCCCGCGCCCACCACGCAGGGGATGCCCAGCTCGCGGCTGATGATGGCCGCGTGGCAGGTGCGGCCGCCCCGGTTGGTGACGATGGCCGCGGCCACCTTCATGATGGGCTCCCAGTCCGGGTCGGTCATGTCCGTGACCAGCACCTCCCCGGGCTTGAAGTCCCCGATCATCTGGGCGTCCTTGATCACGTGCGCCCGGCCGCGGCCGATGAGCTCGCCCACGGCCTTGCCCTCGGCCGCCACCTCGCCCTGCTCCTTGAGCAGGTACTTTCTGAGCTTGGTCAGGTCCTTCTGGGAGTGCACGGTCTCGGGCCGGGCCTGCACGATGTAGAGCCGGCCCGAGAGCCCGTCCTTGGCCCACTCGATGTCCATGGGCCGGTGCCGCCCGGCCTTGTCCGAGTAGTGGTCCTCGATGACCATGGCCATGCGGGCCAGGTCCAGGACCTCGTCGTCGTTGAGCACCAGGAGCCGGCGGTCCGCGTCGGCCACGGCCACGTTCTTGGTGGGGTTCTTGGCGTCGGTGGTGTAGACCATCTTGATGGCCTTGGCCCCCACCTTCTTCATGATGATGGGCCTAAATCCCTGGCGCAGGGTGGGCTTGAACACGTACCACTCGTCCGGGGTCACCGCGCCCTGCACCACGTTTTCGCCCAGGCCCCAGGCCCCGGTCACGTACACCGCGTCCTTGAACCCGCTCTCCGTGTCGATGGAGAACATGACCCCGGAGCAGGCCAGGTCCGAGCGCACCATCTTCTGCACCGCGATGGACAGGGCGATGGAGAAGTGGTCGAAGCCCTTGTCCACGCGGTAGGAGATGGCCCGGTTGGTGAAGAGCGAGGCGAAGCAGCGCGAGCACGCCTCCAGCAGCTCCTCCGCGCCGTGGATGTTCAGGTAGGTCTCCTGCTGGCCCGCGAACGAGGCGTCGGGCAGGTCCTCGGCCGTGGCCGAGGAGCGCACCGCCACGTCCACGTCCTTGCCGTACTGCTCCCCGAGCTGGCGGTAGGCGGCCAGCACCGCGTCGCGCAGGTCCGGGGGGAACTCCAGGCTGCGCACCATGGCCCGGATGCGGCGGCCGCGGGAGGCCAGGTTCTCCATGTCCGAGGTGTCCAGGTCGGCCAGGATGGCCCGCACCCGCTCCATGGCCCCGGTGGACTCCATGAGATGGCGGTAGGCCGGGGCGGTGATGGCGAACCCGTTGGGGATGCGCACGCCCTTGGGCCGCAGGCTGTTGTACATCTCGCCCAGGCTGGCGGTCTTGCCGCCCACCAGGGGCACGTCCGCGATGGTGAGGTCCTTGAACCAGAGCACGTAAGGGGTGCCGCTCATGGCGTCCTCCAAGGTTGGGGGGAGGAAGTACGGTTCTCCCATAATGCCCCCCAACCCGGGGCAAGGCAAGAGAGGCCTGGCCTTGGCGAAGGTTTCACTGTCCCGCCCCGCGTTCGCCGCCAATCCGCCGCAGGAGTCTGGGTAGCTATGGCAAACTCCAGCGGAGGATGGGTATGCGAGCACGGCGCGTGCGGTACTTCCAGATGCGCAGGTGGGAACGGACGGAAAGCGGCGACCTGGCCGCGGATTGCGCCTACGTGCGGGTGTGCGGCGAGTCCGACGACCCGCGCCTGGCCAGGCTCATGCAGGGGTATTGCGAGGACAAGCTGCACGCGGCCGCGGCCGCCCGGCCGGCCCGCCGCGCCCTGGACCCGGACATCGAGAGGATCATCGACCCGCGCGGCGGCAACTTCTGGGACTAGGCCCGGCTAAAGTAATACCCCGATCACCGCGCCGGTCAGGCAGGTGGCCAGGACGCCGGAGAGGATGGACCGGAGGCCCAGGCCCACGATCTCCTGCCGCCGCTCCGGGGCCATGGCGCACAGGCCGCCCAGCATGATGCCCAGGGACCCGAAGTTGGCGAACCCGCACAGGGCGTAGGTCATGATGAGCCGGCTGCGCTCGGACAGGGCCCCGGCCGGCAGCCTAGCCAGGTCCAGGTAGGCGATGAACTCGTTCAGGACGACCTTTTCGCCCATGAGCCCGCCTGCGGTGGCGGCCTCGGACCAGGGCAGGCCCATGAGCCAGCACACCGGGGCCATGAGCCAGCCCAGCATGCGCTGCAGGGTGAGCGGCGCGCCGCCCGCGTCGGGCAACAGGCCCAGGGCCATGTTGGCCAGGGCCACCAGGGCCACCAGCACGATGAGCAGGGCCACGATGTTGAGGAGCAGGGCGAGGCCGTCCAGGGTGCCCCGGGTCACCGCGTCCATGGCCGAGGACGCGCCGCTCTCCGGGGCCAGCCCGCCGCCGGTGGGCTCGCCCGCGTCCGGGCAGAGCAGGGCGGCCACCATCACCGCGGCCGGCGCGCTGATGAGCGAGGCCACCAGGATGTGGCCCACGGAATCCGGGATCACCGGGGCGAGCACCGTGGCGTAGAGGGCCATCATGGTGCCCGCGATGGTGGCCATGCCGCTGGTCATGACCATGAACAGCTCGCCGCGGTGCATGCGGGCCAGGTAGGGCTTGATGAGCAGCGGGGCCTCCACCATGCCCACGAACACGTTGGCCGCCACGGCCACGGCCACCGCGCCGCCGATGCCCAGGGCCTTCTGCAGGGCCCAGGAGATGCCCCGCACCACCACCGGGATCACCCGCCAGTAGAAGAGCAGGGACGACAGGGCGCTGACCACCAGCACCAGGGGCAGGGAGCGCAGGGCCAGGACGAAGGCCGCGCCGGGATAGGGCTCGGCAAAGGGCAGCGACCCGCCGCCCAGGTAGCCGAACACGAAGGAGGTGCCCGCGGTGGTGGCCGCGTCCAGGGCGGTCACCAGGGAGTTGAGGCCCAGGAACAGGGCCTTGGCCCCGGGCAGCTTGAGCATGGCCAAGGCCACCGCGAACTGGAGCCCCAGCCCCCCGGCCACCATGCGCCAGGCCGGCCGCCTCCGGTCCTCGGACAGGGCCCAGGCCAGGGCCGTCAGCACCGCCACCCCCACGAGGCTCTGCAACATCCCCCACCTCCTGCGCGATTCTCCGCCCCGGATTGCCCGCAGACGGCCGGCTTGTCCAGTCAGGTAAAAAAAGAGGCCTCCCCGTCAGGGGAGGCCTCGGGTCGGTCACGTCTCAAGCCGGCGATCAACCGCCGCGGATCTTCTCCAGGAGCTGGCGGGCCTTCTGCAGGTCGCCCTGGGCCTTGGGGTGCCAGGGGTCCATCTGCAGGGCGCGTTCCCAGGTCTCCACCGCCTTTTGCAGGTCCTCGGCGATGAAGAACTTCACGCCCTCCAGGTACACCGGCTCGGCGGCCTTGTGCAGGATGGAGAGCACCGCGTCGAGCTGCTTGCCGGTGTCCTTGTAGGCCTTGGGCAGGCGCATGAAGGTCCGGGCCGCCTGCACGTTGGAGCCGCGCTTGGCCAGGTCCGAGGCCAACTGGTAGGTGGCGTCCTGCTGCAGGGCGCTGGCCTCGGCATTGCCCGGCTCCGCGGCCAGCACCTCGTCGGTGAGGGAGATGACGGTCTCGTACAGGCCGTTGGTGAACTGGAGCTTGGCCATGGAGAGCAGCGGGGCCACGTCCACGGCCGGGGTCGCGCCCTGGGGCTGGGCGATGTTGACCTGGACCGGGGCCGGAGCCGGGGCCGCGGCCGCCACCTCCACCGCCTTCTTCTCTTCCTTCTTGGGCTTCTCGCCCGGCTCGGGAGCCGCGAAGGCCAGGTCGCGCTCCAGCACCTGGCGCAGGGCGGGCTGCACGATGGGCAGCCGCAGGGTCTGGCCTGCGGTGAGCTTGTCCGCGATGGTCAGGCCGTTCATGCGGGTGATGAGCAGCTCGGCCCCGGGGTTCCCGTACTCGCTCTTGGCCAGGGAGGCGATGGTCTCGCCCTCCTTGACCTTGTGGTAGGTGAACACGTCCGGGTTCAGGCTCTTCTTGAGCAGGTCCAGGGCCTCGGTGAGGTCGGGGTTGAGGCGCAGGGTGGTGAGCAGCTCCCGCTTGGCCGCCCCGGCGTCGCCCTTGTCCAGGGCGGCCTTGGCCGCGGCGAAGTGGGTGTCGGCCGAGGCGTCGATCTTGGCCTTGATCTCCCGGGCCTTGGCCAGGGTGGCGCGGTCGGCGCGCTGGATGGTCAGGGCGATGCGCAGGTTCTCCATGGCGCTGAGCAGGTTGCCGGACAGCTCGTCCAGCCGGGCCTGCTCCACGAAGCGGGCGAACACCGCGGCGTAGGGGTCCTTCTTCTCGCCCTCGAAGATCTTCTGCACGTCCTGGAGGATGGCCGCCGGCGCGGGCGCGGGGGCGGCCAGGACGGCCAGGAACAGGGTCAGGGCCAGGGCCGTGGCCAGGGGTTTGGCTAGCGTCTTCATTACTGCGCCCCCCCGCTCTTCTGGAACACGGTGAGCGACTTGCCCAGGGCGTCCAGGGTGGTGTCCGCGGTCACCGGCTTGCGGCTGACCAGGAAGTTGTCGGTGTAGAAGGGATTGGGCTGGCCGGACAGGGTGAGGGCCCCGCGGAATCCGTTCTTGCGCAGGAGCGCGATGACCAGCTCGTTGGTGGCGCCGTAGGGGTAGGCCAGGAAGGACGGGGTGAGCCCGGCCTTTTCCCGGAACTCCAGGGAGGCCACGGTGAGCTCCCGGTCCACGGCCACCACGAAGTCCTCGAAGGTCTCGTCGGCCTTGCGCCGGGTCAGGTTGCGCAGGGTCTTGGTCTGGTGCTGGATGGAGATGCCGGCCGCGGCCATTTCCTTGACCTTGTCCCAGGACAGGGCCCCTTCCTTGCCGGTGACCAGGTCGGTGCACACGAACACCGCGGCCGGGAAGCCGTACTTCCGGAGCACCGGGAAGGCCACGTCGTAGGTGTTCTGGCCCGTGTCGTCGATGGTGATGAGCACCGCCTTGGCGGGCAGGTCCTCGGAGAACTCCAGGAAGTTGTAGAAGGCCTCGATGGACACCGGGGTGTAGCCGTTGTCCTTGAGATAGCGCATCTGGTCGTCGAAGGCCGCCTGGGACAGGGCCGTGGCCGATCCCGGGGCCTTGGCGAAGGCGCTGTAGGCCAGGATCGGCACCGCCTGGAGCCCGTCCTCGGCCAGGCCTCCCTTGTGCACCGGCTGCAGGGGCACCACCAGGAACTGGCCGGGGGTGATCTCGGTGACGCCGTTGTATTCGGTGACCACCCAGGCCTTGCCCGGATCCTTGAGGTAGCGGTTGGCCAGGGTCTCGGCGGTGTCGCCGGCGCGG
This sequence comes from Desulfovibrionaceae bacterium UBA6814, assembly GCA_002452635.1. Classification (GTDB taxonomy): domain Bacteria; phylum Desulfobacterota; class Desulfovibrionia; order Desulfovibrionales; family Desulfovibrionaceae; genus UBA6814. The sequence continues at coordinate 18,877 of DKEU01000279.1, read as the reverse complement.
GTCTCGATCACGGCGAAGGTCTTGGATTTGCGCGAGTAGGTCCGGACCGCGCCGGTCTTGGTGCCGCACGCGGACAGGAGCGTCGCGGCGCAGAACAGGACCAGTAGGGCCAGGGCGCGGGAGGCGGCTGGCATGGGCTTACTCCTCTTTTTTCGGGGGCGCTGCGGGACGGGGAGCGGCGGGCGCGGGCTGGCCCGGGGCCGCGGGCTTGGGCGCGGCCGGAGCCGCGGCCTGTCCGGCCGGAGGCGCGGGCCTGGCCGCCGGTGTCCCCGGGGGCTGGGCCTGGGGCTTGGGTGCGCCCTGGGGCGGCGCGGCCTGTCCGGCCGGGGGCGCGGGCCTGGCCGCCGGGGCTCCCTGGGGCGGAGCCTGGGGCCTGGGCGCCTGGGCGCCCTGGGGCGGCGGGGCCTGCCCCGCCGGGGGCGCGGGCCTGGGCGCGGCCGGTGCGGCCTGTCCGCCTGCGGCCTGGGCCTTCTTGAGGGCCTCCTGTTCGGCCAGCCACTTCATGTATTCCGGGCCGGACTTGGCCTTGGGTCCGGCCGAGGCCTCGCCCACGTAGCGGATGGCCGGCCGGGGCTTCTCGCCCGGGTTCACCACCCGGTCGATGACGAAGACCTGCAGGGGCTTGGACTTGCCCTTGACCATCTGGGGCTGGAGTTCGGTGACCTCCACCAGGTTCTGGACCTTGGCGAAGGCGGACTCGGAGAGCACGATGCGGCCGGCCTCGGCCAGGCCGTTGAGGCGCGAGCAGACGTTCACCGTGTCGCCGATGACCGTGTACTCCATGCGCACCTCGGAGCCGATGTTGCCCGAGACCACGGTGCCGGTGTTGATGGACGCGCCCACCCGCTTCATGAGCGGATTGTCGGTGGACTTGCCCATGAGCTCCTGCTGCATGGCCCAGCACGCGCGCACCGCCTGGACGGGGTGGTCCGGGCCGGAGTCGGGCAGGCCGCCGAACACCGCCAGCACCTCGTCGCCGATGAACTTGTCGATGTAGCCGCCGTTGGCCTCGATGTGCTTGGCGGCCACGTCGAAGAACTGGTTGAGCTGTTCCACGATGACCGCCGGGTCGTTGGTCTCGGAGTACTTGGTGAACCCGCGCACGTCGGCGAACATGATGGTGGCCTCGTTCTTCACACCCTTGAGCCACTTGTTCTCCGGGTCGGCCAGGATGAGGTCGCGGATCACGTTGGACACGTAGCGGCCGAAGCTCTCCCGCATGATGGACTTGAGCCACAGCTCGTGGCTCATGTAATTGAACGCGTTGGCCAGGTCGTCGAACTCGTCCTTGCGCTTGAACTCCACCCGGTGCTGGAAGTTGCCGCTGGAAATCTCGCGGGTGGCGGTGACCAGCTTGGAGATGGGCCGGGAGAAGCTGATGCCCATGATGGTCGTGACGGCGATGCCCGCGGCGAAGAAGAGCAGCGCGATGTACACGATGAAGCGCCGCTCGGTGGCGATCTTCTCGGTGATGAAGGACAGGGACAGGCCCACGTGGGCGATGCCGTAGACCTTGTCCTGGTAGGTGATGGGCCGGTTGAGGTCGAGGATCTCCTCGCCGGTGGGCAGGATGCGCTTGTAGTAGGTGATGTCGCCGTCCAGGGTGGGCGGCCCCTGGGTGCCGGCCTGGGCGTACTGCTTGCCCACCCAGCCCAGGTCGCTGTGCGCCTTGACCGTTTCGTCGCGGTCCACCACCACGGAATAGATCATGCCCTCGGCGTTGATCACGTCCTTGGACAGGCTGTTCAGGGTGAGGGAGTCGTCGTTGAGCAGCGGCACCTTGGCCTGGTTGGTGAAGTAGTTCAGGCTGATCTTGCCGGCCTTGACGCTCTCGGCGTAGAGGTTGTCGGACTGCCGGGAGAGGATGAAGTAGGACAGGATGAGGGTGAAGAACACCAGGAACATGGTGAGCGCCAGGGACAGCTTGACCCGGATGGGGATGCGCAGGTTGGCCAGGAAGCCCTTGGAGGCGGCCAGCTTGTCGCAGAGGATCTGGTTCACGTCGTCGCCGATGGAGGTGACGTTGACCTCGTAGGCGCGGTTGATGGCGGCCACCACGTCTTTTTCCGGGGCCAGGCGCAGCTTCACCACGGCCTGGCCCAGGTGTTTGTAGCTGGCGTCGTCCTGGACGGCCTTGAGCGCCCGGGAGAGCTTCTCGGGGGTGATGACCTGCTCCGCGACCAGCGCCTCGCCGATGAGGGCGTTGTAGTCGCAGATGATCTCCTCGTCATTGGCCTGGGACAGACCCAACTTTTTCGAGAACATGCCCTACCTCGGGAACGACGTTGCGCGGGTGTCGCGGACGGGAACCGAACGATGCTAACTCCCTGGCTGACCTTCCCATATTTCTACCTTATCGGAGGCGCAAGTCAACAGCCCGTCCCGGAGCAAGCCGGGAGGGCATGGGGCGCCGGGGCGCCGGGAAGGGAAGGCGGGAAAAAGGACAGGAAGATCGAAATGTTGCAGAATGGGGGAGGACTTTCCCGGTTCTCCTATTCCATCTCGAGGTAGTCGGCCAGGATGACCTTCAGCCCGAAGCCCGGGAAATTGACCTTGTACTTGCCCGGGCCGGGTACGCCGACGACCTTGCCCCGGCCGAAGATCTTGTGGCGGCAGTAGCCGAGCCGGCCCGGTGCGACCGCGGGCCCGGCCGGCGGGGGAGCGGGGGCGGCCGGGGCCTCGTGGGGCGGGACCTGGGAGCCGCCGTGCAGGGATTCGGGGTCCACGCCCGGGTCGGGTTCGGCGTTCCGGGGGACGGCGCGGGAAGCGTAGAACCCCAGGTCCGGGGTGCGGGCCGTGACCGGGGCCAGCCCGCCCACGTAGCTCTCGCGCAGCTCCTCGTAGCAGTTGCCGGGCAGGGCGGCCACGAAGGGGCTGGCCGCGGCGGGTTCGGTGCCGCCGTTGAACGCGCTCACCGCCGCGGGCACGAACAGGGTGAGGGAGTCGCGAGCGCGGGTGCAGGCCACGTAGAGCAGGCGGCGCTCCTCCTCCAGGTCCTCGGGCCGGTTCATGGCGTGGCGCGAGGGGAAGCGCTCCTCCACCAGGTCGATGACCAGCACCGCGGACCACTCCAGGCCCTTGGCCGAGTGGACCGTGGACAGCACCAGGGCGTTCTCCTTGCCGCGGCCCTCGCCCTTGTCCTCCTCGTCCGGGCTCTCCAGGGAGAGGTCGGCCAGGAATTGCGCGGTGTCGCGGTAGCCGGCCGCGATCTTGGCCAACTGCTCCAGGCCGGACTCGCGGGTGGGGTAGTCGTCCGGGTGCTTCTCCTGGAGGATGGGGCGGTAGTGGGTCGTGATGCGCTCCAGGAGCTGGGCCGGGGGCGCGGGCTTGCGGCGCAATTCGTCCACGAAGCCCAGGATGGCGGCCACCTCGGGCCGCCGGGCGCAGGCGGCCTTCAGCTTCTTTCCGTCGCCGGCGAGCAGGGCCGTGTGCAGGCCGGCGCAGGTCTTGGGCCCCACGCCCTTGACGTGCTCCAGGACGCGGAAGAAGGCCGGGCCGTCCGCGGGGTTCACCATGAGGCGCAGGTAGGCCAGCACGTCCTTGACGTGGGCGGCCTCGGTGAAGCGCACCCCGCCGAACTTCTGGTACTTGACCCCCAGGCGGTTCAGCACCGCCTCCAGGGCGAAGGCGTGGTACGAGGCGCGGAAGAGCACGGCGATGTCGTGCAGGGGGGTGTCGCGGGCCAGCTCCAGCACCAGCTTGGCCGCCACCTGGGCCTGGGTGCGGTCGGACAGGGTGCGGATGAGGCGCGGCCGCGGCCCGCCCGGGCGCCGGGTGAACAGGTTCTTGTCGTAGCGCTCCCGGGCCTGGGAGAGCAGGGCGTTGGTCAGGTCCAGGATGGGCTGGGTGGAGCGGTAGTTCTGCTCCAGGCGCACGATGCGCGCGCCCGGGAACTCCTTGGGGAAGCGCAGGATGTTCTGCACGTCCGCGCCGCGGAAAGCGTAGATGGACTGGGCGTCGTCGCCCACGGCCATGACGTTGCCGCCCTCGCCGGCCAGGAGCCGGACCAGCCGGGCCTGCACTGGGTTGGTGTCCTGGTACTCGTCCACCATGACGTGGCCGATGCGGCGGCGCACGAACTCGCGGGCGGGCTCGTGGGCGGTGAGCAGCCTCTCCAGGCCGGAGAGCAGGTCGTCGTAGTCGAGCAGCCCGTTTTCCGCCTTGTAGGCCTCGTAGCCCGCGGCGATCCTGGCGATGGCCGGGGCGTGGGGCAGGAGGTGGAAGGCCTCGGCGGACAGGATGTCCTCCAGGGGAATTTCCTTGTTGCGGGCCTTGGAGATGAGGGAGAGGACCATGCCGCGCTTGGGAAAGGACTTGTCGCCCCGGGCCAGGTCCAGGTCGCTGCGGATGGCGGCAACCGCGGCCTGGGACTCGGCCTGGTCCATGACCGTGAGCCGGTCGCGGCCCAGTGCCCCGGGGAAGCGGCGCAGGAGCGAGAACGCGAAGGAGTGGAAGGTGCCGCCCTGCACCCCGGCCAGGGCCGCGCCCTCCGAGCCCAGGAGCGCCGAGGCCCGTTGCAGCATCTGGGCCGCGGCCTTGCGCGTGAAGGTCAGCAGCAGGATCGAATCCGGCGCGACCCCCTGCCCCACCAGCCAGGCCAGCCGGTACACGATGGTCCGGGTCTTGCCCGACCCCGCGCCCGCGATGACCAGCATGGGCCCGCCCGGCGAGCGCACGGCCTCCCACTGGGCGGGGTTCAACTGCTTTTCGAAGTCTATCACGGGTGGGGTATCAGGGGAGAAACATTATAAAAGTTTTTGGAAGGGGAGCACGAGGGGAGAACCTTTTTTCTTAAAAAGGGTTCCCCTCGTTTCTTCGCCCGCATCTTGCGGTCACGCCCTGAAAAAGTCCAGCACCAGGCGGCCCACGTCCCGGACCCGTTCCGGGGCCGCGCCTTCGGAATCGTAGAAGAACGCGTCCTCCACGGTGTGCACCCCGGTGCGGCCGTGCCGGGAGAACACCTCGGTGCGGTCGAGCTTGGCGGTGAGGGAGAAGCCGGGGTTCGGCTCGCAGACCAGGTCCGGCCGGTGGGGCGACTGGCTTCCCGGGTAGAGTTCGGCCCCGCGGTGCACGGCCTGCATGACCGGCCGGCCTTCCCAGCGCAGGTCCAGGAGTTGGCGGCGCAGGGATTCGGCCAGATCCGGGGCCGCGGCCTTGGCCAGGCCGCCGCGGGAAAAGCGGTCGGTCGTGAGCAGATGGAGCCGGCCCGGGTCCAGGGCCAGCGCCGAGGAGCAGGGGGCCACCACCGTAGCGTCCAGCTCGCCCTGCGGGGTTCCGGCCAGGCGGAGCAGGCCGCGCCGGCGCAGCCAGGCGTTCAGGTCCACCTCGGTCTTCAGGCGGGTGAAGCCGTGGTCGGCCAGGGCCAGCAGCCGCTTGGGCCCGGGCAGGGCGGCGTAGCGGTCCAGGAAGGAGCCCACGGCCGCGTCGAAGCGCCGCACCAGGGCCAGGCAGGCGGCGTGCAGCGGGTGGCCGGGCTCCTCCAGGGCGGCGAAGAGGAAGTGGAAGATGCGGTCGGTCTCGGTGAACACGGCGATGAACAGGTCCCAGGCCAGGTCGGGCCAGAGCAGGTCCAGGGCGGCCAGCCGGGCGTCCAGGGAGGCGGCCAGGCCGGCCAGCAGGAGGTCCGGGTCGGTGAGGCCCAGGGCGGTGTCGGGCTCGATGCGGTAGCCCCGGGCGGCCAGGAGCCGGGCCAGGGGCGGGGGGTACACGGCCGAGGCCAGGTCCGTGGCCGGGAACCCCGCCACCAGCATGCCGCGCAGGGGCCGGGCCGGGGCCAGGCCGGGCAGGTTCAGGACCTTGCTGGTCAGGCCGCGCTCGGACAGGCGATCGAAGAGGGTGGGGGCCGAAATCCAGGTGGCGTCCATGAGGGACACCGCGAAGCTGGCCGGGTCCAGGCGGGTGAAGCCGAAGACGCCGTGCGCCTCGGGTCCGGCGGCGGTTGCCAGGGAGGCCCAGTTCACGGGCGAGAGCTCGGGCAGTTCGGCGCGCAGGGGCCGGGCCTGGGGCGCGAGGGCCAGGCGGGCCAGGTTGGGGGCCAGGCCGGTCTCGGCCCAGGCGCGGGCCAGGGAGAAGGGCAGGCCGTCCAGGCCGAGCACGGCCAGGCGGGGTCGGGGCGCGGACATGGCCGGGGGTGTGGCAGAGCCGGGGCCGGGCGTCAAGCCGGGGCGGTCACTGCATTGCTTCCAGCACCACCTGAGTCACGCCGGTCCATTCCAATACCGCCCAAGCGGCACCCAGGCTGCCGAAGATTGATGTTGGCAGTTTCCACCACGTTTCACCGATGAAATCGCGTGTGGGATCTGGGGCAATCTTTGCATCTAGAAGGGAATCAAAGGTCGGGTACTGCTTCGCAATGCATTGTTCATAGCGCAATCTTACAACTATTGCTTTATGCGCCAAGCGTACATTATAGATCAATATGGTGATCAAGCCTAATGCCGATGGTGCAAGATAAAATGGATCAAACCCATCTTGCGAATAGTAGAATAAGCGGAATTGTATGATACAAGACGTTAAAACTCCAGCCAAAGGAACTATGCACCATATTTGCAGAAATAGTATATAGTTTCCGACGCCGCATTTTCCATCTGGCGCGGATAGGTTGAGTTCCGACGATTTGGGGACGAGATCGCGTCGGGTCAACTTCCATAACCTGGTCATTGGGATGGCGATGATCATGGCTAGACCCAGCCCTGCTCCGCGCTCCAGGGACCAGGAATATGGGTTTATATAGAAGCTTGGAGGCGCAATAAATGTTTTATTTGTTTGGCAGGCGCTGGTGTAAAAATATATTGCTATCAATAGTGTGGATATTAAAATGGTAATTAACCAATATAATATTCCGCAACGGAATGGTTCCTGGTATTCATGTCTTGCATGATACCATGTCCTGACTATGGCGCGATCTCCGAAAAAACATGTTACTATGATAGCTAAATAGAAAATTGTCAGAGGCCAGTAGTATTCGGCAATTGACTTGACTTTGTGTTTTTTGAGTAATTTTTTAAAATGTAAATTGCGACGTTTCTCATTATCCAGTAGCGTCAAAGCTTCATTAAAGTATGGATGTAATGAATTAGTTATATTGGATTCTATGTGCGCGATTCTTGCATCAGTGGCATTAACTATGAAAGAATATTCCTCATATAGCTTGCAGAAATTAATTTTTTGTTCCATTTCTGTTTTGGCTAATTTGGGGTAATCATTTTCCCATCGGCTTGAAGTCGTTCGACTGCTATTAGAGCAGTCCCATTCTAGGTAAGCTGTTCCTTCTGATTTGTCTTGAAAACCGAGATATATTTGCAGCGACGTGCTTAGAAAGAGAATGGCAAGCCCCGCACACAATAGATGTACATAGTGGTCGCGTTGTTGTGTCGACATGTGACTCTCCGGCATCCTGCGAGAGCCCCTGAGCGAGGAGGGGCTCCAAGTGGAGGCGAGAATGCGACAGCCGATGATGAGCAGAACGATATGCGATCGTTCATACCATATCTGGTCTTGTTATGCAGCTAACTACTGTCAAGATCGTTTGTTGTCCGGATCTAGGCTGGTGGGAGTCTGCCCAAGCCGGCGTCATGCCGGGCCCGAAGCGGGTCCTACCACAATAAAGAAAATGGTGGCCTGGCGGCCGCCCCGGGTGCGCGTACGTTTAGCCTAGCCCAGGGTGTCCGGGTTGGCGAAATCGAAGACCTGGCCCTTTTTCACGAAGCCGCGGAACCCGTCGGCCTTGGCGTCGGGCAGGGGGCCGGGGTTGTGGTGGTAGAGCCACATCTTGGCGCGGTCCTCGGCGGGCAGGGTCTTGAGCTTCTGGTAGTTGGCGTGGACCCCGCTCTCGAAGGGGGTGGTCTCGCAGTCGTGGAAGATGACGTCCGCCCGTTTGTAGAATTCCTTGATCTGCTCGGGCGCGAACTGGGTGTCCGTGGTGTGGAACACGGTGAGGCCGTTCACCTCGAAGAGCAGGCCGAAGGAGGGCACGTAGGTGTAGCCGTCCATGATGTGGATGGTCTGCACCAGGCGGAAGGAGGTGTCCTCCCAGGTGAAGGAGCCGTTCTTGGGCACCCCGCGCACGTCGAAGTAGGTGTCCAGGTCGGCGATTTCGCCCTGCAGGGAGCGCATGCCGCCGGAGAGCACGTCGTTCCACAGCTCGCTCTTGAGGAACAGGCTGATGTACATGACCGGCCGGTCGCAGGAGGGGTCGAACTTCCGGGTGAAGCCGAGCCACTCCAGCCCCCCCACGTGGTCGTTGTGGAGATGGGACACGTAGACCGCGTCCACGTCGCGGTAGGTGAGGCCCTGTTCCTTCATGGAGTGGCGCGCGTCGGCGCCGCAGTCGATGAGTAGGTGTTTGCCGCGGTCCGAGGTGAGCAGCATGTTGGACTGCCAATTGTCCAGGGAAAAGGCCGAGCCCGAACCAAGAAAGGTGAATTTCACGGCGCCCCCTGCCTGTTGCCGCCGGCCCGCCCCGCGGCCCCCCCGCGCCCGAGCCATTATCTGGCAGCCGTATAAATTTATTAACACGGTAACATACATGACCGGGGAGGACAACCCGGGTGAAATGTTGTTGACTTATTTGTGGGGCTCTTTGGCGCGTTGACGCTCCCGACGCCGCCGGGTAAGGAATCCGCGGGCCCGGGTGGCGGAACTGGTAGACGCAAGAGACTTAAAATCTCTGAACCGAAAGGTTGTGCGGGTTCAAGTCCCGCCCTGGGCACCAGGAAAGGAAAGGCCTCCGGCGCTGCGGCGCAGGGGGCTTTTTCGTTTGTAAACGCCCGTCTTTGGCTGGACATGCCCGAGCCTATAAGGAATACACATTCCTGCGCTGCCGGTTCAAACGGCGTCGGGCGCAGGGGGGGGCATGATCATCGACTGCCACGTGCATTTCGCCGGGATCGACGGGGTGGGGGGCTACATCTCCCGGAAGTTCAAGTGGAGCCCGTCCTTCCTCATGATGCGGCACTTCACGGGTCACCTGTTCAAGAAGATCGACACCCAGGCGGTGCTGAACCACCTGCTGGAGACCCTGAACCGGGCCGAGAAGGTGGACCGGGCCGTGTTCCTGGCCCTGGACGAGGTCTACGACGCGGAGGGCAACCCCTCGGCCCAGGGGACCCACCTGCACGCGGCCAACGATTTCGTGGCCGGCCTGGCCCGGGACCACGAGAAGGTGCTGTTCGGGGCCTCGGTGAACCCCAACCGCAAGGACGCCCTGGATGAGCTGGACCGGGTGGCGGAGATGGGCGCGGTGCTGGTCAAGTGGCTGCCCTCGGCCCAGGGCATCGACTGCGCGGACACGCGCTTCGTCCCGTTCTACCGCAAGCTGGCGGACCTCGGCCTGCCGCTCCTTCCCCACGTGGGCGCGGAGCACACCATCCCGGTGGCCTGGGGCCGGCGGGACATGAAGGACCTCAACCACCCCGCGCGCCTGGAGCTGCCGCTGGACCAGGGGGTCAAGGTGGTGGCCGCGCACTGCTGCCTGCCGGTGTTCTGGTGGGACCCGAACCACAGCGCGGAGTTCCTCTCCCTCATGCTCTCGTACCGGAACCTCTACGCCGACGTGTCCGCCATGACCCTGCCCTCGGGCTTCCGGGCCAGGACCATCAAGCGCATGGTCGGGGAGTTTCCGCCGGACCGCCTGCTCTTCGGCAGCGACTACCCCATCCCGGTGAACCCCAGTCTGCGCGGTTGGAAGGGCGAGCAGCGCGAGCGCATCAAGCGGGCCAAGGCCGTGGCCAACCCCATGGACCGCAACCTGGAGCTGCTCCTGGCCATGGGGTTCTCCGAGCAGATGTTCGCCACCACCCGGCAGGTGTTGCGCCTGCCTGCGGAGCCGGCCCCGGCCGAGGCCTAGGCGGCCAGTTCCCGGGCCAGTTCCTTGGCCCGGGCGTAGTCCTTCTTGCCGGTGCCCAGCTTGGGCAATTCGGGCACGGCCAGGAACGCGGCGGGCACCAGGAGCGGGCTCACCCCGGCCCCGAGCATGGCCGCCTTGAGGCCCGCCGGGTCCTCCACGCCCTGCACCAGGGCCAGCACCCGTTCGCCCTTCCTGGGGTCGGGCAGGGCCACGGCCACCGCGTCCGCTCCCTCGGGAGCGGCCCGCAGCAGGGCCTCCTCCACCGCGCCCAGGCTGACCATCTCCCCGCCGATCTTGGCGAAGCGCGAATAGCGGCCCTGGATGACCAGGAACCCGTCCTCGTCCAGCAGGCCCTTGTCCCCGGTCTTGTACCAGCGCACGCCGTCGGCCTCGGCGATGGCCTGGGCCGTGCGCTCCGGGTCGCCCAGGTAGCCCTTCATGATCTGGGTGCCGCCGATGAGGACCAGGCCCGCCTCGCCCTGGGGCAGGTCCTCCAGGGTGGCGGGGTCCACAATGCGGAAGGCGCTGCCGGGCAGGGGCAGGCCCACGGTGCCGGCCTTGCTGCCGGTCTGGACCGTGAAGTCCCGGGCGTTCATCACGTCGGGCACGTTCACGCTGGCTACCGGCGTGGTCTCGGTGGTGCCGTACCCCTCGTACACCTCGTGGCCGAACTTCTGCTTGAAGGCCTTGCGCACCTCCTCGGGCAGGCGCTCGGCCCCGGCCACCACCAGGCGCAGGCTGGCGAACATGAGCGGGGGCAGCCTGCGGTGGCGGGTGTAGATGCCCAGGAAGGTGGGCGTGCCGCACAGGAAGGTGACCTGGTGCCGGGCCACCACCCGGCCGATGCGCACCGCGTCCGTGGGGTCGGGGTGGCAGACCAGGGGGATGCCCTCCACCAGGGGCATGAAGGTGGTGATGGTGAGCCCGAAGGCGTGGAACAGGGGCAGGGCGCCCAGGAACACGTCGTCCTCCCGGGCGTTGAACAGGTTGGCCACCTGCCGGATGTTGCCCACCAGGTTGCGGTGGCTGAGCATGACGCCCTTGGGCG
>DKEU01000279.1:0-7893 GCA_002452635.1 Desulfovibrionaceae bacterium UBA6814 | reverse complement strand
TGCCCAGGCGGCCGCGCAGCTCCTCCAGGGGAAAGACCGTGCGGCCCTCCAGGGCCTCGGCCACGGGCAGGCCCTTGGCCTTGAGCCGGGCCAGGAAGCGCTCGGAGGTGACCACCAGGGACACCCCGGCCCGGTCCATGGCCTGGCGCAGGGTGGCGGGGGCCATGGTGTAGTTCAGGTTCACCACCGCCTTGCCGCAGACGAGCAGGGCCAGGTTGGCCATGGCCCCGGCGGAGCTCGCGGGCAGGAGCACGCCCACGGCCTCCTGGCCCCTGGCCATGCGGCCGAACAGGCGGGAGGCGGCCAGGCTCGCGGCGAGCAGGCGAAGGCTGGTCAGGGCCGTGCCGTCGGAGTCGGTCACCGCCGGGGCGGACAGGTCGCGCTTGGCGGTGCGCAGCCAGGCCCGGGGCAGGGTCTCGAAGGTGTCGGAGTAGTCCCGCCAGGCGGTGATGGACAGGCGGTGCACCGCGTCCTTGACCTCCTGGGCCTTGGCCGTGTTGGGCAGGGGCTCGCCGAAGCAGACCGACACGTCGCGCACCCGCTTGGTGCGGCTGCTGGCGCGGAACCGCGGCGCGGCGAAGGAGAAGCTGCTGCCCCACAGCCCGCGCAGGTAGAAGGGCACGATGGCGCAGCCGGCCTTGCCCGCGGCCTCCTCGAACCCGCGCTTGAACGCGCCGAGCTGGCCGTTGCGGCTGATGGCCCCCTCGGGGAACAGCACCACCACCTGGCCGTCGTTGAGCGCCGCGGCCACGTCCTTGAGCGCGGTGCGGTGGGCCCGGGGGGAGATGGGGATGGCCCCGGCCCGGCGCAGGAACCCGCGCCAGTACCAGCGGGAGTAGATGTCCCGGTCCATGACGAAGCGCATGCGCCGGGGCATGGCCAGGTACAGGATGGCCCAGTCCAGCCAGCTTGTGTGGTTGCCGAGCAGGAGCACCCCGCCGGTGGAGGGCACGTGGTTCAGGCCCGAGACCGAGAGGTTGAAGCGCTGGGACACCAGCAGGCGCAGCAGGTAGCGGAGCAGGGACTGGGGCAGGGTGAAGACCGTGTAGAGCATGCCCGCCAGGACCACCAGCCCAAGGAAGCGGAAGAGGGTGATGCTGCCGAGCCCGACCACGGCCGCGGCCACGGTCAGGCCCAGGAAGGCGAGCATGGCCACGTTCTGGATGAAGTTGTTGCCGGCCAGGACCCGGCCCAGGTCCTGGTCGCGGGCGTTGAACTGGATGAGGGCGTTGAGCGGCACCACGAACATGCCGCCGAACACGCCGTAGGCGAGCATGAGCGCGCCCAGGCCCAGGCGGCCCTCCAGGTCGGGCAGCAGGAACAGGCACGCGGTCATGCCCAGGGCCGCGGCCGGGATGAGCCCGGTCTCGATGTAGTTGCGGGAGGCGCGGCCGGCCGCCACCGAGCCGAGCACCAGGCCCAGCCCGCCCAGGCCGAGCAGGGCCTGGGCCACCACCGTGTTGGTCTCGCCCACCCCGGCCTTGAGATGGGCCCCGAAGGCGGCCAGGAGCACCTGGTTCACGGCCCAGAACACGGCCAGGCCCACCACGGACAGCCAGATGGTGCGGTTGCGCAGGAGCAGCCCCAGGTTGTCCCGCAGATAGCCGGCCCGGGCGTAGCGGGCCAGGTCCAGGGTGAGCCCGGCGTCGCCTCCGCCCCGCTTGGGCAGGGCCAGGGCCGCCAGGAACTCCACCGCGGCCCCGGCGATGAGCACCCAGCCGCAGGGCGCGATGGCGGAGAGAAGCTGGGCGGTCCCGGCCTCCCCGCCGTCGAGCAGGTGTTCGAAGAGCACGGAATAGACCACCCCGCCCAGCAGGATGGCCACGATGGTCACGGCCTGCACCGCGGCGTTGGCCCGGGCCAGGTTCTCCTTGCCCACCATCTCCTTGATGTAGCCGTACTTGGCCGGGGAATACACCGCGCTCTGGGCGGCCAGCAGGAAGGTCATGGCGAAGGCGGGCCAGAACAGCCCGGCCCGGTAGCAGAGCAGGATGGCCACGGACAGGGGCAGGGTCACGAAGGCGCAGGCCTTGATGACCGTGTGCTTGGGAAAGCGGTCCGAGATGAACCCCGAGGGCGAGAACAGGAGGATGAAGGGCAGCAGGATGAGCCCGTTGACCACGGCGGTGAGCAGGATCTGGGTGGGGCCGTCGAAGGCCTTGAACACCGTGTTCTGGATGACGATCTTGTGGCCCAGGTCGGTGACCGCGTTGAGCAGCACCACGGCCATGAAGGGCAGGAAGCCACGGGTGCGGAGCAGCGAGCGCATGGTTCCTCCTGGTGGCGGCGGGTCAGGCCGGGTCGTGGGAGCGGGTCGCCGCATCGGGCATACGCGATGCCCGGATAGGTTTCAATATATTCGGGAACTTGCCCCGCCGTCCGGCCAGGGCTTCGCCGGCCAGGCCGCCGGCGAACCCGGCCGCGTGGGCCAGGGGCGCGGCCGGCCAGGCGGTCTCCGTGAACAGGGCCGCGCCCACGGCGGACTCCACCGCGATCTTGGCCAGGCAGAGCGCGGCCACGACCGGGACGGGCCAGGAGCGGTCCTCCCGCCACCAGGCCAGCAGGCCCGCGGCCAGGATGCCGTTGAGCGCGCCGGACAGGCCGCAGTAGCGGTCCAGGCCCGAGAGCCACCACAGCCAGGCGTCCACGGCCAGGGCCCCGGCCACGAGCGCGGCCAGCAGGCGGCGGCCCAAGTGAGGGTAAAAGAGCAGGCCCAGGACCAGCAGGCCGGCCAGGTTCCAGCCCAGGTGCGAGGCGTCGCAGTGGACCAGGTGCCCCGAGGCCAGCCGCCAGGCCTGGCCCGCGGCCACGGCGGCCCGGTCGAAGGCCCACCGGTCCAGCCCCTGGGGCCCGGCCAGGGCGAACAGCACCGCGAGCAGGGCCGGGGCGGCCAGGGACAGGAGGCTCCCTGGCCGACCCGGACGAGGGGAGGGGAGGGCCGGATTCATCGCTCGTTCCTGCGCCGCAGCAGGACGTACAGGACCAGGGGGACCAGGATGAGCAGCATCCAGGGGTCGAACGCGCCGCCGCCCGAGCCGCTGCCCGCCCCGCTGCCAGTGGTCGCCCGGTTGCCGGTGAACATGGGCGCGGCGGCGTCCGCCCGGTTGGACCGGGCGGGCTGCTGGGCGCGGGCCTGGCGCGCGGTCTCCTCCACCGCCACCCGGTCCCGGTTGGCGCGCTTCACCTTGCGGGCGGTGAACTGCTCCTCGCTGAGGACCAGCATGGAGGTGTAGTCCGTGACCAGGCCGTGGGCCACGCCCAGGTCCACCACCGCCTGGCGCAGGTCCGGCTTCTCGCCGAAGTCGCGCACCTCGCGCATGATGTCCTCGATGGCCGCGTAGGCCATGAGCCGTTCGATCTCGGGGTTGCGCTCCGCGGCCGCGGGGAAGTCGAAGGTGGTCTCGTAGGTCTTCTTTTCGCCCGAGATGCGGCCGGACAGGCGCACCGTGGCCGGGCCGTGCCCGAAGTAGCGGCCGAAGGCCACCAGTTGCTGCCCGCGGTAGAGGCTGCCGAAGGCGCGCGGCGCCAGGTCCGCGGTCTTGACCCCGGAGATGTCCAGGGTCACCCCGTGCAGGGCCTGGTGGCCCACCTTGCTCACGGCCAGCATGAGCTGGCCGGTGATGTCGTCGCTGTTGGACACGGACTGGGCGAAGCCGCCCGAGGCCGCGGCCATGGCCTCCAGCAGGGGCCGGTTGGCGCTGTTGCCCATGATGAAGGTGAACAGGCGCACGTCCTGGTCGCGCACCAGCTCCAGGAATTTGCGCTGGGCGGTCTCGCCCACGTTGGCCACGCCGTCGGTGACCAGGACCACCGCGCCGGTGCGGTCGGCGTCCAGCCCGCGCAGCCCGCGCTTGAGCCCGTCGTACAGGTTGGTCCCCTTCTCGGGGCGGATGTTGGCCACCTTGGCGGAGTACTTGGCCACCGCGTCCGGGGTGACCGGGACGAACCCGTCGGTCAACTCCTGGGCGGAGTCGTTGAAGAGCACGATGCGGAAGCGGTCGCCCGGCCGCAGCCGGGCCAGGGAGCGGCCCACCCCGTCGGCCAGGGTGGCGTACTTGCCCTGCATGGAGCCGGACATGTCGAGCACGAAGACCCAGTCCCGGCCCTCGGTGATGGGCTTCAGGTCGTCGCCCGGGGTGAGGACCAGCATGAAGGTGCCCTGGTTCGCGCCGGCGGGCTTGTGGGCCACCAGGTCCACGCTGCCCGGTTGCCCGGGGGCCAACCGCCAGTAGACCACCAGGTCCGCGTTGAGGACCTGGGCCGGGCCGGCCCCGGCCAGGGGCGCGGAGCCGCCTTCCTCGGCCGCCGCGGCGCTGCCGGAGGCCGGGACGGCCGCATGGGCCGAGGCGGGGCCGAGGGCCGCGGGCAGGGCGGCGAGGGAGTTGATGAGGATGGCCGAGAGTTGGGGATCGGGCGCGTTGCCCGCGGCCAGGGAGGCCACCACCCCGGCGGCCGAAACCCCCAGGCCGGGCGAGGTTCCCGGAACCGCGCCGCCGAAGGTCTCCGCCGCTCCCTGCCGGGTCCGGCCCATGGCCAGGGTGCCGGCCGCGGCCACCGGAGCGCCCGAGGAGTCCAGGCGCACGGTCCAGTCGCCGGAGGGATCCTGCTGCACCACGGCCGAGCCGCGGCCCGGCACCAGCACCGCGTCCACGGGCAGGGCCGAGCGCACCACCAGGTCGAAGGTGAAGCGCTCCTGCACCGTATCGTTGATGGTCCAGAAGGCGTTGCGCTGCTCGTCCACCCCGCCTTCCTCCAGGGGGTAGACGTAGCGGCCCACGGCGTGGTCCACCTGGGCCGGCTGCAGGTAGACCAGGCGGAGGCGGGTGTCCTGGCCGGCGCGCACCGGCGAGACCCGGATGTCGAAGGTCCGGTAGCCGTCCTTCTCGGTCAGGCCGGCGTCCCTGCCGGCGGCCTTCTCCTCCTGGTAGATGCGGCGGGCCTCCTCCTTTTCGAAGACCTCGCCCACCACGGGCTTGCCGTCGATCCAGACCGTGAACTCGGACACCGCGCCGTGCTCGGGCACGGGGAAGGAGTACACGGCCTCCAGGTCGCGGTCGTTGGGGTTGGAGAACACCTGCTCCACCGTGGTCACTGCGTAGCCGTCCTCGATGACCACCTTGACCGCCTGGCTCTTGATCTGCAGGGGCGGCAGGCTGCCGTCGGCCGGGGAGAGCAGGCCCGCGGCGCGGGCCGTGCCGCACAGGCCGAGCAGCAGGGCCAGGGCCAGGACCAGTGGGGTGCGAAAGGGCGAGTGCATGGGAGCCTCCTTGTAAATAATCGCTTACTTACAAATGTGGGCCAGCCAATCAGCGCCAGCCGGCCAGGAACGCGTTGACCATGGCCTGGTCCAGCCAGTGCTCGGCCACGGGCCGGGCGGCGTTGGCCGCGGCGCCCAGGGAGAGCCAGAGCCAACCGGAGAACGCCAGGTAGGCCAGCATCAGGACCACCACGAACCAGGTGTCGGACAGGGGGCTTTCCATGTGTTCCTCCATTGTAAATAAATGATTACTTACTTTTAACCACCGAAAAATGTGCGCACCGGGGCGGTTCAGTCGAGCCCCATGGTGCGCTTGGCCGCAGCCACCACCGAATCCACCAGGGCCGGGCTCAGCTGGAGCCGGCCGTAGCAGTGCATGACCAGGGGCTGGAGCACCAGGCCCATGACCATGGCGGCCATGGCCACCGGGTCGCCGGCCGGGATCTCGCCGCGCTCCATGAGTCCGGCGATGAACCGGACCGCCATGTCGTTGGGGTTGGTCTCCTCGTTGAGCAGCTTCTCCCCGGGAAAACCGTGCTGGGTGAGCATGATGAACTGGAAGGTGACCGGGTCCTCGGCGTAGTACCCGTACATGAAGCGGATGCCCGCCTCCAGCCGGCCGGCCCCGGCCAGGAGGGGGTCGAACAGCCGGTCGCCCAGGTCCCGGGTGAAGCGGTCCAGTTCGCGGACGAACAGGGCCCAGGCCATCTCGTCCTTGCCCGGGTAGTGCCGGTACAGGGCTCCCTCGGTCACCCCGGCCGCGGCGGCGATGTCCCGGATGGTGGTCCGGGACAGCCCCTTGCTGGCGAAGAGCCGGATGGCGGCGTCCTCGATGTCCTTCTGCTTGATGTTGGGCCTGGGCATGGCGGTCCTTTGTGAGCAAGTGTTTACTTACTTATAGACAGACACGCCATCTCTGTCAAGGGAGCCCGAAAAAAAACGTTGCCCTAGTGCAGCAGGCGGCCGGTGGGCAGGTGGTCGGCGGTGAAGTCCAGGTCGTAGTAGGCGCACACGTCGAAGGGCCGGCCGTTCACCAGGCGGGCGGGCAGGGCATACAGCCCGATGCGGAAGCTGGCCGGCACCATGCCGAAGAGGCCCACCCCGGGGTCCAGGGGCAGCACCGCGGCGCGGGTCTCCAGGCCCAGGCCGTACTCCCGGGCCAGGTGCTCGCCCAGCACCGCGGCCTCCTCCCCGGTCAACAGCTCGGCCAGGTAGCGGGCCAGGAACTGCTGCCGGAAATGGCCCAGCCCGGCGAAGCCCCGCACCGCGCCGGCCGGGTCCAGGGCGGGCCGCACCCGGCTCAGGCAGAACCAGGACAGAACCACCCCCTGCCGGCCCCTGAACTCGGGGGCCACGGACCAGGCCACGCGCAGGTCGGGCTGTTCGCAGGGCATCGCGTCCCTCCGCTCACACGAATTCTAACTTTTTCTTACAAAAAATCTGTGCTTCGGCATATGCCTCCAAAGACATCATAATGCAAGCAGGACAAGGCTTCCCCAGAGAAAGGCACTGAAAAATCCGAGGCGCGGCATGGAATTACAGTTATTTTCAGCGGTTGATATTCTGGGAAAGAGGGCATAAAAATGGATGTACCGGAGAGCCGCACCGGGCGGCTCCCGCCCGGCCGCCGGGACCGTTCCCGGCCGGAGGTGTCCGTCCGTGTTGCGCCGCGTCCCAGTCTCGGAAGCCGTGGGCATGGTCCTGCCCCACGACCTCACCCGCATCGAACCCGGCCGGTTCAAGGGCCGGGCCTTCAAGAAGGGCCACGTCATCCGGCCCGAAGACGTGGAGCCGCTCCTGGCCATGGGCAAGGAGCACATCTACGCCCTCAGCCTGGCCCCGGGCCAGGTGCACGAGGACGACGCGGCCCAGCGCATCGCCCGGGCCGCGGCCGGCCCCGGCCTCACCCTCACCGGGGTGTGCGAGGGCCGGGTGAACCTGGTGGCGGCCCATGACGGGCTGCTCAAGGTGGACGCCGCCCGGCTGGCCCGCATCAATTCCATCGACCAGGTGGTGTTCGCCACCCTGCACACCAACCAGTTCGTGTCGGGCGGCCGGCCCGTGGCCGGCACCCGGGTGGTGCCCCTGGTGGCCGACGAGGCCGCGGTGGCCGGGGCCGAGGCCGTGTGCGCCGAGGCCGGGCCCCTCCCCCATCTGGTGGACGTGCTGCCCCTCAAGCCCTGCAAGGTGGGCCTGGTCATCACCGGCTCGGAAATCTTCCACGGCCGCATCCCGGACAAGTTCGGGCCGGTGGTGCGCCGCAAGTTCTCGGAGCTGGGCAGCACGATCCTGGACCAGGCCCTCACCGCGGACCGGGTGGACCTGACCGTGGCCGCCATCCTGGACCTGGCGGCGCGGGGCGCGGACCTCATCGTGTGCACCGGCGGCATGTCCGTGGACCCGGACGACCAGACCCCGGCCAGCATCCGGGCCGCGGGCGCGCAGGTGGTGGCCTACGGCTCGCCCACCTTCCCCGGGGCCATGTTCCTGCTGGCCTACCTGGGCGGGATCCCGGTGCTGGGGCTGCCCGGGTGCGTCATGTACCACCGGGCCAGCGTATTCGACCTGGTGGTGCCCCGGCTGTTGGCCGGAGAGCGGCTGGAGCGGGCGGACATCGTGGCCCTGGGCCACGGCGG
>DKEU01000025.1 GCA_002452635.1 Desulfovibrionaceae bacterium UBA6814 | reverse complement strand
CTGGACGAGATCGGCGACCTGCCGCACGCCTCCCAGGTCAAGCTGCTGCGTCTGGTGCAGGAGCGCGAGTACCTGCCCATCGGCTCCGACGTGACGCGCAAGACCGACGCGCGCATCATCGCCGCCACCAACGTGGACCCGGCGGCGCTTGGCGAACCCGAACGCTTCCGCTCGGACCTCTACTACCGCCTGCGGGCCCACCACGTGCATCTGCCGCCCCTGCGCGAGCGGCGCGAGGACATCCCGGCCCTGGCCGAGAGCTTCCTGGAGCGCCTGTCCGCCTACCACAACAAGACCGTGCACGGATTCCACCCCCAGGTGCTGGAGGCCTTTGCCCACTACGACTGGCCGGGCAACGTGCGCGAGCTGGAGAACCTCATCGAGCGGGCCTTCATCCTGGAGACCTCCCACCTGCTCACCCCGGCGGTGTTCCCGCCCGAGCTCTTCCCCGCCTCCGAGGCCGCGGCCTGCCCGCCCCTGGATTTCTCCCGGCCCCTGGCCGAGGTGCGGCAGCAAGCCGCGGACAGCGCGGAGCGGGCCTACCTGGAAGGGGTCCTGGCCCTGTGCTCGGGCCGGGTGGGCCAGGCCGCGGACCAGGCCGGCATCACCTCCCGCCAGTTGCGCAACCTCATGGCCAAGCACGGCCTGCGCAAGGAGGATTTCCGCCGCATCCGGCCGGAGAAATAAGAAGTCATATTTCCGATTCTCTCTGTTTGGAAGTCTAGATTCCGGTTTTTGCCCGCGCCTGAGTTTTCCTGTCCAACATCCTGGTTTTGCAGGTATTCATTGCCATATCTCGGCTCCCGGCCAGGCCCTGGCGGCCCCTGGCCCGGGCTGTGGGTCCTGGGCCGAAAACTGTACCGGAAATAATATTTCCGGCTCCCCGCGGCCCGGAAAATTTTCTTCAAGTATTCCGGCATAGTTCATCTTGGCCCGTTCTTTGCCTATGGGCGCTCAAAACGGACCGCCCCCGCGGCCGTTGCTCCCGGAGGGGCCATGGCCAAGCATGCCGCCGACACCACCGCCAGCCTGAACGGCGTGATCCTGCCCAGCGAGTGGGACGCCGCCGACCGCCTGGTGGAGGTGGTGCTGTTCAGCCCCGAGGACGGGGAGCTGGTGGTCAGCCCGCAGGGCGCGGGCCGCAAGCTCCTGAACCACACCCACTGCCGGGTGGCGGTGCAGGGCCGGGTGTCGTCCCGGGACGGCCGCCGGGTGGTGGAGGTCCTGAACTACAAGATCCTGGCCGACGCCGCGGGCAGCGGCTACGAAGCGGCCGCCGGCCAGTAGCCGGTTCGGGAAAGGCGAAGCCATGCACGCGCAACCCGCGGTGCACGAAGTCACCGGCATCATCCTGCCCCACGCCTGGGACCGGCCGGGCATTCCGGCCGCGGTGTCCATCCACGGCCGGGACGAGTCGGTCACCGTGGTGGCGGACACGCCCAAGGGCAAGGAGCTCTTGGCCCACTGCCGGGCCATGGCCCGGGTCAAGGGCCGGGTGGAGGACAAGGGCGGCCGGCGGGTGCTGGCCGTGTGCGACTACGAGATACTTCGGCCCTGGATGTCCGTGGGCCAGAAAAACCGCGGCCGGTAGGCCGCGCCTACCCGGGGGGCGAAAGGCCCGCCGGGCGCGAAGAGCGAGGAGACGACCATGGAGGAAACCCTGCAACCCGAGAAAAAGCCCGCCGTGGGAACCCTGGTGTTCCCGGGGCGGAGGGGCCAGGCCCGGCTTGTTCTTGGCGCGATCACCCTGGCGGCGGTGCTGTGGGCCATGGCGGCCCAGGCCGCGGACCCGTCCCGGATCCGGGGCTACGTGTACGAAACCGAACCCGGCGTGGTGGTGTTGGAGTCGGACAACGGCATCCTCTACACCCTCAAGGGCCAGGGCCTGGACTCCCACATCGAGTCCACGGTGGATGCGGTGGGCGACGTGAGCACCGACAAGAGCGGCAACATCTTTCTGTCGGTCCGTTCCATGAAGCCGGCCCAGGGCAACCTGGAGTTCACCTCCGAGGACATGCCCCCGGTCCGGAAGTAGACAGGCATTGCACCGGGCGCGCCCCCGCCGGCCGCGGCGACCCGCGGGAGCGCGCCCAGCACCTCAACCCAAGGAGCACCCAGCGCCATGAACAAGACCCAGGCGCACGAGTTCGAGCCTCCGTCCGAGCCTCCCTCTAAACTCGCCGAGGTATTGACCCCGGCTCTCGAACTGTTCAAGCCCGCGGCTCGCCTGGCCGCGGTGCGCCGCGAGCCCCAGCCCCTGGGCGACGCCAGCCGCGCCTTCCGCGACCGGCATTTCCCCGGGGCGCCCGATGCCGCCTGGAACGATTGGCACTGGCAGCTCAGGAACCGTTTCCTCTCTGCCGAGGCCCTGTCCCGGGTCCTGGACCTCACCGAGGACGAGCGCCTGGCCATGAGCCCGGGTTTCGGCCGCTTGCCCGTGGCCGTGACCCCCTACTACGCCAGCCTCATCAACGCCGCGGACCTGCACGACCCCATCCGGCGCTGCGTGACGCCCTCCACCGCGGAGCTCACCATGCACGCCAACGAGTCCGCGGACCCGCTGGGCGAGGAGCACGACAGCCCGGTGCCCGGCCTGGTGCACCGCTACCCGGACCGGGTCCTGTTCCTGACCACGGACTTCTGCTCCACCTACTGCCGCTACTGCACCCGCTCGCGCCGCGTGGGCAAGACCCCCACGGCCACGGCCAAGCGCAAGCACTGGGACGCGGCCCTGGCCTACATCGCGGCCAACCCCCAGGTGCGCGACGTGCTGCTCTCGGGCGGCGACCCGCTCACCATGCCCGACGCGGCCATCGAGTACCTGCTCGCCAGGCTGCGCGCCATCCCCCACGTGGAGATGATCCGCCTGGGCACCAAGGTCCCGGTGGTGCTGCCCCAGCGCGTCACCCCGGCGCTCACCCGCATGCTCAAGCGCTACCACCCCCTGTTCATGAGCATCCACTGCACGCATCCGGCCGAGATCACTCCGGAGATGCGCCAGGCCTGCGGCCGCCTGGCCGACGCCGGCATCCCCCTGGGCTCGCAGACCGTGCTCCTGGCCGGGGTCAACGACGACCCGGCCATCATGCTGAGGCTCATGCGCGGGCTGCTCACCTGCCGCATCCGGCCCTACTACCTCTACCAGTGCGACGAGGTGGCGGGCATGGCCCACTTCCGCACCCCGCTCCAGTCGGGCATCGACGTCATCCGCGCCCTGCGCGGCCACACCTCGGGCTACGCGGTGCCCCACTTCGTGGTGGACCTGCCCGGCGGCGGGGGCAAGACCCCGGTGCTGCCCGAGTACCTCAAGGGCAAGGACGGCGACGACCTGGTGTTCGAGAACTACGAGGGCAAGACCTACCGCACCTTCGACCCGCCCGCGCCCGGGGCCTCGGCCCCGGTGTGCCCCAAGGACATGCCCGGAGGCCTCCAGTGAAGGTCGGCCTCACCTACAACCTGCGCCAGGACTACCTGGCCATGGGCCACTCCGAGGAGGAGACCGCGGAGTTCGATTCCCCGGTCACCATCGCCGGCATCGAGGGCGCCCTGCGCGCCATGGGCTTCGCCACCGAGCGCATCGGCGGCCTGGAGCGCCTGGCCGAGGCCCTCACCGCGGGCCGGCGCTGGGACCTGGTGTTCAACATCGCGGAAGGGCTCTACGGCTTCGGCCGCGAGGCCCAGGTCCCGGCCCTGCTGGACGCCTGGCGCATCCCCTACACCTTCTCCGACCCCCTGGTCCTCTCCCTCACCCTGCACAAGGGCATGACCAAGCGGGTGGTGCGCGACCTGGGGCTCAACACCCCGGACTTCGTCCTGGTGGAGAAGCCCGGGGACCTGGCCCGGGTGGACCTGCCCTACCCCCTGTTCGCCAAGCCGGTGGCCGAGGGCACCAGCAAGGGCGTGACCGGGGCCTCCTGGATCAAGACCCCGGAGGAACTGCGCCGCGTCTGCCTGGCCCTGCTGCGCGAGTTCCGCCAGCCCGTGCTGGTGGAGACCTATCTGCCCGGCCGGGAGTTCACCGTGGGCCTGGCCGGCACCGGCCGCAGCGCCCGGGTCCTGGGCGTGGCCGAGGTGCTGCTCGGCGACAAGGCCGAGCAGGGCGTCTATTCCTACGACAACAAGGAGCACTACGAGGACCGGGTGACCTACGCCCTGGCCCGGGACGCCGACGCCGCGGCGGCCGCGGACCTGGCCCTGGCCGCCTGGCGCGGCCTGGGCTGCTGCGACGGCGGCCGGGTGGACGTGCGCCTGGACCACCGGGGCCGCGCCTCGTTCATCGAGGTGAACCCCCTGCCCGGCCTGAACCCGGAGCGCTCGGACCTGCCCCTGCTCTGCGGCCTGGCGGGCGTCACCTACCGGGAACTGCTGGGCATGATCGTGGACTCGGCCCTGGACCGCGCCGGGCTGCCTGCGCCCGCGGCCTTGGCCGCTTGACCCGTGGCTGGGAAAGGGTCACCCTTTCCCGGCCGCATCGCCAAGAGAACCCGCAGGAGGCCCGGATGAAGGTCGTGCTGCTCGCCTCCCGTCCGGCCCCCGGCGCCGGCCCCGACGACCTGGACACCCTGGCCCAGGCTGCGGCCCTCACCCAGGCCCTGGCCGAGCTGGGCCACGAGACCGCCCGGGCCGACTTCTCCCTGGACCTGCCGTCCACCGCACAGGGCCTGGCCGCCGCCGCGCCCGGCGCGGTGGTGAACCTGGTGGAGTCGGTGGACGGCAACGCCCGCCTCATCCACCTGGCCCCGGCCCTGCTCGAGGACCTGGGCCTGGCCTTCACCGGCTCGGACCAGGCCGCGGTGCTGCTCTCCAACCACAAGATCCTGGGCAAGCGCCTGCTCGCCCCGCACGGCATCCCCACCCCGGCCTGGACCGACCGGGCCGCCCTGCTCCGGGGCGCGCCCCTGCCCGGGGGGCCGCTCATCGTGAAATCCGTGACCGAGCACGCGTCCACGGGCCTGGACGACGCCAGCGTGCTCACCCCCGGGGACCCGGCCGAGCTGCTGGCCGCCCTGGACCGCGCCGCGGCCCGGCACGGCGGCGAGTGGTTCGCGGAAGGCTATGTGCCCGGCCGGGAGTTCAACGTGGCCCTGCTCCACTCCCCGGACGGCCCCCAGGTCCTGCCCATCGCCGAGATGCACTTTACGAACTTCGCCCCGGACCGGCCCCGGATCGTGGGCTACGACGCCAAGTGGGACGAGGCCTCGGAGGACTACGCCGGCACGGTGCGCAGCTTCGAGTTTCCCGCCGCGGACGAGGGGCTCCTGGACTCCCTGGCCCACCTGGCCCGCCGCACCTGGAGCGCCTTCGGCCTTTCGGGCTACGCCCGGGTGGACTTCCGGGTGGACGAGCACGGCCGGCCCCTGGTCATCGACGTGAACGCCAACCCCTGCCTGTCCCCGGACGCGGGCTTCGCCGCGGCCCTCAGGCAGGCGGACATCCCCTACCCGGCGGCCGTGGCCCGCATCCTGGATGCGGCGCTCAGCCGGAGGGCCTAGCCGTGTTCCGCATCCGCCGCGTGTTCGATGACCTGCTGGCCGTGGACAAGGCCGCCATCGCCGCGGTCCAGGCCATCATCCGGGAGCGCTTCCCGGCCGTGGCCGAGGCCGAAGTGGCCGCCATCCCGGCCAAGCTGCGCGACCCCCTGGCCCACCGCTTCCGCACCATCCTGTTCGTGGCCGAACAGGGCGCGCGCAACGTGGTGCGCGGCTTCGCCCTGGTGCTCCACTTCCCGGCCGAGCGCTTCTGCTGGCTGGACTACGTGTCCGTGGCCCCGCGCCTGGCCGGGGGCGGGGTGGGCGCGGCCCTCTACACGAGGGTTCGCGAGGAAGCCCGGGACCTGGGCTGCGTGGGCCTGGCCTTCGAGTGCCTGCCCGACGACCCGGCCCTGTGCCGCGACCCGGCCCTCATGGCCGAGAACCGCGCCCGCCTGCGCTTCTACGAGCGCTTCGGGGCCCGGCCCGTGGCGAACACCGCCTACGAGACCCCGCTCAATCCGGGCGACGACTGCCCGCCCTACCTGGTGTTCGACGGCCTGGGCCGCACCCGCGGCCTGCCCAAGGCCACGGCCCGCAAGCTGGTGCGCGCCGTGCTGGAGCGCAAGTACCACCACCTCTGCCCGCCCAGCTACGTGGACCTGGTGGTGCGCTCCTTCAACGACGATCCGGTGCAGCTGCGGGCCCCCCGCTCCATGAAGGCCCCTGCCGCCCCCCCGCCCCCCACGCCCGGCCAGCGCATCGCCCTCACGGTCAACGACCGGCACGACATCCACCACGTGCACGAGCGCGGCTACGTGGAGGCCCCGGTGCGGGTGGCGGCCATCCTGCGCCACCTGGAGCCCTCGGGCCTGTTCGAGCGCCGGCCTGTGCGCCGCTTTCCGGAAAGGCACATCCTGGCCGTGCACGACCGCGGCTACTGCGCCTACCTGAAGAAGGTCTGCACCGGCCTGTCCGGCAACAAGTCGCTCTACCCCTACGTGTTCCCCATCCGCAACGCTGCCCGGCCGCCCAAGGAATTGGCCGTGCGCGCGGGCTACTACTGCATCGACACCTTCACCCCCCTGAACCGCAACGCCTACCTGGCCGCCCGCCGCGCCGTGGACTGCGCCCTGACCGCGGCCGAGGGGGTGCTGGCCGGCGACCGCCTGGCCTACGCCCTGGTGCGGCCGCCCGGCCACCACGCCGAGCGCCGGGCCTTCGGCGGGTTCTGCTACTTCAACACCGCGGCCGTGGCCGCCCATTTCCTCTCGGCCCACGGCAAGGTCGCGGTGCTGGACCTGGACTACCACCACGGCAACGGCACCCAGGACATCTTCTACGAGCGCGACGACGTGCTCACCGTGTCCATCCACGGCCACCCCAGCTTCGCCTACCCCTACTTCTCGGGCTTCAAGGACGAGACCGGCTCCGGCCCCGGCCTGGGCTTCAACCGCAACTTCCCCCGCGACGAGCGCCTGGACGGCCCGGGCTACGCCGCCACCCTGGCCAAGGCCCTGGACGTGGTGCGGCGCTTCAAGCCCACCTTCCTGGTCCTGGCCCTGGGCCTGGACCCGGCCAAGGGCGACCCCAC
>DKEU01000267.1 GCA_002452635.1 Desulfovibrionaceae bacterium UBA6814 | reverse complement strand
CCCAGCTTGGTGTAGGCCCGGACCATGGCGTGCGAGCCCAGGGTGCAGCCGTCGCCGATGACGGTCTTGTCCTCCACCACGCAGAAGGGGCCGACGGCCACGTTCTGGCCGAGCTGCGCGCCGGGATGGATGACCGCCGAAGGATGGATGTCGGCCACTATACGTCTCCCCGGTCGATGACCGCGGCGGTCAGGGTGGCCTCGCAGCAGATTTGCCCGTCCACCGTGGCCGTGCCGCTGACCTTGAGCAGTTGCAGCCGCTGGCGGAAGTCCTCCACCCGCAGCAGGAGCTGGTCGCCCGGCCGCACCGGCCGGCGGAACCGCACCTTCTCCATGCCGGTGAACATGAACACCTTGCCGGCCAGGGACTCCTCGGTGCTCGCGTCCAGGAGCAGGCCGCCGGCCTGGGCCAGGGCCTCCAGTTGGAGCACCCCGGGCATGATGGGCAGGCCCGGGAAGTGGCCCTGGAAGTACGGCTCCCCGATGGTCACGTTCTTGATGGCCTCCAGGTAGGCCCGAGGCTCGTAGCGCAACACCCGGTCCACCAGGAGGAAGGGGTAGCGATGGGGCAGGATCTCCATGATCCGCTCCACGCCGAACACGGCGTTCTGGTCAGCTTTCATGCTCGTCTCCCTTGGGCAAGAGCTCCTTGAGGGCGGCCAGTTCCCGCTCCAGGGACGCCACCCGGCGGGCCAGTTCCGGCAGCTTGGGGGCCAGGGCCAGGTTGCGCAGGTACAGGCCCCGGTCCATGGCCGGAATGCCGCCCACCACCTTGCCTGCGGGGATGTCGTGGGGAACCCCGGCCTTGGGGCCGATGACCACCCCGTCCCCGATGTTCAGGTGCCCGGCCACGCCCACCTGGCCGGCCATGACCACCCGGCTGCCCACCTTGGTGGAGCCGGAGATGCCCACCTGGGACACCAGCACGCAGTCGTCGCCCACCACCACGTTGTGGCCCACCTGCACCAGGTTGTCGATCTTGCAGCGGTGGCCGATGCGGGTCTTGTCCAGGGCCGCGCGGTCGACCGCGGCGTTGGCCCCGATCTCCACGTCGTCCCCCACCTCCACCACCCCCACCTGGGGGATCTTCATGCGGCCGGCCGCGTCCGAAGCGAAGCCGAAACCCTCGGAGCCCAGCACCGTGCCCGGCCCCACCAGGACCCGCGCCCCCAGCCGGGTGCCGGCCATGAGCGTGGCCCCGGGGTGCAGAATGCCGCCCTCGCCCAGCACGCAGTCCTCGCCCACGTAGGTGTGGGGGAAGAGCACGCAGCCCGGGCCGATCTCGGCCCGGGCCGCGACAAAGGCGAAGGGGTAGACCGCGGCGTCGTCCGCCACCTTGGCGTCGGGATGGATGAACGCCAGTTCGCTCCGCCCGGTGAGGCAGCCCTGGGGCCGGGCGAACAGGGTGAGCGCCCGGGCGAAGTCCAGGTAGGGGTTGGCGCTCACCAGGGCGGCCGGGGCCGCGTCCGCGTGGGCCGCGTCCACGATGACCGCCGCGGCCCGGGTGGTGGCCAGCATCCCGGTGTACTTGGGGTTGGCCAGGAAGCTCACCTGGTCCGGCCCCGCGGCCTCCAGGGTGTTGACTCCCGCGACCTCCCGGTCCTCCCCGCGCAGGGCGAGGCCCAGCGCCGCGGCCAGTTCGGAAAGCAGCATGCCTACTTCTTTTCCTGAGCCCGGAAGGCCTTGTTGACCTCCACCAGCACCTGATCGGTGACGTTGGCGGCGTCGCTGGCGTAGACCACGCCCGCGCCCCGGCCGTCCATGAGCAGGTCGTAGCCGTTCTTCTTGCCGAAGTCCTGGACCACCTTCATGATGAGCTCCAGCACCGGCTTGGACAGCTTGTCCTCCTCGATCTTCATCTTGCGCTGGTAGTTCTGGGCATTGTCCTGGAAGTCCCGGACCTTGCGCTGGAACTGGGTCTGCTTGTCCATCTTGGCTTCCTGGGACAGAACCAGGCTCTGCTTCTCCATCTCCTCGCGCATCTTGTCGATCTCGGCCTTCTGCTTGTCCATGGTCTCCTTGACGTCCTTGAACTGGTCCTTGAGCTTGTTCAGCGCGGACTGGCCGGGCTCGGACGTGCGGACGACCCGGTCCATCTCCACGATGCCGATCTTGATGGCGTCGGCAGCTTTGGCCACGGTGGTGAGGGTCAGCAGCAAACATGCAGTCAGCATCAGAACCTTACGCATAGTCATCATACCTCGTTGGGGTTGAACGCCTCGTCGGCCTAGAAGAACTGGCCCACGGAAAACTCGAACTTGCCCTTGCTGCCCTGGTTGCGGACCTCGTCCAGGGCGTAGCCGTACTCGAAGCGCAGCGGCCCGATGGGGGAGTACCAGCGCAGGCCCGCGCCAACGCTCTTCTTCAACTCCCCGTCCACATCCTCGCCGTCGCGCCAGACATCGCCCGCGTCGAAGAAGGTCACGCCCATGAGGCCGGCTTCCTTGAACAGGGGGAAGATGTACTCGAAGTTGGTGAATCCCATCTTGTTGCCGCCGATGCGGTCCCCGGTGCTCTCGTCGTAGGGGGAGATGTAGTAGGTGGTGTAGCCGCGCACCGAGTTGATGCCGCCCAGGAAGAAGCGCTCGAACACGGGCACCTCGTCGCCGTCGGCGTTGGGCATGACATAGCCCATGCGCAGGTGCCAGTGGAACACGTGGTCCCACCACAGGGGGTAGTACTGGCTGGTGTCGCCGATGAACTTGACGAACTCGTCGTCGCCCATGAGCAGGCCGCCGGCGTACTCCACGCTGGTCGAATAGATCGTGCCCTCGCTGGGGTTGAAGCGGCGGTTGGTGGTGTCGCGGCTGAAGCTGATGGCCGCCGCGCTGGAGATGTTGTTGCCCTCGATGTCCTGGATGTCGTCCGCGGCGTCGGAGTCCACGTCGTAGATGTTGTAGTGGTCCAGCCGGTAGGACCAGTTCACCACCGAGTACTCGCCCACCGGATAGCCGAAGCGGGCCGTGCCGCCCAGGGTCTCCTTGTTGTAGTAGTCCTGGTCCTCGCGCCGGGAATAGAGGTCGCCGCCCACGGCCAGGGGGGTGTCGTTGTAGTTGGGGTTGGTGAAGGAGAGCACGTACTGGGTGGACAGGCCGCTCCACTGCCCGGTGAGGCCCAGGGTGTAGCCCTTGCCGAACAGGTTGCGCTCCTCCACGCCCGTGGCGAAGTAGACCCGGGCCAGGCTGGAGTACCCCACGCCGGCCGAGACCTGGCCGGTGGCCTTGTCCTTGACCCTCACCTTGAGGTCCACCTCGCCGTCGTTGCCGGTGGGCACCGGGGTGACCTCGGACGCATCGAAATAGTCCAGGCCCGCGACCCGCTGGTTGGACCGCTTGAGCTGCTTGCCGCTAAACAGGTCGCCGTCCAGGAGGCGCAGCTGACGGCGGATCACGTTGTCGCGGGTCCGGTCGTTGCCCTCGATCGTCACCCGCCGCACGTAGACCTTCTGCTTCTTGTGGATGGCGTAGTCCACGTCCGCGGCCTGGGTGGTGGCGTTCACGTTCAGGTAGTAGTTGGCCTCGGCGTAGGCATAGCCGTAGTTGGAGTAGTAGTCGGACAGGGCCTGGGAGTCCTGGCGGAGCACCGAGCGGTCCAGGTACTCCCGGTCCGCCTTCACATCGTCCAGCTTGGTCACGTTCAGCAGGGTGGCCTCGTCCTCCAGGATGTCGCCGGAGAAGGTGATGGCGCCGATCTTGTAGCGCTCGCCCTCCTCCACCCGGAAGGTGACCACGATGCCGTCGTCCTCGAACTGCACCTCGGGCTGGGCCACCCGCACCTTGATGAAGCCGCGGTTGCCGTAATAGGCCTCGATGGCCGCGGCGTCGCGCAGCAGAAGCTCTTCCTTGAGCACGCCGGACTGGGTTATCCAGGACAGGAACCCGCGCTCGGCCAGGGCCAGCTCGTCGCGCAGGTCGTCCGGGTCGAGCTGCTTGGCGCCCTCGATGACGATCTTCTTGATGTAGAGCTTGGGGCCCTCGTTGAGCACGATGTCCAGCCGGGCCTGGCCCACGCCGGAGCTCTCCAGCTTGTAGCTGACCTCGGCCTTGTAGTAGCCGTCCTTGCGGTACAGCTCCTTGATCTTGCCCAGGTCGTCGGCCAGGACCTTGGGGTTCACCACCGCCCCGGCCCGGGTGCTCATGACCTCGAGCACGTCGTCCTCATCCTTCTCCTCGGCCCCCAGGATGCTGATGGCCTGGATGCGGGGCTTCTCCACCACCACGAAGGTCAGGCGCACGCCGTCGGGCAGCTCGTCCACCTTGGCCTGGACGTCGTCGAAGTAGCCCAGGTCGTAGATGTCCTTGATCTCCTGGTTCAGGGCCTTGGGATCATAGATGTCGCCCTTCTGGACCTTGAGGCGCATGAGCACCACGTCCTTGTCCAGGACCTTGGCGCCCTCCACGGCCACCTCGGCCACGGTCTCCTTCTTGAGCAGCTCGTTCTTGATCTTCTCGGCCAGGTCCTCCACCGCGGGCAGGACGTTGATGAGCCCCTCCTGCACCACGAACAACGGCTTGGCCGGCTTGAGCCCGAAGGCGTCCACCAGGCGCACGTCCAGGGACAGGGTCTCGCCGATCTGGTTGAAGCTGCCGTAGACCGCGAACTTGGCCCCGGAGAGCAGGGCCAGGTCCTTGGCCTTGGCCAGGTCCAGGTAGTCCACCTTCTGTTCGCGCAACAGGACGGCGAGCTTGTCCTTGTCCACCAGGACGAAGCCCGCGGCCGCCAGCTTTTCCGCCACCAGGTCGGGCAGGCTGTCCTGGAGGTAGGCCAGGTCCGGGTCGGCGTTGACCTCGAAGGGCAGGACCACGAGCTTGATGCCCGCGGCCTTGTCCTCGTCCTGGGCCAGGGCCAGGCCGGCGCAACACAACAGCAGCAACAGGGCCAGTCCGGCCCCCGCCAGCCTAGTCGAACGACTCGTCATGCTCATACAGCTCTCCAGAACGCAGTTCCAAGCGGCGCCGCATGCGCGAGGCCAGGCTCAAGTTGTGGGTCACCACCACCAGGGTCATGTGCAGCGTCTCGTTCAGTTCGCTCAACAGCGCAGCCACGCGCTCTCCGGTCTTCTCGTCCAGGTTGCCGGTGGGTTCGTCGGCCAGGAGCACCCGGGGCCCCAGCAGGATGGCCCGGGCGATGGCCGCCCGCTGCCGCTCCCCGCCGGACAGGGTGGTCACCTTGTGCTCCGCCCGTCCGGTCATGCCCACCCGCTCCAGGGCCTCCCCGGCCAGGGCCAGGGACTCGGCCCGGCGCATTCCCGCAATGATGCCGGGCATGGCCACGTTCTCCAGGGTGGTGAACTCCGGCAGCAGGTGGTGGAACTGGAACACGAACCCGATCTCGCGGTTGCGCATCCGTACCCGTTCCCGCTCGGCCAGGCCGGCCAGTCCCTGCCCCCGGTAGCGGATGTCCCCCCAGGACGGGTCGTCCAGGGTCCCGAGCAGGTGCAGGAGCGTGCTCTTGCCCGAACCCGAGGCCCCCAGCACCGCCAGGGAGTCCCCCTCCTCCACCCGAAGATCCACCGAACGGAGAATCACCAGGTTCTCCGTCGGCCCGGCGACCTCCTTACCAACACCCGCCAATTCATACAATGGGGAATTATTCATGGCGGAGGGCCTCGGCGGGGTTCAGGCGCGCGGCCTGACGGGCCGGATACAGGGTGGCCAGAAAACACAGGGCGAAGGCCGAAATCCCGATGGCCACCAGGTCCACCCAGGACAGGAGCACGGGCAGCCGGTCCAGGGAATAGACCCCGTGCGGCAGTTCGATGAACTGGTAGCGCTTGAGCAGGAAACACACCGCCAGCCCCAGCACGAAGCCCAGGGCCGTGCCCACCAGGCCGATGATGGAGCCCTGCAGCATGAAGATGTTGCGGATCTCCGCCGGCGAAGCGCCCATGGAGCGCAGGATGGCGATGTCCCGGGTCTTCTCCATGACCAGCATGACCAATGTGGTTATAATGGAGAAGGAGCCCACCAAAACGATCATGACCAGGATGATGGCCATGGCCGTCTTCTCCAGCTTGAGCGCGGCGAAGAGGTTGGCGTTCATCTCCTTCCAGTTGCGCACGTACAGGGGGAAGCCGCCCAGGGCCGCCCGCACCTCGTCGGCCACCTTGTCGGCGCGCTCCACGTCGGCCACCTTGAGCTCCAGGCCGGTGGCCAGGTCGCCCTTCATGCCCAGGAGGTCCTGGGCCGCGAGCATGGTCACGTAGGCCAGCGACGAGTCGTACTCGTAGAGCCCGGTCTTGAAGACGCCGGCCACCCGGAAGGTGCTCACCTTGGGGGTGAAGCCCGCGGCGCTGGTGCGGCCGGTGGGCGAGAGCAGATTCAGCAGGCTGTTCAGGCGCAGGCCCAGGCGGTCGGCCAGCTCCCG
This sequence comes from Desulfovibrionaceae bacterium UBA6814, assembly GCA_002452635.1. Taxonomy (GTDB): domain Bacteria; phylum Desulfobacterota; class Desulfovibrionia; order Desulfovibrionales; family Desulfovibrionaceae; genus UBA6814. The sequence goes on along the minus strand of DKEU01000267.1, from coordinate 1,198 downwards.
GCCCACGATGATGCGGGGCGGGCCCTCCGCGGCGGCCAGGGCCTCCAGGGAGCCCTCCTCCAGGCTGTTGGAGAGGGACAGCACGGTCTCGGCCGTGGCCGGGTCGATGCCGCGCAGCACCACGCCCTTGACCCCCTGGGTGGTGGAGGCCATGACCTCGGAGTAGATGAAGGGAGTCACCCCCACCACCCCGGGCAGGGCCGCGGCCTTCCGGCCCATGGCCGCATAGTCCTCCATGCCCTGGCCCACGCTGGACACCAGGACGTGGGCGTTCACCCCCAGGATCTTGGAGCGCAGGTCCTCGGAGAACCCGTTCATGACCCCCAGGACCACGATGAGGGAGGCCACGCCCAGGGCCACGCCGAGCACGGAAATCAGGGAGATGACCGAAATGAAGGCCTGCTTGCGCCGCGCCAGGAGGTAACGCCTGGCCACGAACAGGGGAAAGCTCATGAGCCTCCGCCCACCTCCGGCCGCAGCAGCGGGAACAGGATCACCTCGCGGATGGAGGGCGAGTCGGTGAGCAGCATCACCAGGCGGTCGATGCCCACGCCCTGGCCCGCGGCCGGGGGCATGCCGTACTCCAGGGCGCGGACGTAGTCCTCGTCCATGAAGTGGGCCTCCTCGTCCCCGGCCTCCTTCTCCGCCACCTGCTCCAGGAAGCGCTGCCGCTGGTCCACCGGGTCGTTGAGTTCGGAAAAGGCGTTGGCCATCTCCCGGCCGGTCATGAACAGCTCGAAGCGGTCCGTGACCGTGGAGTCCTGCTCGTTGCGCCGGGACAGGGGGGAGATGTCCGTGGGGTAATGGTAGATGAAGTGGGGCTGCACCAGCTTGGGCTCCACGAAGATGTCGAAGAGCTTGGCCTGCACCTTGCCCAGCTTCTCGCCCTTGATGACCTTCTCGCCCTGCTCGCGCACCATCGCGGCCGCGGCCTCGTAGTTGCGGTAGAGGCCGGGCGAGAGGTTGCCCACCTTCTCCAGGGACTCGTGGAAGGTCAGGCGCCGCCAGGTTCCGGGGGTCAGGTCGATCTCCTGGCCCTGGTACATGACCTTGGTGGACCCGGTGACCTGCTCCGCGATGTGGGCGAAGAGGTTCTCGGTGAGGTCCATGAGGTCCTTGAACGTGGCGTAGGCCCAGTAGAACTCACACATGGTGAATTCCGGGTTGTGCTGGGTGGAGATGCCCTCGTTGCGGAAGT
>DKEU01000224.1 GCA_002452635.1 Desulfovibrionaceae bacterium UBA6814 | reverse complement strand
ATCGCGATCCGCCCCTACCGAAGAATGCACGGCCGAACGGCCTGGCTTGCTTGTGTAGGGGCGGTTCGCGAACCGCCCTTCTTTAACTGCTTCGCTAGCCCAGCTCTTCGCTGCGCCGCTTCGCGGCCGCCACGGCCTGCATGAATGCGCCGCGCACGGCCAGGGAGTCCAGGACCTGGGTGGCGGCGATGGTGGTGCCGGCCGGGGAGGTGACCATCTCCCGGAGCTGGGAGAGGTGCAGGGGCAGGGTCTCGGCCAGCTTGGCCGAGCCGCTGAACAGGGCCTTGACCATCCGGGTGGCGTCGGGCCGGGGCAGGCCCACGGCCACGGCCGCGTCCACCAGGGCGTCCATGACGTAGAACACGTAGGCCGGGCCGCTGCCCACCACCGCGGTGAAGGCGTCGAAGGCCTTTTCCGGCAGGTTGTGCACCTGGCCCAGGCTCTCGAACAGGCCGGTGACCAGGTCCTTCTGTTCCTGGGTCAGGCGCAGGTCCTCCAGGCACAGGGCGAACACGCCCGCCCCGACCATGGCTGGGGTGTTGGGCATGACCCGCACCACCGGGCACTTGTCCTGGGACAGGGTGCCCAGGGTCTCCAGGGTGAGGCCCGCGGCGATGGACACCAGGCAGTGGCCCTTGGTGAGCTGGGGGGCCAGGGAGGAGAGCAGGCCGGCCATGCCCTGGGGCTTGACCGCCAGGATGGCGGTCTTGGCCTTGGCGATGACTTCCTGCGGGTTCCCGGCCGGGGTCATGCCCATGCCGGCCAGGCGCGCGATGCGGGCCTGGTCCAGGTCGCAGCCCACCATCTCGAGGTCCGTGCGCCCGAGCAGGCCCTCGATGATGGCGCCGCCCATGTTCCCGGCGCCGATGACCCCGATGGGGGTGCGCTGGGCGGCCATCAGCCCACGATCTCCAACTGGCTGAAGAAGTAGGAGATCTCGAAGGCCGCGGTCTCGGGCGCGTCGGAACCGTGGGTGGAGTTGGCCTCCACGTTCTCGCCGTAGAGCTTGCGGATGGTGCCGTCGGCGGCCTTGGCCGGGTCGGTGGCGCCCATGAGTTCGCGGTAGCGGGCGATGGCGTTCTCGCCTTCGAGCACCTGCACCACGCAGGGGCCGGAGCTCATGAAGGTGGTGAGGTCGCCGAAGAACGGCCGGGCCGCGTGCACGTGGTAGAAGCCCTCGGCCTGGGCCTTGGACATGTGCATCTTCTTCATGGCCACGATCCTGAGGCCGGCGTCCTCGATCATGGCGTTGATCTTGCCGATGAGGTTCTTTTTCACCGCATTGGGTTTGATGATGGAAAAGGTGCGTTCGACCATGGGTATGTCCTCCGTGGGGATTGGTGTATCAGGTAAGGAGCATCTTGTCAGAGGAGAATTCCTCGCCCTTGACCGCGTAGAACTGGGCCAGCAGGTCCGTGACCTTGAGCTTGCGCTTTTCCTCGCCGCCGATGTCCAGGATGACCGTGCCCTGGTGGAGCATGATGATCCGGTTGCCCAGCTTGAGGGCCTGGTTCATGTTGTGCGTGACCATCAGGGTGGTGAGCTTCTGCTCGGTGACGATGTGTTCGGTCAGGAGCAGGATGGCGTTGGCGGTCTTGGGGTCCAGGGCCGCGGTGTGCTCGTCCAGGAGCAGGACCTTGGGCCGGACCAGGGTGGCCATGAGCAGGGTGAGGGCCTGGCGCTGGCCGCCGGAGAGCAAGCCGATGCGGTCGGCCAGGCGTTTTTCCAGGCCCAGGCCGATCTTGTGCACCTCGCGCCGGAAATAGCCGCGGTCCTCGTCGGTGACGCCCTTGCCCAGGCCGCGCGTCGTGCCGCGGCGCAGGGCCAGGGCCAGGTTCTGCTCGATGGACAGGGAGGCGCAGGTGCCCAGCAGGGGGTCCTGGAACACCCGGCCCAGGTGAGCGGCGCGGCGGTGTTCCGGCCAGGCGGTGATGTCCACGCCGTCCAGGGTGATGGTTCCGTTGTCCGGGAGGAAGGAGCCGGCCACGCAGGAGAGCAGGGTGGACTTGCCCGCGCCGTTGGACCCGATGACCGTGATGAAGTCGCCGTCGGACACGGACAGGGACACGTTGTCCAGGGCCAGGACCTGGTTGACGCTGCCCCGGTGGAAGTACTTGGTGACGCCCGCCAGCTCGATCATCGCATGAACCGCTTCTTGAGGGCCGGGGCGGCCATGGCGAAGACCACCAGGGCCGCGGTGATGAGGTTCAGGTCGCTGGGGCTGAAGGCGAAGTCGCCGATCTTGAGCCCCAGGGCCAGGGCGATGGCCATGCGGTAGAGCACCGAACCCAGCACCGCGGCCACCACGGCCCGGGGCACGCTGCCCGCGCCGAACACGGTCTCGCCCACGATGACCGAGGCCAGGCCGGCCACGATGGTGCCCACGCCCATGCCCACGTCGGCCGCGCCCTGGTTCTGGGCGATGAGCGCGCCGGCGAAGGCCACCAGGGCGTTGGACAGCCCCACCCCGAAGATGATGACCTTGTGGGTGTCCACGCCCTGGGCCACGATCATCTGGCGGTTGTCGCCGGTGGCCAGCAGGGTCTGGCCCAACTCGGTGTAGAGGAACCAGATGAGCAGCCCCACCACCAGCACGGCCATGGCCGCGAAGCAGGTCGGGGCCGCCAGGTGGGAGGGCAGGCCCATGCGCATCCAGGTGTCCAGCACCGTGTCCGTGCCGAGCAGGGACACGTTGGGGCCGTCCATGATCCGGATGTTGATGGAGTAGAGCGCGATCATGGTGAGGATGGAGGCCAAGAGGTGCAGGATCTTGAGCTTGGTGTTCAGTATCCCGGTGACGGCCCCGGCCAGGAACCCGGCGGCCATGGCCAGGAACAGGGACAGGAAGGGGTTCACCCCGTGGGTGATGGCCACGGCGGAGACCGCCGCGCCCAGAGGCAGGCTGCCGTCCACCGTGAGGTCCGGGAAGTCCAGGACCCGGAAGGTGAGGTACACCCCCAGCACCATGATGCCGTAGACGAAGCCCTGCTCCAGGGCGCCGATGAACGCGAAGAAGGTCATTGACGAGTCCGTGAATAAAGGAAAAGGGCGCGGCCGGTCCGCGGTCCGCGCCCTTGATGTACTGCCATGTCCTTCTTGTCAAGTCGGAGAAGGAAGGTAGGCTATTCCAGGACCTTGTGGGCCTTCTTCTTCATCTCCTCGGTCACGGTCACGCCCATGACTTTGGCCGCCTTCAGGTTGATGTCCAGGTTCATGCCCTGCTGGAACTCCACCGGGGTGTCGGCCGGGGAGGCGCCGGCCAGGATGCGGGCGGCCATGGCCCCGGCCTGGCGGCCGTGCAGGTAGTAGTCGAAGCCCAGGGCGGCCACGCAGCCGCGGGGCACGGAGTCCACGTCGCCGGCGAACAGGGGCAGCTTGCTCTGCTCGCAGACCTTGACCAGGGACTCCAGGCCCGAGACCACGGTGTTGTCCGTGGGCACGTAGACCGCGTCACAGCGGCCCACCAGGCTCTTGGCCGCGGCGTACACGTCGGCGGGCTTGGCCGCGGTGGCCTCCTCGACCTTCACTCCCTTGGCCGCCGCGGCGTCGCGCAGCATCTGCACCAGGGTCTTGGAGTTGGCCTCGCCCGCGTTGTAGATCACGCCGACGGTCTTCAACTTGGGCAGGAAGTCCATGATCATGCCCAGGTGCTTGTCCATGGGGGTCATGTCGGACACGCCGGTGATGTTGCCGCCGGGGTGCTTGAGGTCGTCCACCAGCTTGGCGCCCTTGGGATCGGTGATGGCGGAGAAGATGAGGGGCACCTTGGCCATGTGCTCGGCCTTCTTGATGACCTGGGCCTGGGCCAGGGCGCTGGGGGTGGCGATGGCCAGCACCAGGTCCGGCTTCTCGCCGGCGATGGTCTGGGCGATCTGGTTGGTGGTGGCCATGTTGGCCTGGGCGTTGTGGACCTTGTAGTCGCAGGCCACGCCCTTGTCCTTGAGTTCGTCCTGGAAGCCCTTGAGCACCGCGTCCAGGGCCGGGTGTTCGACGAATTGGTTGACCGCGATCACGTAGGTCTTGGCCCAGGCGGGCGCGGCCATCAGGACCGCGGCGGCCAGGGCGGCGCAAAGCAGGCGTTTCATGGGTTCACTCCGGTGGCTTAGGGTTTCAGGACGGTGAGCCCGGGGCGGTCGCCGTTCTCCGGGGAAAGTCGTGACACAGGGGCGGCCTCGGCCGCAAGGGGGGCTCTGGACCATTCCTCCAGCGCGGCCAGGGTCTCGGGGTAGGGGTGGCCGATGGCGATGGCCTGGCCGGTGACCGCGGCCAGGCGCTCGGCCAGGGCCAACTGGCGCAGGATGGCCTGCCGCTCCCGCACGTTGTCCAGGAACACCGCCCGGCGCAGGTAGGGCAGGCCCATCTCCCGGGCCAGGGTCCGGGCCTGGGAGCGGCCGGTGGTCAGGCTGTCCAGGAAGAACAGGCCCCGGGACTTGAGCTCGCCCAGCACCAGGCGCATGGGGCCGGGCAGTTGGGTGAGCAGGGAGCCCATGTGGTTGTTGACCCCGATGGCCCCGGGGGCCTGGTCCAGGTCCGCGCGCAGGGTGCGCAGCAGGGCGGCGCTGCTCATGGAGGCCAGGAGCGCGCCCGGGCCGGGATTGACCTCGGGATAGCCCACCGGCTCCATGGGCAGGTGGAGCATGATGGAGAGGCCGCGGCTCCGGGCCAGGGCGGTTATCTCCGCGGTGTGCTCCTGGTGGGGCAGCACCGCGAAGGTCACGGGCACGGGCAGGGCGGCCAGCCGCCGGGCCGCGGCCAGGTCCCGGCCCAGGTCGTCGATGACGATGGCCAGGAGGCCCTTGCTCCCCGGCGTGCGCGGGGCCGGGGCCGCGGTCTCGGGCCGGGTGAGGAGCAGGGTGTGGGTGGTGCGGCCCAGGGCGGACACGGTCCAGGCCCCGGCCGGGGTGTGCGCCAGTTCGGCCTGGGGCGCCCAGGCCGCCAGGTTGCTGCCCAGGATGCGGGCGAAGCGGTCCGGGTCGGGCAGCTCCAGTTCCAGGATCTGGGCGTGCCAGGTTTCCTGGCCCGAGGTCTCGGTGCGCAGTTCGCGGATGGCCAGCCGGTCCGGGGCCAGGTTCAGGGCGACCATGGTCGAGGCCAGGGCGTAGTCCGTCAGCTTGGCCACCCGGTCCAGGGGCGCGCCCAGGGGCTCCTCGTAGGGCGCGGGCCCGCCGGCCGGGGCGGCCGGGTCAGCGGCCGCGGCCGGAGAGGCCGCCGGGGCGGTCGGGGCGGGAGGCGGCGCGGGGCGGTACAGGACCAGGGCCAGGATCACCAGGAGCGCGCAGACTCCCCAGGCCCAGAACACCAGGCGCTCGCGCGCCGGGGGGAGGGGGGGACGGTCCTGGGACATGGCTGGTCGGCGTTTCTCCGGCGCTACTTGATCTGCTTGAGCCGCGGCAACTGCTTCACCAGTTGCAGGGCCATGCGGAGCTGGTTGTCGCGCTTGAGCAGGCCGTCGGCCTCGGGGCTCTTGCCCTTGCCCGCGTCGCCGTCCTTGCCGTTCTGGTTCTCGATGTGCCCGGCCAGGTCCGCCTCGCGCAGCACGCCCATGCCGGTCTTGCCGTCATCCTCCCGCGGGGCCTCGAAGGGGATGGCCATGTCCGGCTCGATGCCCTGGGCCTGGATGGAGCGGCCCTTGGGCGTGTAGTACAGGGCGGTGGTGAGCTTGATGCCCGATTCGTCGGCCAGGGGGATCACGGTCTGCACCGTGGCCTTGCCGAAGGT
>DKEU01000106.1:2976-11126 GCA_002452635.1 Desulfovibrionaceae bacterium UBA6814 | reverse complement strand
GGATCGCGATCCGCCCTTCTTCATTTCCGCGCCTGCGCCAATCCTTGCACGCGGTACGTGAACTCGTAGGACAGCGCCCCGCTCCAATCCTTGGCCAGGGCGCTCTTGTAGCGGGTGCCGTAGGCCGGACCCACGGGCTTGCCGTAGGTGAAGAACCAGTTGACCACTGCGTCGCCGGTGAAGCCGAGCACGAGCCAGTGGTCGCCGGCGGGAAGCTGGGGAGCATCGCGGTCAAAGGAGAAGTCCACCCAGCGGTAGCCGGGCTGCAGGGACAGGGCGGCAAGGTCCTGGATGTCGCTGGTGGCCAGGAGTTTGCCGGGCTTGCCTGCGTTGTCCCGGCGCAGTTCCAGCCAGAGTTGCCCGGCGCCGCCGTAGCGGTGCAGGGCCAGGCCGGCGGAGCGCAGGCGGACGGGTTCGCCAAGCTGGAAGACCTGGGCGTACTGGGTGAGGTTGGTGGTCACGTACTGGGCGCTCTCCACCAGGAAGGTGCGGGTGGACTGGTAGGTGTTGAGCCCGGTGCGCTGGGTGCTGCGGGTGCTGGTGAAGTCCAGGTCCTGGGGAAAGTCCAGGTTTCCGGCCAGATAGGGCCGGGTGAAAGGGGCCGGCTTGGGCTTGGCCGGCGGCTCGGCCACGCCGGGGGTGCGGGGAGGGGTTGGCGCAGCCAGTGCAGATTGCTTATCCGGCGATACAGGCTGGGGCTTTTCGGGTGGGGAAACCGGTTTCTGGGCCGGAGTCTGGGCGCTGGGGGTTTCGGGCCTTGGCTGGGTAGCCGGAGCCTTTGTGGGGCGTGGGCTGGAAGCTTGCAGGGCAGCCGGTTCGGGAAGCTTGGCCCCAGGCTGTACCGACGCGGGCTCCTGCAACGCGAGGCCGGGCTCCTGCGCCGGAGGCAGCGCAGCCAGAAGGCCGATGCGGGGCTGGCGCAGGAGCTTGCGCGAACCCAGGTCCAGGAGTTGTCCGGTGAGATCGACCTGGTCGCTGGCAAAGGCCGCGGCGTGCTGTTCGCTCATGCGGGGCGAGGGCCCGCCCGCCTCGCGCTGAATCCAGGCCAGGCGGCCGTCCTGGTCCGTGTCCTGGTTGTCCACGCCCACCTCGCAGCGCAGGTAGCGATTGGCCACGAAGAGCAGGCTGTTCTGGGGGTCGAAGGGAGCCCAGCCCAGGTCAGGGAACCAGACCTCGATCCAGGAGTGCCGGCCCAGGGCCATCTTGCTGGTGAAGACCAGGCCTGTGGTGTTCACGTCGTAGGGCCGGTCCAGGGTGATGCCGTTGACAATGCGCACGGGCAGTCCGCAGGCGCGGAGCAGCGCCGCAGCCAGGTGCGAGAAATTCTGGCAATTGCCGGTCCGGACAGCGAGCGTTGACAAAGCGTCGTACGTTTTGCTGTCGCCTACGTAGCGGATATTGTCCACGATCCAGCCGACGCAAAGGCGGACAGCTTCCCAGGAGGTACGGGCGCCGGCCGTGATTTTATCAGCTAACAACCTGATTTCACGTGATTCAGACTGCACCTGGACACTGGGCTGCACGTATACGCGGACGTCCAGGGGCGGGCGGTCCGGGGGAAAGGGCGCTGTGGAGCGTATCTCCTGCAGGACAGTGCGGGTGGCGGCGTTCAGGGTGTAGGTCAGGGTGATGCGGGCCGGGGCGGAGTTCCAGGTGGCGGTGAGGATGGTGTTGCCCCGCTTGTCCGTGGAGCGCGTCTGCGCGTCGGGCCGGGGATCGAACCCCAGGGAGAAGCCCAGCACGTCCTGGTGGGTGGTCAGGGTGGCGTAGGGCTTGGGCTCCACCACACTCAGGGAGAGCATGCGGGCCGCGTCCGCGCCCTGCACCGTGTAGGTGAGGGTGTAGGCGATCCGGGAATCCATGCTCCCGTCCATGACCAGGCTGGCGGCCAGGGCCGGCCCAGGGAGCAGGCACAGCAGGACCGCGAGCAGGGCCCAGGCGGCGCAGAAGGTGCGGATAGGCAGGGTCATGGGCGCAGGCTATACGGGTGCGGGGCAGGACACAAGCCGTAGGGCCGATAGCGCCGCTGGGATAGGGTCAGGCCGGGGGGAACCACTCCGGATGGTTGTCCACAAAGGCCAGGCTGTGCTCCAGGTCCTCGGGGGTGTGGGGCTCCAGGGTCAGGGTGGGCGCGAGTCCGCGCGCGGTCAGGCCGGAAAAGAGCTGTTCCCAGGGGATGGAGCCGCGGCCCAGGCCCAGGTGGTGGTCGTCGGCGCCGTTGTTGTCGTGCAGGTGCAGATGGCCCAGCCAAGGCGCCAGGGCGTCCAGCCAGGCGTCCAGGTTGTGGCGGCGGAAGCCCAGGGCAAAGGCGTGCCAGTGGCCCAGGTCCAGGCAGGCCTGGATGCTTGCCAGCCCACGGCCTGTGAGGGTTTCCAGGAGTCCGGCCAAAGGCTCGAACGAGGGCTCGAAGGTGTTCTCCAGGTACAGGGGCGGATGCTCGGGCCAGTGGCTGTGCAGGGCCTCCCAGGTGTCCGCCGAATTGTCCTGCCAGGACTTGGCGAACATGCGGTGCAGGTCGTGGAAATACCAGGCGTGGCCTATGAGGTGGCGTGGTTCATAGATCTGCGCCACGTCCAGGGCCTGGCGCAGGCGGTCGCGGGTGGCCTCCAGGATGCGGGGATCCATGGCCCCGGGCTGCAGGTCCATGAAGGGCAGGTGCACGGCGCAGGACAGGCCGGCGTCGCGCAGGCGGGCCGCGATCTCCGCGTGCCAGGCGTTCTCCAGGATGTCCAGGGCCGTGGCGTCCATGCCCAGTTCCGGGTGCAGCCCGCGGCTGGTGCAGATCTCCAGGTAGGCCGGGTCGCGGGCGATGTAGCGCAGGGGGAGGTTGACGAAGAAGCGGGGCATGGCCGGGATCAGGAGTTCGGCGCGCGCAGGACCATCTCGCCGATGGGCTTGAAGGTCGTGGCCTGGCGCAGGGTCAGGGGCAGGGAATCGCCCGGGGCCAGGCGCAGGATGCCGCCCCAGGGCAGCGCGTGCTGGCCCTGGGTGGCCACCACCTTGTCCCGGGGCCCGTTGCTCCACAGGTCGTCCAAACGGTATTCCCCGGGCGGCAGGTTGAACTGCCCCCCGTCCTTCCAGTGCACCAGCACCGGACGGCCGTCGGAGTCCACGAGCTGCACGGCCTGGACGCGGCGCGGCGAAACGCGCAAGGCGAACTCGCTGCGCTTCATGCCGCGGGTCTCGCGCACCACCCGGCACAGCCAGGCGTCGCCGGACTTCTCCAGGTAGCTCCCGATGAAGTCCTGGGGGTCGAGGATGATCTCCTGGCCCAGGTCCTGGCCCCGGTTGGACATCGGGCTGCTCACGAAGCCCTTGAGGTTCAGGATCTCGTCGCTGCGGCCGGACCAGATGCCCTCCAGCACCAGCTGGTCGCCGGTCACCGCCTCCAGGGTGCGGCCTTCCGGCACGAACCGCAGCTTCTTGTTCAGCCAGACCGCGAAAAGCGTGCCCGAGCCGGCGGCTTTGGCCTCGGCCAGGTCCTTCCAGGTGGAGTCCATGCGCACCGCGACCTTGGCCAGCCGGTTGCCGTCGGCGCGCACGTCCAGGGTGGAGAACGGGGCCAGCACCAGGCGCGGGGAGCCCACCATGTTGAAGTCCGGACGATCCGAGGCCAGGACCGCGGCCACCGGGGAAAAGGCCTGGTCTTCGGCCCGGGGAGCGGCCACCTGCAGGGTTTCGCCCGGGGAGAGGGTGAGATGCAGGGTCTGGCCCTTGCGCACCGGGCGGCCGTTCACCGTGACCGGGCCGAAGCCGCCCAGGTAGCGGCTGATCTCGTCCTCGGTGACGTAGGGCAGGGTCGCCTCCACCCCGAAGTAGTCCAGGAAGAGCTGGGCGGCCTTGAGCTGCTGCATCACCTTCCAGCCCAGGTTGTCGATGCTCTTGCTCACCTCGATGGCCAGGGCCGGGATGCCCACCTGGGACAGGGCGTAATAGGTCAGGGACTTGCGCTGCTCGGGATGGGCGGTGTTGGACGCGAAGGTGTCGGTGTTGAACAGGCGGAAACGGTAGTCCGCGGGCACGATGGCCCCGTTCAGCCGGTCCAGCACGTGGTGCGCGGCCTGGGCCAGGTGGATGCGGTTCTGGAACACCGTGGCGTCGATGATGATGGACTGGCCGTAGCGGCCGGGGTTGCGCAGTACGTTGATGTAAGTGGGGTGGTAGAACCCCGAGCCCTCGTGCAGGTGGATGAAGGCGTCGCACCCGGCCATGAGGAAGCGGATAGCCCGGGCCAGGCGGTCCTCGTAGTACTGGCCGTAATCGCGGTCGAAGCGGCGGTTGAGGTCCACGTTGACCTGGCGGCGGCGGGTGTTGACCGTGGGCACGTTGGCCCGGGGGATGATCACCAGGTTGCCCCGGCGCAGGGTGGCGCGGGTGAGGACCTGGGCGGAGAGGAAACCGGACACCTCGTCGCCCTGGATGCCGCCCTGGACCATGACCGTGGGGCCGGGGGCCTCGCCGCGCAGGAAATAGGCCTTGAGCTCGTACTGGGTGCCGGCAAAGAAGGTCACGCTCGGGGCATCGGCCTGCGCCAGGGCCGCGAGGGCCAGGAACAGGAGAAGGCCGAGGCCCAGGCTACGAACGGGAAAGCGGATGGGTTTCACTGAAAATGGTCTGGCCCTGCGGGTTCTTGAGCATGAGGCGCAGCCCGAAGAGCCGGTCCGGGGCCACGTCCTTGGGCAGGGTGAAGCTCGTGCTGATCTGCTTGAAGCGCTGGATCTGGAAGGACATGTCCGCTTCCTTGAGGGTGATCGGCACCTGGCCTCCGTCCACCATGACCAGCGCCACCTGGGCCACGCCCGTGAGCATCTCGCTGCCCAGGAGGTTGTTGAGGTTGAAGGACACGTTCATGTTGTCGCCGGAAAGCTTGGCCGTGAAGTTCTCCACGCTGGCCTGGCGGGTGTCCACCCGCTCGAAGAGCTTCTTGAGATCCACGGAGGGCGGGGGCGGGGGCGCGGTCTTGTCTTCCTTCTTGGCCTTGCGGTCGGTGGGCGGGCTCATGGCCCCGAGCAGGGTCTGCAATTCTTCGGGATCGTTGGATTTAAGAATCTTGTCCACGTTCTGGAGCCGTTCCAGCTCCATGTTGGCCTCGCGCAGTTGGCGCTCCAGGGCGTTCTTGTCCTGGCGCAGGACCGCGTTCTCCCGCCAGAAGGTGTAGCCGGCCGCGGCCCCGCCGCAGGCAAGGAGCAGCAAGAGGATGAGGCCGTAGGCCCCGAACTTGATCACTGCGGGGCTGACCCGGTAGCGGCGCACCGGGCTGTTGTCCCGCATGAAGATCACGTTGAACTTGCTGTCGCTCACTGCACGGCGCTCCAGTCTTCACTGGCGATCTTGTAGGTCAGGCCGTCCGGCACCAGGACCATGGTCTTCTGGCCACGGTCGGCATAGCCCGAGGCTGCGGCGTAATCCTGGGTAAAGGCTACGGAAAGGCCCTGGGGATGGACTGTAACCTCGAAGGGGCCGAACGTCACGCGCTTTGGCGCGTCCTTGGCCCAGAGTTCGGACTTCTGGATGCGGATGTCCGCCACGCCGACCCGCGAGCCCTGGGCTGCGCCCGGCGTGTAGAAGGACAGGTAGGCGCCCAGGTCGCCCTTTTCCCAGGCCTTGCGCCAGGATTCCAGCAGGGAGGCCAGGGCGGGCCGCACGGATTCGAGATAGCCGGCCTCCAGGTCCAGGGGGGCGTCCTTCCACTCCATGCCCACGATGCGGTACTCGCCCTTCTTGTCCTTCTGCCAGTAGATGCGCTTGTAGCCCTCACTGAGCATGGTGGGGGTGCGGTAGTACTGCTTGAAGTAGGTGACCCAGTAGTCCGGCCCGGGCAGCACGCGCACGTCCAGGGAGGCCACCTGCAGCCAGGGCTGGGCCTTCCAGACCATGAGCTTGTGCTCCTTGAACCGGGCGAAGTTCTCGCTGCTCAGGGTGTACTTCTCCGGGTCGAAGAGCTTGAAGAAGTCCGGGGATTCGCGCTGCCAGTCCTTGGAAAAGGCCTCCACCTTGGCCAGGATGGTCTCGTAGTCGCGGACCGAGGGGCCGGGCTGCTCGGAGAAACGCATGGAGTCGGCGATGGCCACCGGGGTGCCCGGGATCAGCTCGGCCTGGATGCGGCGCAGGTCCGCAGTCTTGAGCACCACGCAACCGCGGGTCTCGCTGGGCTTGATCTCGTTGCCCCGGCCGTGGATCCAGATGCCCGAGCCGGTCTTCTGGCGCAGCTTGTCCACGGGGTTGGGGAAGTTCAGGGTGAAGGCCTGGTCCCCGTAGAGCTCGAAGTTGAGGCCCTGGGTGAGGCGGCGCTCGATGAAGTAGACGCCCTCGGGGGTGCGCAGGTCGCCGCGGGACTTCTTGTCCCCGCTGCGCTGGCCCGTGACGCAGGGCAGGTCCGTGAGCACCTTGAGCGGGCTCTTCTGGCCCAGGATGAAGAACTTCTGGGCGTCCTTGTCCACTGCCAGGAACCGGGTGGGCAGGGAGGGGTGGCTTTCGATGGATGCCTGCCAGCCGGCCTGGGCCGTAGCGGCCAGGGCCAACAGGATGGCGACCAGGAGGGGAAGGGCTGTTCTCTTCACGCGCGCTCTACTCGAAGTGCTCCCAGGTGAACTCCATGCGCCCCACGGGCCCGGTCACCACCAGGGTGGCAGGCCCCGCGGCCAAGCGGGGAAAGCGCAGGCCATAGAAGGTCCGCCAGCGGCTGGCATACGGGAAGAACAGCCCGAGCTTCTCGGCCGGCCAGCGGTCCTTTTCCAATGGGGCGATGTCCAGGGGCCGATAGGTTTCGCCGCCCTGGACCAGGGACACCCGCCACAGGGGGTCCTCAGGCCGCAGGACGGCGAGCTTGCTGCGCTCGGCAGCCAACGACAGGACTATCTCCGTGGCCTGCCCGTGCTCCCGCACCTGGCCGGCCAGGAAGTCCTCCGCCTCGCCCGGGGCCAGAGCATACGCATGAGCCCAGCGCTTGGCAAATCCCTCGCGCCAGGCACGGGTTTTGAGGGTGGCTGCGGCGTTCAGGGAAGAGTCCAACCCGAAGTTCAGTTCCGCGGTCCGGGTCGCGTCCCGGGTCAGGCGCACGTAGGGGTCGGCCGTTTCCGGCCAGAGCAGGGCGGCGCCTCCGGCCGCGGCAGGCGCGCAGCCCGCGCACAGCACGGCCAGAAGGGCCCACGCCAGGAGCGGACGCGCCGGATCAGCGGCCCGCCTCAAGCAGCTCCTTCCTGGTGAAGATGGAAACCAGTTCATACCCGGCCTCGGCCAGGGCCTCCCGGCCGCCTTCCTGGCGGTCCAGCACACAGAGCACAGCCACCACGTCGAACCCGGCGTCGCGCACCCGGCCGATGGCCTTCAAGAGGGTGCCGCCGGTGGTCACCACGTCCTCGAGCATGGCCACCTTGGCCCCGGGCGCGAAGTTGGCCAGGCCTTCCAGATATTGATCCGTGCCGTGGCCCTTGGACTGCTTGCGCACGATGAACCCGGGCAGGGGCCGACCCGCCTCGTGGGAGAGCACGGTGACCGCGCTCACCAGCGGATCCGCCCCCAGCGTCATGCCACCTACGCCGGCAATATCAAAATTCTTGAGAAACTCAAGAAAAAGTCTACCGAGGAGCCAGGAGCCCTCGGAGTGCAGGGCGGTCTGCTTGCAATCGAAATAGTACTCGCTCTTCTTGCCCGAGGTCAGGGTGAAGTCGCCCTCGCGGTAGGACTTCTCCAGGAGCAGCCGGGCCAGCCTCTTGCGCAGGTCTTCCATGCTCACGCCTCTCCAAACACGCGACGGTAGATGAGGTCTTCGTGCACCAGGTAGGAGCGGTTGTCGAACACCGCATCCAGGGCCCGGGCGTCGAGCCGGGCGGTGATGTCCTTGTCCTTGCGGGCCTCGTCCGGGAACTGGAGCCGCTCGTTCCAGCAGCGCATGGCCACCTTCTGCACCATCTCGTAGGCGGCCTGGCGGTCCATGCCCGTCTCCACCATGGCCAGGAGCAGCCGCTGGGAGAAGTACAGGCCGAAGGAGCCCTTGAGGTTGCGGTCCATGTTCTCCGGAATGACCCGCAGGTTGTCCAGCAGACCCGCGAGCCGGTGCAAGATGTAGTCGGCCAGGATGGTGGAGTCGGGCATGATGACCCGCTCCACGGACGAGTGGCTGATGTCGCGCTCGTGCCACAGGGCCATGT
>DKEU01000106.1:0-2951 GCA_002452635.1 Desulfovibrionaceae bacterium UBA6814 | reverse complement strand
TTCTTCTTGTGGGGCATGGCCGAGGAGCCCTTCTGGCCCTTGGCGAAGCCCTCTTCGGCCTCCAGCACCTCGGTGCGCTGCAGATGGCGCAGCTCCACGCACAGCCGTTCGAACCCGCCCCCGGCCAGGGCCAGGGCGGTGAAGAAGTGGGCGTGGCGGTCGCGCTGGATGATCTGGGTGGAATGGGGCTCCACCTGGAGGCCCAGGAGTTCGCAGGCGATCTCCTCCACCCTGGGGTCCAGATTGGCGTAGGTGCCCACCGCGCCGGAGATCTTGCCGTAGCGCACGTTCTCCAGGGCCTGGACAAAGCGCTCCCGGTGCCGGGCGAACTCGGCGTGGAACCCGGCCACCTTGAGCCCGAAGCTGATGGGCTCGGCGTGGATGCCGTGGGTGCGGCCCATGCAGAGCAGGCCCTTGTGCTTGAGGGCCAGGGCCTTGAGCGAGGCCAGGAGCCGGTCGAAACCGGCCAGGATCACGGCCCCGGCCTTGGCCAGCAGCACGCCATTGGCCGTGTCGGTGATGTCCGAGGAGGTGCAGCCCAGGTGGATGAAGCGGGCCGAGGGCCCCACCTTCTCCTCCACTGCGGTGAGAAAGGCGATGACGTCGTGCCGGGTGCGCTCCTCGATCTCCAGGATGCGGTCGAGGTCGAAGCCGGCCTTGGCGCGGATGGCGGCCATGTCCTCGGCCGGGATGCGGCCCAGGCGGTGCCAGGCCTCGCACACCGCGATCTCCACGTCGAGCCAGGCCTGGAACTTGGCCTGCAGGGTCCAGACAGCGCCCATCTCCGGGCGGGTGTAGCGTTCGATCATGGTCCGTCAGGGGGTTTGGGCCGCCCGGGGGCGGCAAGGCCGAAAAAAAGGCAGCCGAGGCTGCCTTGGGCGGTCAGGACGCCGAGGACTCGGCCGTAGCGGGCTTGGACTCGGCCTTGGGCGCGGCCGGCGCGGTCCCGGAGGACTCGGCGGCCTTGCTCGCGCCGTTGGTCCCGTTGCCTCCGGCGGCTGCGCTCCCGGAGCTGTTGCTCCGGCAGTAGTCGGTCACGTACCAGCCGGTGCCCTTGAGCACGAAGGCCGTATTGGAGATGATCCGCTTGGCCTTGTGGCCGCACACCGGGCAGGGAACGTCCTTGTCCTCGAACCCTTTCTGCCATTCCTCGAAGATCTGTTCACAGTCG
Source organism: Desulfovibrionaceae bacterium UBA6814 (assembly GCA_002452635.1). Taxonomy (GTDB): domain Bacteria; phylum Desulfobacterota; class Desulfovibrionia; order Desulfovibrionales; family Desulfovibrionaceae; genus UBA6814. The sequence continues at coordinate 1,780 of DKEU01000106.1, read as the reverse complement.
CAGCAACGGTATTCGTAGATAGGCATGGTACATAAACTCCTGCGGTGTCAATCTGGCGAAGAGGTATAGGCCGTCTCTCAAGAATGTCAATCCGACCCATCTCCGCCGGGTTCCGGCCATGCCGGAAACGATGCAAGTCCCGGACCGCAGGCCGGGCTCGCCCTGTAACGCTACGCCTTGGACGCGGCCTTGGCTTCCTTGATCCGCACCTTGATGCGCTCTTCGCGGCGCTTGCGGCGGCGGTCGATTTCCTTCTTGCGCTCGTGCTTCTTGTGCTTGGCCATGGTTTCCTCCGATTTTCCTGCGATGAGAAACGTGAACGCTTACTCGCATCCGCGGCGATTGTCCAGTCCTTTTCCCGGGGCCGCAGGTTGCACGACATCTCGGGGAAGTGTAAAGAAACCTACGGGGTCAAAATCCCATCACCCCGGCCGCCCTGGCCGGGAGTCCACCCCAGGGAGGTGATGCACATGGCGGTTCAAGCAATGGGCGGCGGCTTCGGAGCCCGGGCCATGGCCGGAAAGGGGGCCATGCAACAGCAGCAGGTCCAGGCCACCACCATGGCCAAGGAAAACGTCCGGCAACAGAACCAGGCCCAGGCCAGGGCGCAAACCCAGGCCAGGACCCAGAACCAGGCCGGCGCGCCGGAAATGGCCACGGGCCGGGTCATGAACACGTCCGACATGGGAGCCGGACAGTCCAACGGCGACCAGATGGCCGCGAGCGGCTTCGGGGGCGCTGACGTCCAGTTCTCCGAGCGCTCCGGAGTCACCTTCGGCGGCAAGGGGTAGCCCGCAGCAGGGGAGAAGCCCGGCCGGGCCATGGAAGGTCCGGTTTCCCCCTCCCTGCCGGCGGCCCCGCCCCGCTTCCCGCACCGCCCCCTTTCCCCTGGCTCCCTGTTCCGCCTTGGGCTACAACCGGCCCATGCCCCCCGCCTATCTCGCCCTGCACGAAAGCGGCGAACTGGCCCGCCGCGCCGCAGCGGCCGTGGAGCGCCTGGCCTGCTGCCAGGGCTGCCCGCGCCGCTGCTCGGCCAACCGCCTGGAGGACGAGACCGGCCTGTGCCAGACCGGCCGCCTGGCCCGGGTGGCCTCCTTCAACCTCCACTTCGGCGAGGAGGACCCCCTGGTGGGCGCCGGCGGCTCGGGCACCATCTTCTTTGCGGGCTGCAACCTGCTGTGCGCCTTCTGCCAGAACCACGACATCTCCCACACCGTGGCGGGCGCCACCCCGGTGGCCCCCAACCAGCTGGCCTACATCATGCTCCAGCTCCAGGAGGCCGGGGCGCACAACGTGAACCTGGTCACCCCCTCCCACGTGGTCCCGCAGGTCCTGGAGGCCCTGGTCCTGGCCGCGGACCAGGGCCTGCGCCTGCCCCTGGTCTACAACTCCAGCGGCTACGACGCGCCCGAGACCCTGGCCCTGCTGGACGGGGTGGTGGACATCTACATGCCGGACGCCAAGTTCTGGGATGCGGAGCCCGCGGCCCGCTACTGCGCGGCCCCGGACTACCCGGAGCGCGCCCGGGAGGCCATCGCGGCCATGCACGCCCAGGTGGGCGACCTCGCCCTGGACGAGCGCGGCGTGGCCACGCGCGGCCTCCTGGTGCGCCACCTGGTCATGCCCGGGGGCCGGGCCGGCACCGCGGCCTGGATGCGCTTCCTGGCCGGCCTGTCCCCGGCCACCTACGTCAACGTCATGGACCAGTACCGCCCCTGCGGCCGCGCCGGGGAGTTCCCGGAGATCGCCCGCGGCGTGTCCGCCACCGAATACGCCCTGG
>DKEU01000216.1:23252-24005 GCA_002452635.1 Desulfovibrionaceae bacterium UBA6814 | reverse complement strand
AAGGCCTGGATCTACGAGCAGAATCCCGAGCTGACCGGCATCGCCGGCCACGCCGACAAGTTCGGCGCGCACGTGTCCGTGCCCAAGCTGCCCGACACCGTGGCCGCCAAGGTCAAGGCCGTGGCCGAAAAGGCCGCGGACCAGTCCAAGAAGATCGCGGACCTGAACGCCAAGGTCGCGGACCTGGAGAAGAAGCTCAAGGACGCCCAGGCCAAGCAGAAGGACGCCGAGGCCAAGGTCAAGACCCTGGAGACCGCGGCCGCCGNNAGAAGATCACCGCCTCCGCGGCCAAGGTCGACGAGTACCTGAAGAAGGTGGACGACCTGCTGGCCAAGATCGAGGAAGTGAAGAAGCACGGCGTGGTCACCGTGGGCGCGGGCGCTCCCGCTGCCGGCGGCGACACCGCCGCGGCCCCGGCCGGCGAGTCCGCGGCCGTGGACAGCGCCGGCGAGATCGCCGACGACTTCGGCTTCGGCACCGTCCAGGAAGACACCTCCTTCGGCTTCTAGCCGCCCTCCCCTGCCCTGAAAAAAAGCCCCGGCGCAAGCCGGGGCTTTTTTTGCGCTGCGGTCCCGGCCCCCGTCCGCGGCGCAACCCCTTGTCCTGCCTCACGGCTTGGGGCACACTCCGGCCATGGAGAGCAACCGGGGCCAGGCCAGCGCGGAGCCGGTCTTCCGGGTACGCGGCCTGATCAAGACCTACAGCATGGGGCAGGTGCAGGTGCCGGCCCTGCGCGGGGTGGACCTGGACCTG
>DKEU01000216.1:12266-23245 GCA_002452635.1 Desulfovibrionaceae bacterium UBA6814 | reverse complement strand
CAAGTCCACCCTGCTCAACATCCTCGGCGGCCTGGACACGGCCAGCGGCGGCCAGGTCCTCTACTGCGGCCAGGACCTCACCCGGGCCTCGGAAAAGGAGCTCACCGCCTTCCGCCGCAGCCGGGTGGGCTTCGTCTTCCAGTTCTACAACCTCATCCCCAGCCTCACCGCCCGCGAGAACGTGGCCGCGGTCACCGACATCGCCACCGACCCCATGTCCCCCGAGGAGGCCCTGGACCGGGTGGGACTGGCCGACCGGATGGACCACTTCCCGGCCCAGCTCTCCGGCGGGCAGCAGCNNTCCGGCGGCGAGCAGCAGCGGGTGGCCATCGCCCGGGCCATCGCCAAGCGGCCGGCGGTGCTCTTGTGCGACGAACCCACCGGGGCCCTGGACTCGGCCACCGGCGTGGTGGTGCTGGAGGCCCTGGAACTGGTCAACCGCGAACTGGGCACCACCACCGCCATCATCACCCACAATGCGGACATCGCGCAGATGGCCGACCGGGTGGTGCGCCTGTCCGGCGGGCTCATCGCCGGCGTGGACGCCCCGGGGCGGTGCAAGCGGCCGTCCGACCTCCGGTGGTGAGCCGTGCGCGCCCTGGACCGCAAGCTGCTGCGCGACCTGGCCGCCATGTGGGCCCAGGCCCTGGCCATCGCCCTGGTCATGGCCGGCGGGGTGGCCACCTACATCATGTCCGCCAGCACCCTGGACTCCCTGCGCCTCACCCAGGCCGACTTCTATGCCCGCTACCGCTTCGCCCAGGCCTTCTCCGGGCTCAAGCGCGCCCCCCTGAGCCTGGCCGGCCGCATCCGCGAGATTCCCGGGGTGCTCCTGGTCCAGACCCGGGTCACGGCCCCGGCCAACCTCCGGCTGGACGGGTTCCCGGACCCGGTGACCGGGCTGGTGCTCTCCCTGCCCGAACACGGGGAGCCGGCGCTCAACCGGCTGTTCCTGCGCCAGGGCCGGTTGCCCGACCCCCGGCGCGACGACGAGGCGGTGGTGAGCGACTCCTTTGCCGAGGCGCACCACCTGGGGCCGGGGCACGCCCTGGACGCGGTGATCCAGGGCCGGCGGCGCACCCTGCGGGTGGTGGGGGTGGGCACCTCGCCGGAGTTCCTCTACCAGATTCGCCCCGGCTCGCTCTTCCCGGACTTCGCCAGCTACGCGGTGCTGTGGATGGGCCGCCCGGCCCTGGAGGCGGCCGCGGACATGGACGGGGCCTTCAACGACCTGGCCCTGGGCCTGGCCCCCGGCGCGAAGGAGCCCGACGTCCTGGACCGGCTGGACCGGCTGCTCCTGCCCTACGGCGGGCTGGGCGCCGTCGGCCGCAAGGACCAGACCTCGCACCGCTTCCTGAGCGAGGAGTTCAAGCAGCTCACGGAGATGGCCACGGTGTTTCCGGTCATCTTCCTGGCCGTGGCCGGGTTCCTGCTGCACGTGGTGGTGAGCCGCCTGGTGGCCACCCAGCGGGAGCAGATGGCGGTGCTCAAGGCCTTCGGCTACAGCTCCGGGCAGGTGGCCCGGCACTACCTGAAGCTGGTGACCCTGGTGGCCCTGCTCGGGGCTGCGGCCGGGATCGCGGCCGGGGCCTGGATGGGCCGGGGCCTGGCCGATCTGTACCTGGACTACTACCGCTTCCCCTACCTGCTCTTCACCCTGCGGCCGGCGGTGGCCGGCCTGGCCATCCTGGTGAGCGTGGCCGCGGCCCTGAGCGGCACGCTCCAGGCCGTGCGCCGCGCCGCGGCCATGCCCCCGGCCCGGGCCATGCAGCCCGAGCCGCCGCGCTCCTTCCGCCCCAGTCTGCCGGAGCGCCTGGGCCTGGGCCGGCTGCTCTCCCCCCCGGGCCGGATGATCCTGCGCAACATCGCCCGCCGGCCGGTCAAGTCCGGCCTGTCCGTGGCCGGCCTGGCCATGGCCGGGGCCATCATGTTGGTCGGCACCTTTTTTTCGGACGCCATGGACACCATGGTCTGGGTGGAGTTCGGCCTGACCCGGCGCGACGACCTGACCGTGACCTTCACCGACCCGACCTCGCACGCGGCCCTGTACGAGGCCCAGGCCCTGCCCGGGGTGCGGCGGGGCGAGCCCTTCCGCTCCGTGCCCGCGCGCCTGCGCCTGGGGCACCGCTCCTACCGCATCGCCATCCAGGGCCTGGAGCCCGGCGGCGACCTGAGCCGCCTGCTCGACGCCCGGCTGCAGGAGGTCTCCCTCCCGGCCGACGGCCTGCTGCTCACCGACCACCTGGCCGAAATCCTCGGGGCGCGGCCCGGCGACCTGCTCACCGTGGAGGTGCTGGAGGGCTCCCGGCCGGTGCTGCAGATCCCGGTGGCGGCCCTGGTGAGCCAGTACCTGGGCGTCACCGCGGCCATGGACCGCCGCGCCCTGAACCGCCGCCTGCGCGAGGGCGACGCCATCTCCGGCATCGCCCTGGCCACAGACGGCCACCGGCTGGAGGCCGTGGCCCGGGAGCTCGCCAGCCGGCCCCGGGTGGCGGGCACCGAGATGCGGCTAAGCGCCATCCGCAACTTCCGCAAGACCATGGCCGAACAGGTGCTGGTCTACGCCTTCTTCAACACCCTGCTGGCGGCCAGCATCGCCTTCGGGGTGGTGTACAACACCGCGCGCATCGCCCTGTCCGAACGCAGCCGGGAACTGGCCAGCCTGCGCGTGCTGGGCTACACCAAGGCCGAGGCCGCCGCCATCCTCCTGGGCGAACTGGCGGCGCTGACCCTGGCCTCCATCCCGGCGGGGTTCCTGGCCGGCTGGGGGCTGTGCGCGTTCACCATCCGCAACATGCAGACCGACCTCTTCCGCGTGCCGCTGGTGCTGGAGCCCCGCACCTTCGCCCTGGCCGCGGCCGTGGTCCTGGGCTCGGCCCTGCTGTCCGCGCTCCTGGTGCGGCGCAGGCTGGACCGGCTGGACCTGGTGGAGGCGCTCAAGGCACGGGAGTAGCGCATGGCGCGACGTACCTGGATCCTGTCCCTGATGGTGGGCGTGGCCCTGGCCGCGGCCCTGGCCTGGGGCTTTATGCCCCGTCCCCTGGCGGTGGAGACCGCCCTGGTGCAGCGCGGCCCCCTGGCCGTGACCCTGGAGGAGGACGGCGCCACCCGGGTGCGGGACCGCTACGCTGTGGCCGCGCCCGCGGCCGGGTTCGCCCGCAGGGTGGACCTGGAGGTGGGCGACCCGGTGCGGGCCGGCTCGGTCCTGGCCCGGCTGGACCCCCTGCCGGCCGCGGTGCTGGACCCGCGCGCCCGGGCCCAAGCCCGGGCCCGGGTGGCCGCGGCCCGGGCGGCCCTGGACCGGGCCGGCCGGGACCGGGATGCGGCCGCGGCCGAGCAGGCCCTGGCCCGCACCGAGCTGGCCCGCACCCGGGAGCTCTTCCAGGGCGGGGTCCTGGCCCAGGACAACCTGGACCAGGCCGAGACCCTGGCCCGCACCGCGGCGGCCCGCCTGGCCGCGGCCCGGGCCGCCCGGACCGCGGCTGGCCACGACCTGGAGGAGGCGCAGGCCGCCCTGGGCCACTCCGCGGCGGCGGCCCCGGGGCCGGCGGCGGAGACCGTGGCCGTGGTCTCGCCCGTGGACGGCCGGGTGCTGGCCGTGCTGCACGAGAGCGAGGGCCCGGTGGCCGAGGGCGAGCCCCTGCTGGAGGTCGGCGACCCCGACGACCTGGAGGTGGAGGTGGACGTGCTCTCGGCCGACGCGGTGGGCATCGCGCCGGGCATGCCGGTGGCCTTCGCCCGCTGGGGCGGGGACGGGGACCTGGAGGGCCGGGTGCGGCGGGTGGAGCCGGTGGGCCACACCAAGATCTCGGCCCTGGGTGTGGAGGAGCAGCGGGTGCTGGTCATCGTGGACCCGGTGGGCCGGCCCGAGGCCTGGGCCCGCCTGGGCCACGGCTACCGGGTGGAGGCCCGCTTCGCCCTGCACAGTCTGGAGGACGCCCTGCTGGTCCCGGAGAGCGCCCTGTTCCGCCACGCCGGCGGCTGGGCCGCCTACCTGGCGCGCCAGGGCCGGGCCCGGCTGGTCCCTGTGGAGGTGGGCCTGCGCAGCGGGCTCACAGCCCAGGTGCTCTCCGGCCTGGCCGCAGGCGATGCGGTCATCACCCATCCCGGCGACGACCTGGCCGACGGCGTGCGGGTCAGGCAGGAGCGGCCCTGACCCGACCCGCAGCAAAGAGCCCCGGCGCAAGCCGGGGCTGTTTTTTGCCGGGCGCCCGATTTCCCCCGGCCGGAATCCACCCGAACAAATGACGGCCAAGCGTCTCGTCGCCGCGGAAAAGTACCGGAATAATGTTCGGCGCCCTGGCGAAAATGGGCCGGAAACCCGGATGAAACCTTGCGCAAAACCGTCGGTCGCCGCCCCGAAATCGCGCTCTTCGCCCCGGAATTGCGACGCATTTCCCGGGGGACGCTGTTGACAAAAACGTCCAGTATCCAACCGAAGAAAGTGCGGCTAACGGGGCGTCATCAAAGCAAAACCGAGCTTGATTTGAAGGCCCGAATCTTCTATGCCTGTTCTGCTTATGTCCACTCTCACCCTCGATTCCGTCAGTGTCCGGTTTGGCGGGCTGCAGGCCCTGGCCGACGTGAGCTTCAGCGTGCAGCAAGGCCAGATCGTCGGGCTCATCGGCCCCAACGGCGCGGGCAAGACCACGGTGTTCAACGTGATCACCGGGGTCTACCGCACCTCGGGCGGCCAGGTGAACTACGACGGGGCCAGCATCCTGGGCCGCCGGCCGCACCAGGTCCTGGCCGCGGGCATCGCCCGGACCTTCCAGAACATCCGCCTGTTCCAGAACATGACCGCCCTGGAGAACGTGATGGTGGCCCGCCACTGCCGCACCAAAAGCGGGGTGCTGGGCGCGGTGCTGCGTTCGCCCGGCCAGCGCAAGGAGGAGGCGGGAATCCGCGAGGCGGCCCAGGAGGCCCTGGAGTTCATGGGCCTGGGCAAGTACGCGGCCGAGGTGGCGAGCAGCCTGCCCTACGGGCACCAGCGCCGGCTGGAGATCGCCCGGGCCCTGGCCTCGTCGCCCCGCACCATCCTGCTGGACGAGCCGGCCGCGGGCATGAACCCGGCCGAGTCCAAGGATCTCATGGGCTATATCCAGCGCATCCTGGAGCGCGGCGTGAACGTGCTCATGGTGGAGCACGACATGAAGGTGGTCATGGGCGTGTGCCAGCACATCGTGGTCCTGGACCACGGGGTGCTCATCGCCCAGGGCGCGCCGGAGGAAGTGCAGAAGGACCCCTGCGTCATCGAAGCGTATTTGGGACAACCCGCTGATAACTAGCCGCAGACGTCATTACCTTAAGGAGGAGGACCCCATGCAGAGGATCATCACCAAGGCCCTAGTTCTGTCGGCGCTGTGCGTGCTCCTGATTTCCGGCACGGCCGTGGCCAAGACCCTGAAGATCGGAACCCTGTCGCCCATCACCGGCCCCTACGCGGCCGACGGCAACGACATCAAGAACGGCGCCGTCATCGCCGCGGAGATCTTCCAGCAGAAAGGCCTGCTCAAGGGCTTCGACAAGATCGAAGTGGTGTCCGAGGACTCGGCCTGCGACCCCCGCCAGGCCGTGGCCGCCGCCAACAAGCTGCTGAGCCAGGGCGTGGCCTTCGTGGACGGCGCCTACTGCTCCAGCGCCACCATCCCCTCTTCCGAAGTGCTGAACGAAGGCCCCATCCCCATGATCACCCCGGCCTCCACCAACCCCGACGTGACCCTGCGCGGCCTCAAATACATGTGGCGCATGTGCGGCATCGACGCCCACCAGTCCAAGTCCGCGGTGGAGTTCATGGCCAAGGTCCTCAAGGCCAAGACCGTGTTCATCATCGACGACAAGACCACCTACTCCCAGCACCTGGCCGAGTACGTGGCCGAGGCCGCCAAGGCCGCCGGCATCCAGGTCCTGGCCCACGACCACGTGAACGAGGGCGACATGGACTTCTCGGCCGTGCTGACCAAGATCAAGCAGGCCAACCCCGACGTGTTCTACATGAGCCTGCAGAACTCCGCCGCGGGCATCCCCTTCATCAAGCAGCTGCGCCAGGCCGGCGTGAAGGCCCAGGTGCTGAGCCAGGACGCCGTGTACCATCCGCAGTTCATCGAGAAGGCCCATGACGCCGCCCAGGGCGTGTACTTCACCTTCGGCTTCATCGACGACACCACCGAGATGTACAAGACCTTCCTGAAGGCCTACACCGCCAAGGTGGGCGGCCAGCCCGGCGGCTACGCCTTCTACTCCTTCGACGCGGCCTGGACCATGCTGACCGCCGTGTCCAAGGCCGGGTCCACCGATCCCGAGAAGATCCGCGCCGAGATGATGAAGATGGACATGCCCGGCGTGACCAAGCGCATCAAGTTCGACCAGAACGGCGACTCCGGCTCCAACTACATCATCCAGGTGGTCAAGGGCGACAAGTTCGTCAACTACTACGACCCCTCCACCGGCAAGTTCTACTAGGCCGAAGACCCACGACAACCCCGGCCGGGAGGGGCAACGCCCCTCCCGGCCCCAGACGCACCGGATACCCATGGACTTCTTCCTGCAGCAGTGCATCAACGGCCTGACCCTGGGCGGCTTCTACGCGCTCATCGCCCTGGGCTACACCATGGTTTTCGGGGTGATCCAGCTCATCAACTTCGCCCACGGCGAGTTCTTCGCCGCGGGCGGCTACATGGGCGTCATCCTGCTCTCGTTCTGCGCCTCCATGGGCTTCCTGGAAACCCACCCCCTGCTCTGCCTGGGCGGCTCCATGCTCCTGGCCATGGGCTACTGCGCCATGCTGGCCATGGCCGTGGAAAAGATCGCCTACATGCCCCTGCGCCGGGCCTCGCGCCTGTCCATGCTGCTCTCCGCCCTGGGCATGTCCATCTTCCTGCAGAACGGGCTCATGCTCACCCAGGGCGTGTACAGCAAGAGCTACCCCACGGTGTTCACCAACAAGGTCCTCCACCTGGGCAACGTGTCCATCAGCTACATGCAGATCATGACCCTGGCCCTGACCGCGGGCCTCCTGGTGGGCCTGAACGCCCTGGTGTTCCGCACCCGCATCGGCACGGCCATGCGCGCCACCGCCCAGGACAAGGTCATGTCCGCGCTGGTGGGCATCAACGCCAACCGCGTCATCTCCATGACCTTCGCCATCGGGGCCGGCCTGGCCGCGGCCGCGGGCATCATGGTGGGCATGTACTACGGCACGGTGCGCTACGACATGGGCTTCGTGCCCGGCATCAAAGCCTTCGCTGCGGCGGTGCTCGGCGGCATCGGGAACATCACCGGCGCCATGCTGGGCGGGCTGATCATCGGCCTGGTGGAGATCTTCGCGGCAGCCTACATTTCCGGCGAGTACAAGGACGTGTTCGCCTTCATCATCCTCATTGCAATGCTCTACTTCCGGCCCACGGGCATCATGGGCGAGAATGTCGATGACACTCGAGTATAAGAAGATATTCCAGAAATGGGCCCTGGGCCTGGCCTGGTTCTACCTGCTCCTGTGGCCGCTCATGGGCATCACGCCGGACGGGCTCTCCTTCGCCCCGAGCCTCAAGGTCTGGGCCACGGTGGCCGCGGGCACGGCCTTCTTCCTCTTCATCTGGATCCTGAAACAGCAGGGCCGGCTCGACTTCTTCAGCCGCCCCGCCATCAGCCTGGGCCGCAGCGTGGGCAAGGCCGTGGGCGCACTGCCCAACAAGCTGCTGGCCGTGGCCGCCATCGCCGCCCTGTGCCTGCCCCCGCTCTTCGCCGGTCGCTATGTCCTGGACGTGTCCATCAACGTGATGATCTACGTCTGCCTGGGCCTGGGCCTGAACATCGTGGTGGGCCTGTGCGGCCTCCTGGACCTGGGGTACATCGCCTTCTACGGGGTGGGCGCGTACACCTACGCCCTGCTCTCCATCAACTACGCGGTCCCCTTCTGGCTCTGCCTGCCCGTCGCCGCCGGCATGGCGGCCATCGCCGGCTGCATCATCGGCTACCCCACCCTGCGCATGCGCGGCGACTATCTGGCCATCGTGACCCTGGGCTTCGGCGAGATCGTGCGCCTGATCCTCAACAACTGGATGGAGCTGACCAACGGCCCCAACGGCATCCTGGGCATCAACGCCCCGGGCGTCTGGTGGCCGAACTGGGCCGACGGGTTCACCCTGGAGCACATCTGGCTCAAGAAGCTCCCGTACCTGTACTACGTCATCCTGGGCCTGGCCCTGTTCACCATCCTGGCCGTGCACCGGCTCAACTACTCGCGCATCGGCCGCGCCTGGGAGGCCATCCGCGAGGACGAGACCGCGGCCGAGCTCATGGGCGTGAACACCTTCCGGCTGAAGCTCTTGGCCTACGCCATGGGCGCGGTGTTCGGCGGCCTGGCCGGGGCGTTCTTCGCGGCGCGCATGCGCTTCGTGAGCCCCAACAGCTTCCTGTTCATCGAGTCGGCCATGGTGCTGTCCATGGTGGTGCTGGGCGGCATGGCCTCCATCCCGGGCATCATCCTGGGCACCCTGGCCCTCATCGCCCTGCCCGAGTTCTTCCGCGACTTCGAGCAGTACCGCATGCTGGCCTTCGGCGGGGCCATGACCATCATGATGCTGTTCCGGCCCAAGGGCCTGTGGCCGGCCAAGCGCCTCGGCCAGCGCTCCGAGGAGTCGCAATGACGCCCCCCCCCATCCTGGAGCTCAGGGACGTGCGCTCGGCCTACGGCCGCATCGAGGCGCTCAAGGGCATCTCGCTCGCGGTGAACCCGGGCGAGATCGTGACCATCATCGGGGCCAACGGCGCGGGCAAGTCCACCACCCTCATGACCATTTGCGGCGTGGTCCCGCCCACGGCCGGCGAGGTGCGCTACGACGGGGAGGTCATCTCCGGTCGGAACCCGGACCTCCTGCCCCCGCGCGGCCTGTGCCAGGTGCCCGAGGGCCGGCGCATCTTCCCCCGGCTCACGGTGGAGGAGAACCTGAACATGGGGGCGTTCTTCCGCAAGGACCAGGACCAGATAGCCCGGGACATGGAGCACGCCTTCACCCTGTTCCCGGTGCTCAAGGAGCGGCGGCGGCAGCGGGGCGGCACCCTGTCCGGGGGCGAGCAGCAGATGCTGGCCATCGCCCGGGCGCTCATGAGCAAGCCGCGCCTCCTGCTCCTGGACGAGCCCTCCCTGGGCCTGGCCCCGCTCATCGTCAAGCGCATCTTCGAGATCGTGAAGCAGATCAACCAGCAGGACGGGGTGACCATCCTCCTGGTGGAGCAGAACGCCAACCTGGCCCTGCAGCTCGCCACCCGCGGCTACGTCATGGAGACCGGCCAGGTGGTGCTGGAGGACTCGGCCGCCAACCTGCTCAAGAACCCGGAGATCCGGAAGGCCTACCTGGGCGAGTAGCCCTTGACCGCAGGCTGATGACCCATTATTTGTCCCATAAACGGGACAAAGAAGAGGTTATCACCATGCGCCGCATCCACCTTACCGAAGACATCCGCCCCCTGTCCGAGTTCCGGGCCGGGGCTGCGGAATGTATCGCCCAGGTACGGGCCAGCAAGCGGCCCCTGGTCATCACCCAACGCGGCAAGAGTGCGGCGGTGCTCCTGGACGTTGAGGTCTACGAAGATATCATGGAGCGCCTTGAGCTCATCGAGGACGTCCGAGTGGCCGAGGAGCAGCTTGCCCGGGGGGAAGTGGTTGAGCACGACGAGGCCCATCGCCGCCTGCTTGCCGGGCTCGACGGGTGAAAGTCACATGGTCCCTCCGGTCCTTGGACCGGGCCAGAGACATCGCCGACTTCATTGCCGCTGATAGCCCGGACGCGGCCCGGACTTGGCTGAACAACCTGTTCGCCAAGGTTCGCAGCCAACTCCGTTCCCCACGCAGCGGGCGCATCGTTCCCGAGTTCGGCCGCTCCGATCTGCGGGAGCTTATCTATGGGAATTACCGCGTGATCTATCGCCTCGGTTCAACAGAGGTGATCGTCCTGACCATCCGCCACTCCAGGCGCCGCATGGACCCCGAAGAACTGGGGCACTAGCCGCGGGTGGCCCCGGCCTTTGCTTTCCACCCGGCTTGACTCTCCCGCAACCTTCCGGCACTGCTCGGGAAACAGGGAGGCGGCATGTACCGACTGTTCTCCGTGCTTCTGGACCGCCGGGTTTCGCTGGTGGGGTTCGGGATGTTCATGATGCCCATCCAGGTGGCCTCCATCCTCAAGGCCGACCCGACCATGGGGGACCAGCGCTTCCTGCTGGGCCTGGGCCTGTACTGCCTCCTGTGGGTGCTCATCTACCTCGCCCTGCGCGGCAGCCGCCTGGCCTCGGCCCTGGTGGGGGCCTACATGGCCCTGCAAGGGCTGCTCTACGTGCTCATGCTCATGGGCAACCTCCTGTCCCTGTTCACCGGCTCCCTGGACATGCTGGCCAACTTCCTGGTGGGCGCGCTCTTCGGCCCCTGGTTCCTGGTGGCGGGCAGCGGACACATGGGCAAGGCCTGGATCTCCCACCGCATCCGCCAGCCCTTGCCGGACGCGGCCAAGATCGAGTTCGGCCAGGAATAGCAAAAGAATAGCCGGGGCCGCCATGAGCGGCCCCGGCTTGTTGCATTCTGGGCGGAACTAGCCCCGCGCCAGGTCCTGGAGGCGTGCGGCCAGGTCGGCCAGCTCCTGCACGGCCATGCTGGCGTCGCCCATGCCGCGGTTGGTCTCGTCGGCGATGCGGGTCACGTCGGTGACCGCGCGGTTGATCTGTTCGCTGGTGGCGGACTGCTCCTCGGCCGCCGCGGCGATGGACTGCACCTGGTCGTTGGCCCCCACCACCAGGGCCACGATCCCCTTGAGCGCCTCGCCGCTCTGGCCGGCCAGGCCGGTGGCGTTCTCCACCGCGGCCGCGGCCTTCTCCACCACCTCCATGTTGGAGCGCGCGCCGTGCTGGATGTCGGTGATGGCCTGCTCCACCTCCTTGGTGGCCTGCATGGTCTTCTCCGCCAGCTTGCGCACCTCGTCGGCCAC
>DKEU01000216.1:887-12238 GCA_002452635.1 Desulfovibrionaceae bacterium UBA6814 | reverse complement strand
GCCAGCAGGTTGGTCTGGTCCGCGATGTCCGAGATCACGCCCATGATGCGGCCGATGCCCTCGGCCTGCTGGCCGAGCTGCCCCATGTTCCGGCGCAGGTCCAGGGCCCGGTCCCGCACCTCGGAGATGGCGGCCACCGCCTTGGCCACCACGGCGGCCCCGGCCTGGGCCTTGTCCTTGGCCTCTCCGGCCTGGGCCGCGGCCTGGGAGGCGCTGCGCGCCACCTCCAGCACGGTGGAGTTCATCTCCTCCATGGCGGTGGCGGTCTCCGTGGCCCGGGCGCTCTGCTCGCTGGCCCCGCGGGTGATGTCCCCGAACTGGCCCACCATGCGGTCGGTGGCCTCGGCCATGCGGTCCGCGGCCTGGCCGATGGCCTCGTTGATCTCGTTCAGCCGGTTCATGGCATCCTCGTTCTCCCGCTCCTTGAGCACCAGGGCGGTCACATCCCGGGCCACCTCCACGTAGCCCACCTTCTTGCCGTAGCAGTCCGTGAGCACGTCGCCCACGGGCTGGATGAAATGGGGCTTGTCCGGGGTGCCGATGTCGATGATCTCGGCCTGGTAGGCCGCGCCGATGCGCATGGCCTGGCTGATGGGGCACTTTTCGGTCTGGCAGGAGGAGGTCCGGAACCGGTCGAAGCACTTGCCGCCCTTGAGTTCGTCCTGGGAGCAGCGCAGGAATTTCTCGGTGGCGGTGTTGGCCACGATCATCCGGTAGTCGTCGTCCACCGCGAAGATGGGGTCGGGCACCGCGTTGACCAGGTTCTTGTAGCTCTCCACCGAGCAGAGGATGTCCTCGATCTTGCCCATGAGCCGGTTGAACCAGGTGGCCAGGGCCCCGATCTCGTCGCGCTGGGAGTCGTTCAGGCGCTCGGACAGGTCGGCCCGGTCCTCGGCGATGTCCTTGATCTTGGCCACGATGGCGCGCACCGGGCGCAGCACGTACACCGAGAGGATGACCACCGCGGCCAGCACCGGCAGCACCAGGAGCGCCAGCAGGATGGCGCCCAGGACCAGGGCGGTGTCGGACATGATGCCCAGCTGCTGGCCGGCGTCCAGGGCGAAGACCAGGATGCCGGTCTGCTCCCCGCGGTAGTCCTTCACCGGGATGGCGGCCATGAGTTCCGAGCCGCGCATGGTCCAGTGCATGTCCTGGCGGCCGCGGTCCAGGAACTCGGCCGTGACCAGGGACTCCACCTTGCCGGCCTCGGTGCCCTTGACCAGCACGTAGTGGTCGCCCAGCACCGGGTGCTTGGCCTCGTCCTGCAGCCGGGTGGCGATCTTCAGGTGCTCCACGTTCATGTAGAGCAGGGCGTCCTGGCCCTGGCCCCTGCTCACGCCCTCCAGCACCGGGGCGAAGTCGTGCAGCACCTCCACCGAACCCAGGTGCTTGCCCGCGGCGTCGGTGACCGGCGCCAGGCCGCGGATCTCGAACCCGCCGCTGCCCACCTCCACCCCGGACAGGGGCTTGCCGGTGCGGTTCACCTCCAGGACCGTGGGCCGGAAGCTGGTGAGGTCGTCGGAGATGTCCACCCACGCCCCGTCCTTGCGGGTCTGCTTGTCCCGCCACAGGCGGACCAGGCTGCGGGTGTTGGGCAGATGGTAGTGGATCTTGGGCTTGTCGCCCACCGCGGCGGCGTACCCCGCCAGCATGGGGGCCAGGGCCCGGCGCAGCATCTGGCGGGCCTCCTGGGAGGCCGGGCTGGCCTCGTCGTCGATGTTCCCGGCCAGGGCCACCCGGTAGGCGGCCTCCACCTCGGGCAGGCGGCTCACCAGGGCTGCGGCCTGCATGGCCAGGGTCGAACTGGTGGTGATGGCCTGCTCGGCCTGGGCGGCCTTGCTGGCCACCAGGGTGTTCAGGCTGGCGTTGTTGAGCTTCTCCAACTGGCTGCGGATGAGCATGAAGCTCGCCAGCCCCACCAGGATAGTCAATATTGCCAGGGGCAAACCCAGCTTCAAACGAATTCCCATTGCGCACCTCCCGGTGGAGCCCTTACTCCTGCAACCAACTCTGGATAATCGAAGTATATGTCCAGTACGTATTTTTTTGTCAATCGTAACTTGGTGCGTGATTTTCCTCCCATGCAGCGCCTGAAAAACCCGCCGAATCGCGACAGATCCGGACGTTCCTCGTGAAAAAAATCCCGATTCCGTGCGCGATCTTTCACGCCATCGTGGTTGACTGGCCGAATCCAAGATGTATCATAGGATTTCACCTCACGGCGAGGCCCAGAGGAGTAGCCTAGGCATGAAGCGATTGCGGGTCCTGGTGGTGGAGGACGACCCCACGTCCGCTGCGGCGGTGGAGCTGGCCCTGTCCCGGCTGGGGCACGAGGTCTGCGCCCGGACCGCCTCCGGCGCCCGGAGCGTGGCCCTGGCCAAGGAAGCCCGGCCCGACGTGGTGCTCATGGACTGCCTGCTGGAGGGAAGCATGGACGGGACCCTGGCCTCCCGGGTCATCTCCGGCTCCCTGGACATTCCGGTGATCCTGCTCACGGGCGAGTCCTCCCAGGACGTGCTGGGGGAATCCGGCGTCCTGGACGTGGCGGGCTTCATCCAGAAGCCCCTGAGCCTGGACGAGCTGTCGGCCAATCTCCAGATCGCGGTCTTCCGCAAGGACATGGAGCGCCTGCTGCGCGAGAGCGAGCGCAAGTACCGGGACATCTTCGACAACTCCGTGGCCGGCATCTTCCGCGCCACTCCCGGGGGACGCTTCCTGGCCGCCAACCAGGCCTTCGCCGCCATGCTGGGCTACGACTCGGAAGCAGAACTCCTGGCCAGCGTGGTGAACATCCCGGAGCAGATCTACGCCGATCCGGCGGAGCGGCAGCGCATGCTGGCCGCCCTGGAGAACGAGGAGGTGCTCT
Organism: Desulfovibrionaceae bacterium UBA6814; assembly: GCA_002452635.1. Classification (GTDB taxonomy): domain Bacteria; phylum Desulfobacterota; class Desulfovibrionia; order Desulfovibrionales; family Desulfovibrionaceae; genus UBA6814. Next base: position 9,372 of record DKEU01000216.1, on the reverse strand, counting down.
CGGGCTTCGAGGCCCGGGTGTACGGCCGGGACGGCGACGCGCTGTGGCTCTCCCTGCACCTGACCGCCCGGCGCGGACCCGAGGGGAGCCTGGAATACCTGGACGGGGTGGCTGTGGACGTGACCGCCCAGCGGGAAGCCCAGGAAACCCTCACCACCACCCTGAACCTGCTGCGCCAGACCGTGGACAGCCTGCCCGATCCCTTGGCCCTCACCGACCTGGAGCACAACCTCATCCTCACCAACCGCGCCCTGCGCACCCGCCTGGACCTGGAGGAGGACGCCCCGGTTCGCCTGCCCGACCTGCTGGATGCGCGGAGCCTGCCCGCCTGGCGGGCGGCCTTCACCTTCGCGACCGAGGACCGGGCTTCCTGCGAATTCTTGGGATGCCTGCGGGGCAGCGGCCCGGCCCAGCGCATCTCCCTGGCTCCCTACCGCAGCCCCGAGGGCGAACTCATCGGAGTCATCTACCAGGCAACACCTTACCTGGACACGCTCCCCCGGGGGAACATCCCGTGCGCAAGCACCAGTTCGTGAAGACCGACTGCAACTGCACCCGCAAGGCCACCCACTTCGAGTGCAAGTTCTGCAACACCCGGGAATACCGCTCGGCCCACGAGCTGACCCGGCTCACCCGCGCCCAGGCCGAGTGCGAGTCCCCGGCCGCGCCCGAGGCGCCGCCCAAGGAGGCCTTCAAGGCCGCGCTGGGAGGGACCTTCGACTGCCTGTCCCCGGACTGGGAGACCTACAACCAGGAACGGGGCCGCTGCGAGAACTGCTGACCCCCGCCCATGCCTTGCATCCCCGGCCCGGGCCGCATAGAGTGCGGCCGGGAGGTAGCGCCATGCCCGAACCGGATCGCAAGCCCCGCCGGGTGAGCGGAGTGGAGCTGCGCCTGGAGTGCGGCCAGGAGCTCTTCCTCCAGGCCGCCGGCGAGCAGGCGCGGCTGCGCTGCACGTACCTGGGCCGCCGCAACCGGGAATACCTCATCGTGGACCCGCCCCCGGTGCCGGATTTCCGCACCCGCTTCGCGCCCGGGGTCAGGGTCACGGCCCGGCTGCTCTCCGAGGGCACGGCCTACGGCTTCGTCTCCTATATCCTGCACACCACCCTCAAGCCCAGCCCGCTGCTGTTCCTGGACTATCCCTACACCATGGAGTCCGTGAGCCTGCGCTCCTGCGAGCGCGTGGAGGCCTTTGTCCCGGCCCGCCTGGTCCTGGACAGCGGCGCCGTGCACGGGGTCATCACCGACCTGTCGTGCAGCGGGTGCCAGTTCGCCGCGGACCTGGAGGCCGCTCCGGAGGTCCTGACGCCCGTGGCGGCCGGGGCCTCGGCGCTGCTCTCCTTCTCCACCGCGGACGGGGAGGCCGTGGCCGACCTGCCGGCCTCGGTGCTCAAGGTGCGCCGGGAGCGCGGCACCATCTATCTGGGGCTGAATTACGAGGATCCCGGCCGGGAGGCCGAAGACGCCATAGCCGGGCTGGTGGCGGACCTGGGCCGTTTCGCGGGCCGGTAGCCCTACCCCTCTTCCCGGGCCAGTTCGTCGCAGAAGGAATCCACCACCCGGGCGATCTGCTCGATCTCCACGGCCAGGCGGTCGAAGTCCTCCACCCGCAGATTGCCGGGCTCGTTGTTCAGGAAATAGTCGGCCATTTTGTGCAGGGACAGGCAGACCTGGGCAATCTTCTCCAATTGCTGGTGGCGGCGTTCATCCATGTCCGGCTTTCCCCCTGCCGCGTTCCTTAGCACGCTTGTCCGGGCCTTGCCACACCTTTGCGCCTACCGGCCGCCGGCCAGCAGGCGGGCCAGGTGCTCCCGCAGGGAGGCGAGCTTCTCCACCACCAGGTCCTCCTGGCTGGGAAAGCACTCCGGGGACAGCTCCACCGTGAGGTGGCCGGTGAAGCCGCGCCGGGCCAGCTCCCGCAGCACGTCGTCCAGGGGCAGCTCCCCGGTCCCGGGCCAGAGGTGCTCCTGCCAGGAGGTGGCGTCGGAGAAATGGACGTTGGAGAGGCGCTCCATGGGCACCCGGGAGAGGTCCTCCAGCACGTTGCGCCGGGACACGCCCAGGTGGCAGACGTCCAGGGTCATGGCCAGGTCCTTCTCCTCGATGGTCTTGAGCAGGGAGGTGAACGGATCCCGGGCCAGGGGGGAGCGCTCGGTCCAGGGCAGGTTCTCCAGGGACAGGGACAGGCCGTCTTCGGCCCCGAGCAGGGCGGACAGGTCCTGGGACTTCTTGAACCAGCGGTAGTGCACGATCTCCGAGAGGCCGGTGGAGGGCGGGTGCAGGGTCACGTTGTCCGCCTCCCCCAGGAAGTTGGCCAGCGCCACGGTGGCCTGCCAGGAGCGCAAATGCCCGCCCCACTTGCTCCACTGCCGGAAGGGCGCGTGCAGCGAGCGCACCGGCGTCCCGCCCAGGCGGTCCAGAAGCTCCTGGCCCGGGGCGTAGTCCGGGGTGCTCATGATGAGCTCCATCCCCACAAAGCCCGCGTCCCGCGCAATGCGGGCGATGGTCTCCAGGGGCAGGTGGAACAGGCTGCCGGTGGAGAGCAGGATGTCGGGTCGGCCTTCCATGACTCCTGCCCTCTAGAACACGGGAGGGAAAGAAATCCACTCCCTTTCGGGGAAGGGAGGCGCAGGGGCGGTGAATGGCTGTCCCGGCGGGGGCGAAATACCGTGGGCCGCCGGCGGGGCCACGCCCTACTCCACCCGCCAGACCCCGCCCACCCGGGAGTCGTAGGCGACGTTCCGGAAGCGTGGGGTGTCCACGGGGTTGGTGAAGAGCAGGCGGAACAGCAGCGAGCGGGCATAGTCCTGCTGCAGCAGGTACAGCCGGGGCAGGCCGGCCACGTCCAGCAGGATGTGCCCGGACCGGCCCAGAGGCGCGACCTGCACCCCCTGGGGCAGGACCTGGACCGCCAGGGACAGGGGCAGTTGCCGGCCGTCCGCCACGGCCAGCCCGCCGGCCGGGTCCACCTGGACCTGGCTGCGAGGCTTGGCCAGGAATTCCGGGACAGCGGGCGGCGCGCCCGGCACATGGGCCAGGGAGAACTCCCAGAGCACGGGCAGCCGGTCGAGCATGGGCAGGGGCAGGTAGAGATAGACCGGGGCGGCGGGGAAGAGCCGTTGCCGCCAGACGTCGGCCTCTCCCGGCCCAAGCACCGACAAGTCGGGGATATCCCCGGGATGGGACAACGCCCCGAGCAGTNNGCTCCTCCCCGCCGAGCCGGTGCGCCATGGCGCCCACTGTCCAGCCCCCCTCCCGGGCCAGGGCCTTCATCCAGCCCGCGGCCAGGGGCGGGTCGGCCAGGGCCAGGGGGAACGCGGCCCGGAAGCAGGAATCCGGGTCCTGGGAGCCGCCGTGGAACAGGGGCTCCATGCGCGCGTAGTAATCCACCAGGTAGCCGTAGTCCCACCACAGCCAGACCACGGCCCCCGTCTCGCCGCGGGCCGCGGCCTCCCGGCCCAGGGCCGCGGCCAGGGCGGTCTCCTGGGCGGTGAAGGGGGGAGGGAACTTGAGGCGTGCCGCCTGCTGCACCGCCGGTCCGGCCAGGCCCAGGCCCAGCAGCACCACGGCAACCCGGGCCGCCGATGCCCGTGACTCCAGGCGCCCGGCCCAGGCCCAGCCCCGGTCCGCCAGGGCGCCCAGGCCCAGGCCCAGGAGCGGCCCCAGGAAGACGGCGAAACGCACCGAAGCCAGGGAGAGCCCGCCCAGGCCCAGCAGGGGCAGGAGCTGGAGCATCCCCGGCCACTGCCGCACCGCCAGCACGGCCAGCCCGGCCAGGGCCGGGACCAGGATCCAGGCCTGGGCCAGGGTAATTTCGCCCAGGCCCTGGACCCCCACGGCCTTGAGCTCGCCGATGGTGGCGCCCACCTGCGTGGCGGTTGCCTGCTGACGGGTGACCAGGCGCAGGTGTTCAGCCACGAAAGAAAAGAACTGCCCCAGCCCCTCGGGCAGAGGCAGGGCGTGGCGCAGCAGGAAGAGCCCGGCCAGGGCCAGGCCGGCGGCCAGCAACCCGGCCTTGACCCGGCGCTCCCGCCGGGTCGTGGGCGCAAACACGGTCAGGGCGTAGGCTCCCACGAACCCCGCGGCCAAGGACAAGGCCGTGGTTCCCCACCACCAGCGCAGGCAGGCCAAACAGGCGATGGAAATGACCAGGCCTGCCCAGCGCCGCGCCCCGCCTCCCGCCGCAAAGCGGAGCAGGCCCCAGCCCGCCAGCAGCACCAGGGGCACGATCAGGCAGTCGGTGTCGAAGTAGCCGAGGTTGGCGCGGGCGTGCCAGTACGGCGCGGCGCAGGCCACCAGGCCGGACAGCAGGGCGGCGCCGCGGGACAGGCCCAGGCCGCGGGCCACCAGCACCAGGGCCGGCCCCAGGAGCAAGGCCAGGAACGGGGGCAGCCAGAAGGCCACCCGCAGCAGGTCCGCGCCCAGCAGGTTGGCCAGTTGCAGGGCCAGGAAGGAAAGCCCGGGCAAGGCGAAGCCGGGAGCGCCGACCCGCTGCGCCGCATCGGCCAGGGAGAGGTAGTGGTAGCCGTCGGCCGCGGTGAGCAGCGGATTGCCGGCGTGGTCCAGGAACTGGGGATTGCCCTGCACGAAGGCCAGGTCGTCGGCAAAGAGCAGGGCCGCGGCCAAACCGGCCAGCAGGGCCACTGTCCACCAGGGCGGGGCCGGCAGGCGCAGGGGACGGCGCGGGGTCACGGGCGGCGATGCGGCTGCGGGAGGCGTCCGGTCCGGGCGGCGGGAACGCTTGCGGCTCATGGTGCGGCATCCTCGCGGGGGGCAAGGGGGCAACGGTGGGTCCGGGCCGCAGCGTACACCTCGCGCAGGGCCGCGGCCACCCGCTCCATGCGGAACCGGGCCGCGAACCGCTCCCGGCCGGCCGCGCCCAGCCGGATGCGCAGCCGCTCGTCCCGGGCCAGCCGGTCCAGGGCCGCGGCCAGGGCCGCCGGGTCCCCGGGAGGGACCAGCAGCCCGGTCTCCCCGTCCTGCACCACGTAGCCCGGGCCGCCGCCGTCCACTGCCGCGGCCACGCAGGCCTTGCCCCGGGCCATGGCCTCCAGGAGCACCATGCCGAAGGCCTCGCTGCGGGACAGGGAGGGCAGGCAGAGCACGTCGCAGGCTGCGTAGCAGGCCGCCAGGGCCGCGTCGTCCAGGCCACCGGCCAGCAGCACCCGGCCGGCCAGGCCCAGGCCGGCCACGGCGCGCTCCAGGGCCGGCCGCTCCTCGCCCTCGCCCACCAGGCAGACTGCTGCCCCGGGCACCTTGGCCGCGGCCTGGCACAACACGGAAAACCCCTTGTAGTGGCTCAACCGGCCCACGGCCAGCACCTTGAGGCCCGGCGCCGCGCGCAGAAAGGCCGCAGCCGGATGGTCCCGGTCCGCCTCGCCCTGGTCCGCTCCATCCGGGGGCTCGGCCAGGCCCAGGGGGACCACCCGGCACTTGTCCCGGAACCGGGCCAGGGCCGGACTGGAGGCCAGGTACTGGGGCGAGGTGGCCACCACCGCATCGGCCCGGCGCAGCATCCACCCCTCCAGGGCGGACCAGGCGGCCAGGAGCGCGGCCGGGGGCCGGCGCTCCGGGGGAAAGGACACGTCCGCGTGCCAGTGCACCACCAGGGGCGTGCGCAGGTGCAGGAGCAGGGGCCAGAGCGCGGCCGCGTTGGGCGCGTGCACATGCAGCACGTCGGGCCGGAAGGCCAGGGCCGCCTGGATGAACCGCAGGGGCAGGCCCGGGGCCACGGGAGCGTACCCGCCCGCGCAGAAGGCCACCTTGGCGCGCACCACGGCGAGACCGGGCGCCACGTCCTCCCGGCCGGCCGGGGCCGCACCCGCGTTGGCCAGGACCAGGACCCGGTCCCCGGCGCGGGCCTGGGCCAGGGCCAGGTCGCGCAGGAAGGTCTCCATGCCGCCCCGGTCCGGGGGAAAATACTTGCCGCAATGCAGGATGCGCATGGGTCACGAACCTGGAGCGGCCTCGGGCTCCACCCGCCACACCCCGCCGGCCACCGGGTCGCGGTACAGGGGCGCATAGCCGGGCGCGGTCTCGCCCAGGGGAGCGTAGAGCAGGCGGAAGGCCAGGGTGTCCAGGAGTTCCCGGGCCACGAAATACACCAAGCCCTCGTCGCGGTAGACCACGGCCGCGGCCCTGGCCCCGGGATCGCCCGGGTAGCGGGCCACGCCGGCCCGGCGCACGTCCACCACCGCAGCCACCCGCAGACCGGCCTGATCGCTGCGGCGGGTGAAGGTCCCGCTCGCATAGTCCACGCCAAAGGCGTCCAGGGGCTGCCGGTCCACCAGCTCCCGAGGCGCTTGCCCCGGACCGCGCAGGGCCTCCACCCCGAAGCTGTACCACCAGTACGCCAGGTCGATGGTATTGCGGTTGAGGTACAGGCAGACCTCGGGCGTGGGCTTGAGGTATTCCGACGCCCCGGCATCGGCCAGAGAAGAGGCCAGAATCTTCCCGGCCTTGTCCGGCCCGCCGTTCTGCGCAGCCAAGGACTCGAAGGTGGTCATGCCCCGGCCGGCCACGAAGCGCATCCACCGGGCGGCCAGCACCAGGTCGGATGTGGCCAGGGGTACGGCCAGGGCGCGCACGCTGGCGTCCGTGGTCAGGCCGCCGTCGGCCACGGTGCGGCGTTTGGAGAAGTATTGCAGGAAATAGCCGTAGTCCCACCAGGCCCAGATCGTGGTCTTCGGCGAGGTCTCCGCCCCGACAGCCTGGGCCAGGGGCAGTTCGCGGGCAGTGATGGGCGGCTCGCTGTGCCAGGACCAGTTGCGGGCAAAGGAGGGCGCCAACATGATGGCCAGAACCGCCAGCAGGGCGGCCTTGGCCCAGGGCCTTTCCCGCACCCAGGCCAACCGCTCCCCCACCAGGACGAAGAAATACCCGTAGCCCAGGCCGTACAGGGGCGGGGTGAAGATCATGAACCGCTGGGAAAACACACTGGCCGAGGCGAACACCAGCATGGGCAGGAGGAACAGGGCGAAGCGGCGGCGGATGACGATGAGCGCCACCAGGCCGAGTTCCGCCGGGACCAGCGCTCCGGGAAAGGCCGCCAGGTCGAGGAACACCGAGGAGGGAAGCTGCGATGACAACTCCTGGATGGAGCCGCCCACGGCCGTTGCCTGGTCCCCGGCCAGGATGAGGCGCACATGCGCCACGATGATCTGGAAGGCCTCGATCCTCGTGTTGATCAACCCGAAGAACTCCAGCCCCAGAAGCACCCCGGCCGCCAGAATGGCCACCAACAGGAGCAGCTTGGCCCAGCGCTCCCAGGCCGGCGACGGCACCGGGAAGCTCAGGGCATACGCCAGGAGCGACAGGCCGAAGGCCACGGTGGCGCCTTGCGGCCACCACCAGAAGAACAGGCCCATGGCCGCGGCGAAGCCGGCCAGCCAGGCCAGGCCCCATGGGCTGCGGCGGAGGGTGAGGAGGTACAGGGTGATCGGCGCCAGGAGCATGAACACCGGATTCAGACAATCCGTGTCGAAAAAACCGAGACAGGTGCGTGAATAGAGATACAGCGCCGAAGACGAGGCCGCCGCGGCAAGAACCCCCAGCCATGGGGACCCCAGCAGCCTGCCGCAGAGCCACAGCAAGACCAGAAGGCTTCCGGCCAGGAGGGGCGGAAGCACGAAAGCGGCCAGATCGAGGTTGACCCCGAATGTCGTGTTGAGAAGGGCGGCCAGGAGGGGAAGCGGAGGGGGCGGCTCAGGGCGCTGGGTGTTGCGCAGGGAGTCCTGGTCGAGGTAGTTCCCCTCGGCCAGGTCCCGGGCCAGGCGCAGGTGATAGTAGCCGTCGTATTCGTGCAGCAGGGGCTGGGACTGTCCGGCCATGAACTCGACGTGACGATCGATGTACCGCCAGTCCTGCACCTGGACCGCCAGAAGAAGCAGGACCAGCGCCGCCCAGGCCACGGGCAACGCGGCCAGCCGGGCCGTCTGGCGCGCAGCGGGCTCCTGCGGGCTCGAATCCCCGCCCCCAGGCCGGGCAGCTCGCACTCCTCGTTTTCGGGACTTGGCCATTCCTACTCCTGACTGGGCTCGGTATGCGCCGCGGCGCAGTCCGTCAAGTGCGGTACCACAGGCGGCATTCCCTGAAAATGCCTTTTCTTTTCCCCCCAGTTTTGGCATAGAGATACCGCTTTTTGGGATTAACCCACCATGCAAACACGCACCGCACTCGTCGTCTTCGGCACCCGCCCAGAGGCCATCAAGCTGGCCCCGGTGTGCAAGGCCCTCAAGGACAATCCCGAGTTTATCGACGTCAGGGTTTGCGCCACGGCCCAGCACCGGGAAATGCTGGACCAGGTCATGGCCCTGTTCTCCATCGTCCCGGACTTCGACCTGGACCTCATGCGACCCGGCCAGAGCCTGACCGACATCACCGCCAACGTGCTCACCGGCATGGCCGGGGTGTTCGCGACCTGGCGGCCGGACCTGGTCCTGGTGCAGGGCGACACCACCACGGCCTTTGCCGCGGCCCTGGC
>DKEU01000216.1:335-839 GCA_002452635.1 Desulfovibrionaceae bacterium UBA6814 | reverse complement strand
CCCTGGCCCGAGGAGATGAACCGCAAGCTGGTGGCCGGCCTGGCCTCCCTGCACTTCCCCCCCACCCCGCGCGCCCGGGCCAACCTCCTGGCCGAGGGTGTGCCTGACCGCGCCATCCTGGTCACGGGCAATACGGTGATCGACGCGCTCATCGACGTGGTGGGGCGCATCCGGAGCGATACGGCCCTGGCCGCCCGCCTTGACTCCTCCCTGCCCGCCCTGCACCCGAACCGGCCCCTGATCCTGGTCACCGGCCACCGGCGGGAGAACTTCGGGCCGGGCTTCGAGAGCATCTGCCTGGCCCTGCGGCGCATCGCCCAGGCCCGGGAGGTGGAGATCGTCTACCCCGTGCACCTGAACCCCAACGTGCAGGAGCCCGTGCGCCGCATCCTGTCCGACACGGCCAACGTGCACCTGATCGAACCCCTGGACTACCTGGCCTTCGTACGGCTCATGGACCGCTGCACCTTCGCCCTCACTGACTCGGGCGGGGTGCAGGAGGAG
>DKEU01000216.1:0-304 GCA_002452635.1 Desulfovibrionaceae bacterium UBA6814 | reverse complement strand
GGCACCGTGCGCCTGGTGGGCACGGACCAGGAAAAGATCGTGGCCGAGGCCCTGGGCCTGCTCGACGACCCGGCCCACTACGCGGCCATGGCCCGGGCCGTGAACCCCTACGGCGACGGCCAAGCCGCCCGCCGCATCGCCCAGCGGCTGCTGGGAGAGGACCCCACCCCCTATGCGCCAACCCTTTGAGAAGATATCGGTCATTGGGCTGGGCTACATCGGCCTGCCCACCGCCGCCACCCTGGCCACCCGCGGGGTGGACGTGGTGGGCGTGGACGTGAACCCGGCCGCAGTCGCCAAGATC
>DKEU01000080.1:5469-29751 GCA_002452635.1 Desulfovibrionaceae bacterium UBA6814 | reverse complement strand
AAGCCGCGAGGGCAAGGCGCGAAAAGGAGCCAAGGCCGAAGCGTATTGGACATACGTGAGGGTTTGGCTCCTTTGAGCAACGCCGCCATCGCGAGATTTTCAACGGCCTGCTACGCGCAGCCGCAAAGGCGGGTGAAGTTGTCGCACTCCCGGCGGTTCAGGAAGGGGCAGGGCTCGGCGCGGAACCAGCGCTTGCGGGGGCACCAGAACCGGCCCTTGAAGGGCTGGTTGCAGCCGCCCGGGTTCTTGGCGGTCCTTCGGCTTCCTCCCAGGCTGATGGATGCGCCCTGGGTGCGCACCTCCCATAGGGACATGGCCGTCACCTCCTGTGTGCGGTTCCCGGATGCGGAGGCCACGTCCCCGGCGGTACAATTCCTATGCCACAACTGGGATTCCCTGCCCTGCCGGTGGGGTGGGAGCGCTGCCCGCCGGCGGCGGCACGATTTGCCGCGGTTTCGTCGCGGTTTTGGCGCGGCGATTTCCTTAGAGGCGCAAGCAGAGTAGCATTGCGAACGGGCTTGGTGTATATTGCGCTTTCGCGCGGCCGTTCAGGCCGTAGCACGGCGATTGGGAGGAATCATGGCCGAGGGTCGGATGAAGCTCAAGGTGAAACAGCGCACCCACCAGTACGGCAAGACCGTGGCTGACTTCGCGGCCAAGGACAACGGCTGCTTCTTCGTGCTCAGCCACGACGCCACATTCGTGCGCAACCTGCGCAGCACCCTGAACAAGGAGCTGGTCGTCGGGTCGGACCTCATCCGCGCCATGACCGAGCCCGCCAAGTTCCTCCACGAGATCAGGACCCCGCTCTTCAAGGACCGGCAGATACTGCTGCTCATCGAGCGGGTGCTGGAGGGCCGCAACACCCTGGCCTTCATCCGGCAGTTCAAGGAGAGCTTCGAGAACGTCTACGTGATCGTGCTCACCGGCGAGGTGGACAAGAGCGTGCTGGTGCTGCTGCACGAGATGGGGGTGGACAACTTCATCACCAAGCCCGCGTCCATGGACACCATCATCGAGAAGATCGCCTTCACCATCCGGCCCCAGAGCAAGCTGGGCCAGATGCTGGACACGGCCAAGGACTACCTGGCCCGGGGCCTGGCCCGGGATGCCCTGGCCCTGGCCGACAAGGTCCTGGCCGACGTGAAGCCGGGCAGCGCCGCGGCGCTCATGATCCAGGGCGACGCGCACAAGGCCATGGGCAACGTGGAGGGCGCGGTGGCCTCCTACGAGGCCGCGGCCGAGGGCGCGTACATGTACCTGGAGCCGCTCAAGCGCCTGGCCGCCCTGTACAAGGACACCGGGAACGTGGACGGGCAACTCGCCTACCTGGAGAAGCTGGACAAGCTCTCGCCGCTCAACGTGGAGCGCAAGGTGGACATGGGCTCCATCCATTTGCAGAAGGGCGACAGCGAGAAGGCCGAGGCCCTGTTCGGCGAGGCCGTGGCCGGGGCCACCAAGGAGGCCATGGGCATCATCGAGGAGATCAAGCGCTCCATCGCCGAGCGCTGCCTGGAGCGCCAGCCGGACATGGCCGAGCGCTACTTCCGCTCCATCATCGAGGACAAGAAGGACGGCCTCTCCCGGGAGGACATCGCCACCTTCAACCGCCTGGGGATAGCCCTGCGCCGCCAGGGCAAGTGGCAGGACGCGGTGTCCGAGTACGCCCGCGCCCTGGAGATCTCGCCCCAGGACGAGAACATCCTGTTCAACATGGCGGTGGCCTACACCGAGGGCGGCAAGCACGGGGACGCGGTGGGCAGCCTGGAGAAGGCCCTGGAGCTCAATCCCACCTTCTACGCGGAAAGCCCGGTGACCTGCTTCAACATCGGGGTTATGTACATGAACGCGCGCACGGGAAACAAGGCCCGGCTCTTTCTCAAGAAGGCCCTGGAGCTTGACCCGGACCACCAGGGTGCGCAAAAGTTGCTGGCAGGCATTGCCTAGCGCACCGGACCCCAACCCAAGGACCCCCTATGCCGGACGTGATCCACGGCCCGTCCCTGCTCAGCGACCACGACATCTACCTGTTCAAGGAAGGCCGCCACATCCGGCTCTACCGCAAGCTGGGCTCCCACCCCATGACCGTGGACGGCCGGGCCGGCACGCTCTTCGCGGTCTGGGCTCCCAACGCCCGGTACGTGGCCGTGGTGGGCGACTTCAACGGCTGGGACCGCGGCGCGCACCCCCTGGCCCCGCGCCAGGACGGCTCGGGCATCTGGGAGGGCTTCGTGCCCGGGGTGGGCAACGGCACCCTGTACAAGTACCACATCGCCTCGCTGCACAACGGCTACACCGAGGACAAGGGAGACCCCTTCGCCTACCACTGGGAGATCCCGCCCAAGACCGCCTCGGTGGTCTGGGACCTCACCTACCTCTGGGGCGACGGGGACTGGATGCGCACCCGGCGCGAGCGCAACCGCCTGGACGCGCCCCAGAGCGTGTACGAGCTGCACCTGGGCTCCTGGCGGCGGGTGCCGGGCGAGGACTGGCGCTCCCTGCACTACGACGAGCTGGCCCGGGACCTGCCCGCCTACGTGGGGGACCTGGGCTTCACCCACGTGGAGTTCCTGCCGGTCATGGAGCACCCCTTCTACGGGTCCTGGGGCTACCAGACCCTGGGCTACTTCGCGCCCTCCCAGCGCTTCGGCACGCCCCAGGAGTTCATGGGCCTGGTGGACGCCCTGCACCAGGCGGGCGTCGGGGTGATCCTGGACTGGGTGCCCTCCCACTTCCCGTCCGACGGCTACGGCCTGTCCTACTTCGACGGCACCCACCTGTTCGAGCACGAGGACTCCCGCCGCGGGTTCCACCCGGACTGGAACTCCTACATCTTCAACCTGGGCCGCTACGAGGTCCGGGCCTTCCTGCTCTCCAGCGCCATGTTCTGGATGGACACGTACCACGCCGACGGCCTGCGCGTGGACGCGGTGGCCTCCATGCTCTACCACGACTACTCGCGCAAGGACGGGGAGTGGCTGCCCAACATCTACGGCGGCAAGGAGAACCTGGAGGCCATCAGCTTCCTGCGCGAACTGAACGAGCACGTGTACCGGGAGTACCCCGACACCCAGACCGTGGCCGAGGAGTCCACCTCCTGGCCCATGGTGTCGCGGCCCACCTACGTGGGCGGCCTGGGCTTCGGCATGAAGTGGAACATGGGCTGGATGCACGACACCCTGGACTACTTCGCCAAGGACCCGGCCTACCGCAAGTTCCACCAGAACCAGCTCACCTTCAACCTGTGGTACGCCTTTACCGAGAACTTCGTGCTGCCGCTCAGCCATGACGAAGTGGTGCACGGCAAGGGCTCGCTCATCGGCCGCATGCCCGGCGACGACTGGCAGAAAATGGCCAACCTGCGCCTGCTCCTCAGCTACATGTTCGCCATGCCCGGCAAGAAGCTGCTGTTCATGGGCGGGGAGCTGGGCCAGTGGGCCGAGTGGAACCACGACGGCCAACTGGACTGGGAGCTTTTGCGCTTCCCGCAGCACCAGGGCGCGCAGCGGCTGGTGCAGGACCTGAACCGCCTGTACCGCTACGAGCCGGCCCTGCACGCCCGGGACTTCTCGCCCGAGGGCTTCGAGTGGGTGGACTTCCACGACGCGGACCACTCGGTCATCAGCTTCCTGCGCCTGGCCCCGGGCGCGCCGCCGCTGCTCGCGGTCCTGAACTTCACCCCGGTGCCCCGGCTGGAGTACACCGTGGGCGCGCCGTATCCCGGCTGGTGGCAGGAGGTGTTCAACTCCGACGCGGCCGTGTACGGCGGCAGCGACGTGGGCAATTCGGGCGGGGCCGAGACCCGGCCCGAGCCCTGCCAGCACCGCCCCCACTGCCTGCGCGTCACCCTGCCGCCCTTGGCCATGGTGCTGTTCAGGCACCAGGGCTAGGGGCGACCGGGGGGGCATGGCCTGTCCTAAGATGGTTATGATCTGACAGTTTGGCCACATATGAGGAAGTTGTCATGCCGCCCCTGGCTGGGGTAGGGTCAGCAGGCAAGAAGGGAACACCTAACACTACTGCGAAATTGACACTGCAACACAAAACCAAAATTCACGGGGTTAAGGGGGCGTAATTCCCATGAGTGAATTTGATCAACAACCCTTCAGCGATGCGGAATTCGCGGAAAACCCAGAGCAGAGATGCCCTGTAATGCTCCTGTTAGATACATCGTATTCCATGAGCGGCAAGCCAATTTCGGAATTGAATGAAGGGTTAGCTACTTTGCGCCAAGAACTCATGAACGACGCCGTGGCCGCAAAGCGCGTGGAATTAGCTATGGTCACTTTTGGGCCAGTCGAGATCAAATCCGACTTCGCTACAGTGGATCACTTCTATCCCGAAACGCTGGTGGCGGACAATGCGACGCCGATGGGCGAAGCGATTGTGACTGGGCTCACCATGCTCCGCCAGCGTAAAAATCGCTACCGGGAGAATGGTGTTAAATATTACCGCCCGTGGGTGTTCCTTATTACCGATGGCGCCCCGACCGATAGTTGGGAAGAGGCTAAGCGGCGGGTGCACCAAGGCGAAGAGAGCAGGGAATTCATGTTCTATGCTGTAGGTGTGGAACAGGCGGATATGAACGTTCTTGGACAGATCGCCACGCGCCAGCCGCTCAAGCTGAAAGGGTTGGCCTTCAAGGAGCTATTCCAGTGGCTGTCCAGCTCCCTAAGCGCTGTTTCTCAGTCCAACCCTGGTGATGCCGTCCCACTCGAAAACCCGGCCGCCCCGGACGGCTGGGCTGTTGCAGAGTGAAATTGTGGCTTGGCGGTGGGCGTCCGCGTCTGTAATCGGAACGTCGCACATTCAGAATGATGGCAGGCTGCAAGATGCCTATGCTGTTGCCGCATTCGAAAAGGGTGGCATTTTCGCTGTTGTTTCTGATGGCGCAGGCAGCGCCAAATTTGGTGCATACGGCGCATGGCTTACTTGCCGCTTCCTTTCGGTTCGATTCCGGGAATGGGTTCGCGTCAATCCAGACATGCCGTCCAATGAAGAATTGGCGGATTGGATTGATGAACTGCGGGACCGAATATCGGCAATAGCTACCCGGCGAGGATCTACACCCCGGCAATTCGCCGCGACGTTGGCGGCAATCGTTGTCACGTCGAATGAGGCTGTAACGCTCCACATCGGCGATAGCGCCGTTGTCGGCCGGAAAGACACCGAATGGGAGGTGCTGTGCTGGCCCGAGAACGGCGAATATGCGTCCACCACCTACTTTGTGACCGATGATCCCGAACCGCGCCTGAACATCACCCGCCACCCACGCAAACACAATGCATTCGCACTGTTCTCCGATGGTGTCGGCGATCTGGCGTTGTCGCATCTGGAACAGAGCGCGCACGCCCGGTTCTTCGATCCCATGTTTCGACCGGTGGATGCCGCATCGGGTGAGGGCCGCCTTGTCGAACTATCGGCGAAGCTCTCCACATATCTCGCCGGTTCAACGGTCTGCGAACGCACCGATGATGACAAGACGCTCGTCCTCATATCCGGGGGCTGACCGTGCCGAACGTAGTCATAGGAAAGGAACGATTCACCGTTGGGGAGAGGCTGGGAGGTGGAAACGAAGGTGACGTTTTTCGCCTGAGTGGGAACTTCGATCTGGTGGTCAAGATATACAAGGCGAACAACCGAGGCAGCCGAGAGAGTAAAATACGAGCCATGGTCGCCGAAGGGCTTGGTCAAGCGACGACTCTGGTAACGTATCCTGTTGAGGTCGCAACATCGGCGACTGGGGAATTCCTTGGGTTCGCTATGCGGCTGGTGCCAACACACCGTGAACTACATGAGCTCTACAGCCCGAAATCCCGCCAGCACCATTTTCCGAAGTCGGATTATCGATTTATCGTCCACGCTGCATTGAACGTCGCGTGCGCCGTTGGTAAGGTGCACCAGACGGGATGTGTCATAGGCGATCTGAACCATTCCGGCGTGCTTGTTGCGCAGGACGCCACAGTTGTCCTCATTGATGCCGACAGCTTTCAGTTTCGGCGAAATGGTAAGACCTACCCCTGTGTTGTTGGCGTTCCAGAATTCACTCCTCCAGAATTGCACGGAATTCGCTTCGAAAACGTAGAGCGCACCATAGAGCACGACAATTTCGGGCTGGCGATTGCGATCTTCCACCTTCTTTTCATGGGCCGCCACCCCTACGCTGGGTGCTACAAGGGGCCGGACGTTTCCATGGGCGAAGCCATTGCCCAGAACCGGTTTGCCTTTTCGCTCACCCGGCAAGCGGCAACACAGACAACGCCGCCACCCGGTGCGCTGAGACTCGACATGTTCCCGGATGCTGTTTCCCGTGCATTCGAGAAAGCATTCGGACTGACACCGGGCGGGCGTCCGGGCGCGCTGGACTGGATTCACGTCCTCAACGCTCTGAAAGGCTCACTGAATCATTGTAGCAAGGTCAAGACACACTACTATCCCAGCGCCGCCGGTGGGTGTATCTGGTGCAAGCTGACCGCCAACAGCGGCTTTGATATGTTCCCGGACCTGACCGCCGTGGAATCGAATATCCCGACCGATGCGCGGGGCACAGAACAGGCAATCCGCGAGATTCTGGCATTTCGCTTCCCAACGGTCGCGGACTTGCTTCCCGCTGCGGCTACGCCGAGCGGTGCCAGCAATGCACTGAGCGAAGCTAGGAACGGGAAGCGCGGGCGTCCTTTCAGGGGCTTGTTGATGATGGGCGGCGCAGTTGCCGGTTTCATCTACGCCGCCCCGGTGTGGTTTGTGTGGATCGGGCTGGCAATCTGGGGGTGGGTCATCTTCTCCAACCGTGAAGTTGACCCCGGTCCGTTTCAACAGGCCTTCAAGAATGCCGATGAAAGGGTGCAACACGAGTTGAATGCCTTTGTTAAAGGTAACAGCATGGCTGAGGTTGTGAAGGTGCGCGGCGATTTGGACGCCGCAATCGGCGCCTACAAGGGCCATGACGATGCGCTTGCCCGCGAACTTATGGTGATGAAGTCCAACCGGGAGTCGCGCCAGCGACAGGCCTATCTTGACCGTTTTTCCGTCCGGCGCGCGAATATCTCCGGTATCGGCCCGGCGAAAACGGCAACGTTGATATCCTTCGGAATTGAGACCGCCGCCGATGTGAACCGTTCCGCCGTATTGCGAGTGCCGGGGTTCGGTGACGTGATGACTGGCAAGCTGGTGGCGTGGCGGCGGGCACATGAGTCCCGGTTTAAGTATGACCGGAGGCCGAACGCTCAGGACGTTACCGACGAAAGGGCATTGCGTGGACGGTTCGCGGCAGAAAAGGCGAAGCTGGAATCCACGATCCGCAACGGGCTGGGGGCCCTGAGAAACGCCAAGACCCGGCTAGACGCATTGCCCACCAAGGCCAAAAGCGACAGGGCGCTGACCGACGCACTTGCTGCTCGCGCCCAAGCCGAACAAGACCTGCGCGAATTGGGTGCATCGATTCCGACATCAACCGTCTCGCTGATGATGACACCACCGATCAGTTTCGCGCCGCCGCCTTCCCAAATGTCCCACGCCACAGCACCTACACCACCACGAACAATTGCCGCATCTAGCACCCCCACCTGCCCGCTTTGTGGTTCCTCGATGCGGCAGCGTTCAGGGCGTTACGGGAAATTTTGGGGTTGTTCGCAATATCCACGCTGCAAGGGTACGCGGAATATCTGATGTAAACTTGACTATGGCATCGCAGATGCGGTTGTGATTGGTAGCCCTGGAGCGAACTCTTAACTGCGATCTACGCTCCCCGTCTATTCTCTCGCTCATACCCACGCTGCCCGCCAGGGGCTTCCCGATGCTGAGACGGCCCGCCAAGGCAACATGGGTGCAGGGCTGGGGTCCGGGGCGGAGCCCCGGGGGCGGGACAAATCCCCGGCCCGGCTCGGCAGCCGGCTTGCCCAGGCGCGGGCTTTTGCAGTATTCATGGAGGCTGAACACGCTCGTCCGGCCTCGGGCCGGCGCTACCACCCATGCGCAAGGAACCACCATGCCATCGCATCCCCTGGCCGAGCGCGGCTTCGGCGTGCTGCTCCATCTCACCTCCCTGCCCGGGCCCTACGGGTGCGGGGACCTGGGGAGTTCGGCCCGGGAGTTCGTTTCCTGGCTGGCCCGGGCCGGGGCGTCCTGCTGGCAGTTCCTGCCCCTGACCCCCACCGAGACCTTTTTGGGCAATTCGCCCTATTCCAGCCCCTCGGCCTTTGCGGGCAACACCCTGCTGGTGAGCCCGGAGCTGCTCATGCGCTCCGGCCTGGCGCGCCTGGCCGACGCGCAGCAGGGCCTGCCCCCGGTGCGGGGACGGGTGGACTTCGGCGCGGTGCGCCGCCACCGCGACCGCCTGCTGGAGGCGGCGTACGAGCGCGCCCGGCCGGGCCTGGGCCGGGACGAGGCCTTCCGGGAGTTTGGCGAGAAGCACGGCCCGGCCTGGCTCGCGGACTACGCCCTGTTCTGCGCGCTCAAGGAGCGGGAGGCCGGCGCGCCCTGGTGGAAATGGCCCGAGCCCTTGCGTCGCCGCGACCCCAAGGCCCTGGACGCCGCGGCCCGGGAGCTGGCCGGGGCGGTGGAGGCGGTGCGCTTCCGGCAGCACCTGTTCTTCACCCAGTGGGCCGCGCTGCGCGAGCACTGCGCCGAGCTCTCCATCACCCTGGTGGGCGACCTGCCCATCTACGTGACTCACGACAGTGCGGACGTGTGGGCGCACCAGGAGCTCTTCAAGCTGGACCGGGACGGCCTGCCCACGGTGGTGGCCGGGGTGCCGCCCGACTATTTCAGCGAGACCGGCCAGCGCTGGGGCAACCCGGTGTACGACTGGAAGGCCAACGCGTCCGAAGGCTACGCCTGGTGGCTTTCGCGCCTGGCGCACAACCTCGCGCTGTGCGACGTGGTGCGGCTGGACCACTTCCGGGGCTTCGAGTCCTACTGGGAGATTCCGGCCGAGGAGAAGACCGCGGTGAACGGGGCCTGGGTGCAGGGGCCGGGGGAGCACTTCTTCCGGGCCGTGGCCGGCCGCTTCCCGGACCTGCCCTTCATCGCCGAGGACCTGGGCATCATTACGCCTGAAGTCACGGCCCTGCGCCGGGCCTTCGGCCTGCCCGGCATGCACGTGCTCATGTTCGGCCTGGGCGGGGACGTGGGGGAGAGCACCAACGCCCTGCACCACCACGAGCGGGTGGGGGTGGCCTATTCCGGCACCCACGACAACAACACCGCCCTGGGCTGGTTCCGGTCCGAGACCGGGGGCGACGACGCGGCCCGGTTCAACGCCTACCTGGGCCATCCCCTGAGCGCGGCCAACGCCGCGGCCGAGCTGGTGCGCCTGGCCCTGCTCTCGCCCGCGCGCACCGCCGTCCTGCCCATGCAGGACGTGCTGGGCCTGGACGGCTCGGCGCGCATGAACATCCCGGCCAGCGAGAACGGCAACTGGGGCTGGCGCATGGCCCCCCACGCCGCCACCCCGGACCTGGCCGACGCCTTGCGCCGCAAGGCCGAGCTGTTCGGGCGGGTGAGGGCATGACCATATGCGTTTCAAACGTTCTTGCTTGTTGACATTCACATGGGAGGGTGCAAACCTCCCGATGCCAAAACGCCCTCTGCGTAACGTGGGGGCGTTCTGATGCGAATATCCGTCACAAGGACTACCTCATGAAAAGCTTGCGAATCGTTGCGCTCTGCGCCCTTTCCCTGATGCTGCTGGCCCCGGCGGCCCGGGCCGAGACCCTGACCCTGGAGCAGGCCGTGCTCCGCGCCCTGGAGAAGAACCCCTCCATGCAGGCGGTGCGCGCCGAACTGGCCGGCGCCGGCTATGGCCGCCAGGCGGCCAAGGGCTCCTTCGGCCCCTCCCTGAGCACAGGCTACGGCTTCACCCACAACGACCACAAGAAGCCCAAGCGCGACGTGCACACCAGCGAGCAGGACGTGTACGCCTGGAACTTCAACGCGCACCAGGACCTGTTCACCGGCTTCAAGCTGCTCTCCACCTACGAGCGCGCGGCCCTGTCCGAGGAGTCCGCGGCCTCCAAGATCGCCAACACCGAGCTGTCGCTCATCCAGTCCGTGCAGCAGAACTTCCTGTCCCTGCTCAAGGCCCGGGCCGACGTGAAGAGCGGCGAGGACTCGGTGGCCCGGCTCAAGGAGCAGCTCAAGGTCACCACCGCGTTCTACGACGTGGGCCTCAAGCCGCGGCTGGACGTGCTCCAGGCCGAGTCCGACCTGGCCAGCGCCGAGGACGCCCTGTTGCAGGCCAAGAACTCGGTGTCCACCCAGGTGGCCCGGCTCAACACCTTGCTGGACATGGCCCTGGACGCGGACGTGGAGTACGTGGGCGAACTGGAGTACCTGCCCTGCACCATGGCCATCGACCAGGCCCTGGCCTCGGCCATGAAGCAGCGGCCCGACCTGGACATCGCCCAGAAGAGCGTGGAGATCGCGCGCAAGGACAAGAAGATCACGGACTCGGCCTTCTACCCCACCCTGGGCGCGGACTACGACTGGTCGCGCACGGGCAACGGCATGGACGTGTCGGGTTCGCCCCTGTCCCGCACCGAGTGGTCCGAGTGGTCGGTGTCCATGACCGCGTCCTGGAAGTTCTTCGAGTGGGGCAAGACCCTGAACGAGAGCAAGCAGGCCGGCCAGGCCATCACCCAGATGGAGGCCGAGCGCCGCAACCTGGAGCAGGAGGTGACCTACGAGGTCAAGGCCAACCACCTGAAGGTGGGCGAGGCCGCCGAGCGCATCAAGGTGACCCGCGCGGCCCTGGACACCGCCCGCGAGGCCTACCGCATGGCCGTGGCCCGCTACCAGGCCCAGGTGGGCACCAACTCCGACGTGCTGGACGCCCAGTACCAGCTCACCCAGGCCGAGACCAACCTCACCCAGGCCCTGGCCGACTACCAACTGGCCGTGGCCAACCTCTACGTGTCCATCGGCGAGAAGAACCCCGGCCTGGCCGTCAACTAGGCCGGTCCCATGGCAAGAAAGGCCCCTCGCCCTGCGGCGGGGGGCTTTTTCATTCCCCCCCGCCTTTACTCCGCCGCCGGGTGGTGGCATAGGCGGGGGGACGACCGCCAAGGGGGTATGCGATGCAGACGTTGAAGATACTGGTCCGGGTGCTGGGGCTGGTGCTGGCCATCCCGTTCGTGACCTACGGGTTCCTGGGCCTGATCCGGTTCATGGGCCTGGAGGCGACCATCGAGCGGTACCTGGGGGTCATCGGGGCGCACGGAAACCCGGTGACCGCGCTCATCCTGGTCATCATCGGCTGTTGTCTGATATACGGGCTGAACGGGCTGGCCAACCGCATCCGGTAGGCCCCCGAGGAGGAGCCCATGAATCGGCGCAAGCGCACCCGCGTGGAGGGACAGTTCACGGCCACGCTCCTGGCCGGGGGCCAGGAGTACCCGGTGGAGACCCTGAACCTGAGCCTCAACGGCATGTGGTGCCGGGCCTTCCCGGGGTGCGAGGCCCTGGTGGGCCAGGGCTGCTACCTGCACCTGGCCCTGGCCAAGGAGGTCTTCATCGTGCTCCAGGCGCGGGTGGTGCGGGCCGAGGAGGGCCGCATGGCCCTGGAGTACGAGTCCCTGCCCGACGAGGAGAGCTACGCCCACCTGCGCAACATCGTGCGCTTCCGCGCCGAGGACCCGGACGCCATCGACCAGGAGCAGCTGACGCCCGCCTTCGGGCAGGGCGGGGAGGCCTGACCGGCGCTTCCCGCACCGACGCAACCAAGGGAAGGGGCCGCGAGGCCCCTTTTTTGCGCCTCAGCCCAGGCCCTGGACCATGAGCACCGCGCCGGTGGTGGCCAGCAGGGCCAGCATCACCCGGCGGAACACCGCCTCGTCCAGGCGGCCGGAGCAGAGGTGGCCGGTGGTGAACCCCGCGGCCAGGGCGGGCAGGCCCAGGCCATAGAGCCCCAGCACCCGCGGGGTGGCCAGGCCCTGGTACGCCTGGATGGCCACGATGGCCGCGCCGGCGCAGAGGAAATAGGCGAACAGGGTGGCCTTGAGCGCGTCCTTGCCCCAGCCCTGGCGCGCGGACCAGGCCACCACGGGCGGTCCGTTGACCCCGATGGCCACCCCCAGGCTGCCCGCCGCCAGGCCGGCCAGGGCGGCCCAGCCCAGGCCCGGGGCGCGGCGGGGCCGGCCTTTCAGGAAGGACAGCAGGGCCATGCCCAGCACCCCGGCCCCGAGCAGGGCGCGCAGGGCGGATTCGGGCGCGCTGGCCAGCACCCAGGCCCCCAGGGCGGCCCCGGGCGCGGAACAGACCAACAGCAGGGCCAGCTCCCGGCGCTGCACGCAGCGGCGGAGCCGGGTGCCCAGCACCAGGACCAGGTTGGTGGTCAGGGCCAGCAGGCAGCACAGGGGCGCGGCCTCGCGCACCGGGAGCAGGGTCACCAGGACCGGCATGGCCACCAGGGTGGAGCCGAACCCGGCCAGGCCCTGGGTGAACCCGGCCAGGGCCGAGGCCGCGGCCACGATCCCGGCGGCATCCCAGATGGGGGGGGGCAGGGTCATGCGCGCTTTCCGGCCGCCGCGGCCATGGCCTCCGGGCCGAAGGCCTCGGCCATGGCCGCCAGGGCGAAGCGGGCCGACACCGTGGCCGGGCCGCCGCCCATCTCCATGCCCACCTCCACGGCCTCCAGCACCTGGCGCGGGCTCGCGCCCGCCGCCGCGGCCTGGCCGATGTGCCACTGCATGCAGGAGCGGCAGTCCAGCACCACCGAGATGCCCACCGCGATGAGCTCCTTGGCCTGCCTGGGCAGGGCCCCGTCGCAGTAGGTGGCGCGCTCCAGGTCCAGGAACGCGGCGTAGGTTCCGGATTTCAGGTCCAGGAGCTGGGTGTGGGCCAGCTTGCGCTGGCGGGCCAGGGCGCGGAGTTCGTCCGGCGCAGGCATGGGTGCACCCTCCGTTCGGATTTGCAAAACGTTCGATGGGGCCGCTTTGGCCTTGCTTTGGGGAATACTCCCGGGCATTGTTCCGGCACAAGCGAATCGTTGTGAACCATCAGTTCGAGGAATCCGAACAATGGACCTGACCCAGCTCCAGACCTTCCTGGCCGTGGCCGGCCGGCTGTCCTTCCGCCAGGCGGCCGAGGCCCTGCACTACGCGCCCTCCACCGTGTCGGCCCAGGTCAAGGCCCTGGAGCAGGAGCTGGGCGCGGCCCTGTTCGAGCGCCTGGGCCGGCGGGTGCTGCTCACCGAGGCGGGCCGGCGGCTGTTGCCCCACGCCCGGCGCATGGCCGACCTGGCGGCCGAGGCCCGCGCCTGCCTGGGGGCCGGGGACCCGGGGCCGGGGGAGCTGTGCGTGCGCGTGTCCGAGACCCTGGGCCTGCTCTGCCTGCCCGGGATGCTGGCCCGGTTCCGTTGCCGGTTCCCGGCGGTGCGGCTCACCCTGTTCACCGCGTCGGGCCTGGGCCTGGCCCGGGACCTGCGGCAGGGGGCCACGGACCTGGCCCTGTTCCTGGGCGAGGCGGCCCTGGACCCCGGGCTGGCGGTGGAGGTGCTGGGCAGCGAGCGGCTGGTGGCCATGGTCGGGCTGGATTCGCCCCTGGCGGGCCGGGGCCGGGTGGGCGCGCGGGACCTGGCCAAGGGCGGCCTGGTGTTCACCCCCCACGTGTGGGGCCTGCGCCACCGGCTGGAGCAGGCGCTCTACGCGGCCGCGCGGCCGGCCGGCCTGGTGGAGTGCGGCAGCCTGGGCCTGGCCAAGCGCTGCGTGGCCGCCGGGCTGGGGGCCGGGTTCGCCCCCGCCTTTGCCGTGGCCGGGGAGGCGGCGCGGGGCGATCTGGTTCCCCTGGAGTGGGAGGACGGTTCCTGGGCCGCGCCGGTGCTCCTGGTCCGCAACCCGGCGCACGAGCCCAGCCCCGCGGCGCAGGCCTTTGCGGAAGCGGCCCGGGAGTTCTTCGCCGCCCGGACCGCGGCCTGAAACCGGAGTTCGCGAAACCGCCGGTTCCGGCTAGCGCTGGTCAGGATCCTTCTTGTCCTGGTCCGCCTGCGGGGGCGCGTCCTCGCCCGGCTCCGGGATGTCGTCGTCCTCGCCGCAGCAGGGCGGCTTGAGGTATTCGCGGCGGATGCGGGGGTACTTGGCCTCGGGCAGGCGGCGGCCGAAGAGCGGCGAGAGCAGGAGCAGGAGCCCCAGGGCCTCCAGGAGCAGGCCCAGGAACCGCGGGTCGTGCATCCCCGCAAAGGGGGAGACGCCCTCCTCCTGCATGGCGTAGCCGGCCAGGAACAGGGCCGCGCCGATGAGGGTGCGCACCAGTCGTCCGCCCATGGAGCCTCCGGGGCCATCCTGCCAGAAGCCGCGGCGCGCGTCACCCTTCTCCAAGGCGTCGGAAATGCGTCCTGCATTGCCGACTGGAATCCGAAAATTTACGTGGGCCGCTCTGCATCCGGCGCGCCGTCCTGGCGCGCGCGGGCTGTTTGGCGACAGCCTGCTAGGGCAAAGGAAGCCGGGGCCAGTACCCGCGCAGGGTCCAGCCCAGGGCCGCGGCCAGGCCGGCGGCCAGCAGGTGCTCCACCACCCCGCCGGTGGGGAAGGTGAGGGGCGCGCGCACCCGGTTCTCGGACGGCCAGAACAGCGGCACCCCCGAGGTGGTGAGCCCGTCCCCGGCCAGGTGCCCGGCGTAGCCCGTCCAGAAGGCCGCGGCCCCGGCCACGGGCAGGAGCCCCGCGCCCGCGGCCGCGGCCAGGCCGGCCAGGGTCACGGCCAGGGCCAGGAGGGAGTGGGTGACCCCGCGGTGGCCGAAGATGAGCTTGATGGGCCAGGCGATGAAGCCCAGCTTGCGGCCCAGGAGGCTCTGCGGCTCGTCGATGTCCGGGAGCAGGCTGCCCAGGGCGGCCAGCCCCAGCTCCGGCGGCAGGCTGCCCGGCGGCCCGGGGAGGAGCGCCCGCACCCCGGTCCACAGGGCGCAGCCCACGGCCATGTGGGTGTAGCCCATCATGGCTTGCGGTTCTTGTCGCGCAGGGGGTTGCGGGCGTCCTTCACCTTGAAGTCGCCGCCCTTGGGGTCGCGCTTGCGGAGGATGAAGGGGCGCAGCACCGGGGCCAGGAGCAGGCCCGCGGCCACGCACATGACCACGCCGGCCATGCCCACGTTGGAGGCCCAGGCCGCGGCGCGGTCGCCCAAGGCCAGCATGGCCAGGCCGGCCACCAGGCTGATGACGCCGGCCACGATGCGCAACAGGGAGTGGGGCATGCCGGGCCGGCGCTATTTCCTGCGGCGGCGCTTCTTGCCCGC
This sequence comes from Desulfovibrionaceae bacterium UBA6814, assembly GCA_002452635.1. GTDB lineage: Bacteria > Desulfobacterota > Desulfovibrionia > Desulfovibrionales > Desulfovibrionaceae > UBA6814. The sequence continues at coordinate 14,527 of DKEU01000080.1, read as the reverse complement.
GCCGGCCGGGGGCGCGACCTTGAAGTCCTCGCCGGTGACGGCCCCGCTCTTGCGCTCCCGTACGGCCCGGGCCAGGAACAGGATGCCGGAGAAGGCCAGCACCCCGCCCGCGGCCTTGGAACCGGGCAGCCAGGAGAACTGCCCCTCGGGCAGCAGCAGGAGCGCCAGCCCGCCCAGCAGGCACACCACCGCGACGATCATCCGCATGTTCGGGTTCATGGGGTGGTGGTACCGCGCCCGGCCGCCGGGGGCAAGGGGGAGGGCCGCCGGACCCAAGGGGAAGGGCGTTTAACATTATTTACTCGCCGCAACTGGCGGCCCCCGGTAGTCTGGACGATGCGCACCGGTCCGTGAACCCAAAGGAGGACAGCCATGCGCAGTGTTCGACTCCTGGCGGTGCTGTGGCTCATCCCGGCCGCCCTGGCCCTGGCCTCTCCCCCGGCAATATCGCCCGACCTGGTCCGGGAAGGGGTGGTGCTCCTGGCCGAGCAGCAGGCCCCGCCGTCCGGGCAGCCCGGCCGGAAGCGGCCTCCCGGCCCGGGGATGCGGCCTGGTCCGGAGATGCGGCCCGGCCCGGGGATGCCGGGCGGCCCGTGGGCCATGCTGCCGCCCTTGCCGCCGTGTCCCTGCGGCCCGTGGGGCATGCTGCCCCCGCCGCCTCCGCCTCCGCCGTGCCCGTGCTGCCTCTGGGCCATGCTGCCGCCGCCCGGCCCCTGGGGGCCGCCGGGCATGGTCCCGCCCCCGCCGCCTGGTCCGTGGGGACCCCCGGGCATGCTGCCGCCTCCGCCGCCCGGCATGGGGGGACCCATGGGCATGCTGCCGCCGCCTCCGCCGCTCCCGTGGGGGCCTCCGGGCATGGTCCCGCCCCCGCCGCCGGGGCCGGACGGACAGCCGGGCATGCGGCCTCCCCCGCCGTCGGGGCCGCACGGAAGCGGGCCGCAGCAGGGGAATCGGACCGCCGGGTAAGGAAATGTTGGGCAGGAGCCCGCGGCTAGGCCGCGGCCGGCCGGCGCGCGGTGTTGGTGAGCCAGACCCCGGTGAGCACCAGCAGGCCGCCGGCCAGCAGGCTCATGTCCACGGGCTCGCCCAGGAGCACGTAGGCCAGGATCACGGCCGAGACCGGGACCAGGTTGATGAACACCCCGGCCCGGGACGCGCCCACGGCCCGGATGCCCTCGTAGAACCAGGTGAATCCGAGCACCGTGCCGCACACGCCCAGATAGGCCAGCCCGGCCCAGGCCCCCAGGGGGTAGGCCCCGGGGGTGAGGCCCTCGGCCAGGGCCGCGGGTACGAGCATGAGGGTGCCGGCCAGGCTGGACCAGGTGACCGCGGCCAGGGGCGAGATGCGGCCCATCACCGCCTTGCCCAGCAGCGAGTAGGCGCTCCAGGAGGCCACGCAGCCCAGGATGGCCGCGTCCCCCGGGGTCACGCCCGAGCTGAGCAGGGACAGGGGGTCTCCCCGGCCGATGACCGTCACCGCCCCGGCCACGGACAGGGAGATGCCCGCGGCCTTGCGCCGGGTCAGGCCCTCGCCGAAGAACAGGGCCGCGCCCAGGGCGATGAGGATGGGGTTGCCCGCGATGATCACCGCGGCCCGGCCCGCGCCCACGGTCGCGAGGCCGGTGAAGAACAGCACGTTGTAGGCGAAGACCCCGGTGGCCCCGAGCAGGAGCACCCCCAGGACGCCCCGCCGGTCCAGCCGGGGCAGGGCGCCCTCCTTGAGCCGGATCAGGGCCAGCAGGCAGGCGGTGGCGATGGCGAAGCGCAGAAAGGCCGCGGCCGCAGGCCCCACCTGGCCGGCCAGTTGCCGGCCGGCCACGAAGGTGCCGCCCCACAGGACCATGGTGAGCACGAGTTTGAGGTAGACCACCGCGGCGTCCTGGCAGGGAACCGGGCCGGCGTCAAGGGGAGGGGGGTCAGGTCCGGCGCAGGGACGCGGCCTCCAGGAGGACTCGCACCAGGTCGCGCTTGCGCAGGGGCTTGGCCAGGTAGTCGTCCATGCCCTGGGACAGGAACCGCTCCCGGTCGCCCTCCATGGCGTGGGCGGTCATGGCCACCACCCGGACCTGGGGGTCGATGCCGTTGTGCGCGTCGCGGATGCGGCGGGTGGCGGCCAGGCCGTCGGTGCCCGGCATCTGGATGTCCATGAGCACCAGGTCGAAGCGCTCCCGGGACAGGGCGTCCAGGGCCTCCTCCCCGTCCTCGGCGCAGACCGGCTCCAGGCCCAGGCGGTTGAGCATGTAGAGGATGGTCTTGCGGTTGCCCTCGTTGTCCTCGGCCACCAGCACCTTGAGGTCCCGGGGCAGCTCCCGGGCCTGGTCCGCGGCCTCGGCCCCGGCGGCCTTGGCCGCGGGCCGCGGCTCGGCCGCGAAGAGCACGGTGAAGGCGAAGTCGCTGCCCTGGTGCCGGGCGCTGGACAGGGCCAGGCTGCCGCCCATGAGCTGCACGTAGGCCTTGCAGATGGCCAGGCCCAGGCCGGTGCCCCCGTACTTGCGGGTGATGGAGCCGTCGGCCTGGGTGAAGCTGTCGAAGATGGTGCGCTGCTGCTCCTCGCGGATGCCGATGCCGGTGTCGCTCACCGTGAAGAGCAGCCGCACCCCGGGCAGGCCGTCGGCGGTGCGGGGCGTCGTGAGCCAGCCCGCGTCCTGGCCCCGGGACAGGGACTCCACCGTGAGCCGCACCCCGCCCTGTTCGGTGAACTTGAGGGCGTTGCCCAGCAGGTTCACGATGACCTGGCGCAGCCGGCCCGGGTCGCCCACCACCACCTCGGGCACCCCGGGATCCACCTCGGCGGTGAGCTCCAGCCCGCGCCGCCTGGCCTGCACCCGCATGTTGGTGAGCACGTTGTGCACCAGCCGGCGCAGGTCGAAGCGGATGCTCTCCAGCCGGATCATGCGGGCCTCGATCTTGGAGTAGTCGAGGATGTCGTTGATGATGGAGAGCAGGGACTCCGCGGCCGAGTCCACGGCCTCCAGGAACTCCCGCTGCTCGGAGTTCAGGTTGGTCTCCAGGGTGAGCTGGGTCATGCCCAGGATGGCGTTCATGGGGGTGCGGATCTCGTGGCTCATGTTGGCCAGGAATTCGCTCTTGGCCCGGCTGGCCTCCTCGGCGGCCTCCTTGGCCGAGAGGAACTCCACCTCCATGCGCTTGCGCTCGGTGATGTCGATGACCAGGCCCTGGAAGTGGGTGATGCGGCCCGGGGCGTCGCGCCGCACCCAGGCGCGGCCGTCCACCCAGCGCTCCTCCCCGCCCTTGGTCTGGATGCGGTACTCCAGGGAGAACTCCTCGGCCGAGTCGCTCTCCCAGCCCTGCATGTGGGCGGCCACCCGCGCCGCGTCCAGGGGGTGGACCAGCTGGGTGAAGCGCACCGCGCCCGAGGTCAGCTCCTCGGCCAAGTAGCCGAACTGCCGCACGTTGGCGGACACGTACTCCACGGGCCGGCCCGGGGCGTTGCGCCACAGGAGCACCACCACCGGGCTGCGCTCCACCACGTCCTCCAGCTCCCGGAGGTCCTCCATGGTGCGCTCCAGGTCGGCCATCATGCGGCGCACCCCGTCGCTCACCGCCTCGAACTCGGCGATGCCGCGGTAGCGGGGCGGCTGGCCCTTCTCCAGGGCGGCCACGATCTCCGACACCGGCCGGGCCAGGCTGCGGTTGGCCCAGAGCAGGAAGACCGCCAGGGCCGCGGCCAGGAGCCCGCCGGTGGAGAGGTAGGCGGACAGCACGATGACTTTCAGGTGGTCGTACCCTTCCGCCGGGATCAGCACGTGCAGCCGCCAGCCCCAGGGCGCGAAGGCGGTGCGCAGGTCGTAGTAGTCCCTGCCGCCGGCCCTGGTCTCGCCGTGGTCCTGGCCCGGGAGCGGGGCGTCCAGGCTCGGGGGGGACTGGGCCAGGCCGCGGGAGACCAGCAGGCGCTCTCCGTTCTGGGTGGAGATCACCATGCCCTCCATGCCCTGCTGGCGCAGGTAGTCGTCTATCTGGCCCAGGGCCGCGGCCTTCTGGACCCGGTTCTCCACCAGGTCCCCGGCCTTGCCCGAGTGCATGAGGGAGTCGAAGGCGTAGTTGCAGATCTCCAGGAGTTCCCGGGCGTGGGTGTGCAGGTCGCGGGAGATGCTGTCCTTGGTGAAGGAGTAGATGGCCGAGAGCACGAACAGGGAGAGCAGGACGTAGAGCAGGGCAAGCCCAATGGCCACCGGCACGGCAATGTGCGCCGTGAGCTTGCGGGACGCCTGCACTGGAATACCCCCCCCGATCCGGGCATGGTCCTGCCCGAGCAACGCGATATATTTTACGGTCTTTCCCCCAGGGCGTCCAGAAATTCGGAGGTGCAATCCTTCTTGTGTCTTTCCGGGCCATTGGCTAGAGTACCCGGCCATGGAAGCCTGCGCCGACACCCACTTCGCCCCGGCGGCCCGCGCCCCGCGGGAGGACATCCTGCGCAGCCGCGAGGCCGTGGCCCGCCAGTCGTGCCAGCACCTGGCCGACGCCCTGCCCCACCCGGTCATGGTGCTCAACGGCTGCCGCCAGCTGGTGTTCGGCAACAACGCCCTGTGCCTGCTCCTGGGCCAGGACGACCTGGCCTCCTCCCTGGGCCGGCGGCCCGGGGAGCTCTTCGGCTGCATCCATGTCGCGGCCGGGCCCGGGGGCTGCGGCACCTCGGAGTTCTGCCGGGAGTGCGGCGCAGTGCAGGCCATCCTGGGCGGGCTGGCCGGCCGGGTCGAGGTCCAGGAGTGCCGCATGCTGCGCAACGGCGACCACGGCCTGGAGGCCCTGGACCTGCGGGTGCACTCGGTGCCCTTTGTGGTGGACGGCCAGGACTACACCGTGTTCTCGGTGCTGGACGTGAGCCACGAGAAGCGCCGCCGGGTGCTGGAGCGCATCTTCTTCCACGACATCCTGAACACCGCGGGCGGGGTCTGCGGCATCCTGTCCATCCTGTGCGACGACGCGCCCAAGGAACTGGACGAGGACCTGAACGGGCTGCACGGCTCCATGGAGATACTGCTGGAGGAGATATACAGCCAGCGCGACCTGTTGGCCGCGGAGCACGGGGACCTGGTTCCCCGCCTGCAGGACGTGCCGGCCCGGGAGGTCCTGGACCGGGTCGTGCAGCGCTTCTCCAGCCAGCCGCTGGCCAGCCGGCGCACCCTGGAGCTGGACGGCTGCCCCGAGGTCCTGCTGGTGAGCGATCCGGTGCTGCTCGGCCGCATCCTGGCCAACATGCTCAAGAACGCCCTGGAGGCGGCGCCTCCGGGCTCCACCGTGAACCTGGGCGGGGAGCGGGCCGGGGACCTGGTGCGGTTCTACGTGCGCAACCCCGGCCGGATGGACGCCTCGGCGGCGCGCCAGGTGTTCAAGCGCTCCTTCTCCACCAAGGGCCGGGACCGCGGCCTGGGCACGTACAGCATGCGGCTCCTGGCCGAGCGCTACCTGGGCGGCCAGGTGGCCTTCCGCACGGCCGACGACACCGTGGAGTTCAGCCTGACCCTGCCGGTCTCGGGCCCCGCCTCAGAATAGCTCCACCCGGTTGCGCCCCTTGTCCTTGGCCGCGTAGAGGGCCGCGTCGGCGCGGCGCATGAGCTCGTCCAGGTTCTCCGCGCCGGGCCCCAGGGCCGCCACCCCCACGCTCACCGTGAGCTGCGCCTCCCCGCCCCCGGGCAGGGCCACGCGCATCTCCCCCACCGCCTTGCGCAGCCGCTCGGCCACCACCACCGCCTGGGCCAGGTCGGTCTCGGGCAGGAGCAGGGCGAACTCCTCCCCGCCCAGCCGGCCCATGGAGTCGGCGTCGCGCAGAAGCTTCCGCCCGGTCTCGGCCAGGGCCCGCAGCACCGCGTCGCCCGCGGCGTGGCCGTGGGTGTCGTTGACCTGCTTGAAGTGGTCCGCGTCCACCATGAGCAGGGACAGGGACGAGCCGTAGCGCCGGGAGCGCTCCACCTCGCGCCGGGCCTGCTCCAGGAAATGGCGGCGGTTGGACAGCCGGGTGAGCTCGTCCTGGGTGGCCAGGCGCAGCAGGTCCGCCTCCAGGCTGCGGCGCTCGGTCACGTCCTGGAGCACCCCCATGAGCCGGGTGGGCCGGCCCGCGGCGTCGCGGATCACGTTGCCCCGGGCCAGGATCCAGCAGGTCTTGCCGCCCGGCAGGGGCACCCGGTACTCGGCCCGGTATTCGCCGTCGCCGGCCAGGCAGCGCTGCCCGGCCGCCACCACCGCGTCCCGGTCCGCGGGGTGGACCAGCTGCAAAAAGTCCGTGAAGGTCCGGCCGAAGGCCCCGGGCGACAGGCCGAACATGGGCTCCACGTTGTCCGACCAGACGATTTCGCCGCTGGCCAGGTCCCGGTCCCAGGCGCCCACCCCGGCCGCGGTCAGGGCCAGGGCGTAGCGGGCCTCGCTCTGGCGCAGGGCCTCCTGCGTGGCCAGCCGGTCGGTCACGTCCCGGCCGTGCAGCACCAGGGCGCGCAGGGCGCGGTTGGCGGTGAGGTCGGCCAGGGTGGACTCGAAGTCCAGGTAACCGCCGCCCTTGCGGCGCAGGCGGTGCACCAGGCTCGCCGCCCCGCCCCGGGCCAGGCCCTGGCGGGCCTGCTCCAGGGCGGGCAGGTCGTCGGGATGGAACAGGGCCTCCACCCGGGTCCCCAGCAGTTCGCCCGGGGGGTAGCCCAGCACCGCCAGGTGGGACGGGCTCTGGTACACGACGCCCCCGTCCGGGGTGAAGGCCAGGGTGAGGTCCAGGCTCTGCTCGGTGAGGCCCTTGAAGCGCTCCTCGCGCAGCCGGATCTGGCGGGTCCACAACAGCACCAGGGCCAGGGCCGCGACGGCCACGCCCGCCACCTGGATGGCCGCATCCCGGATGCGCCGGGTGTCCAGGGCCTGCTCCACCTGCACCGGCAGCCAGCGCCGCCGGATGGCCTCGCGCTCGGCCGGGGTCACCGAGTCCAGGGCCTTGGCCAGGATGTCCGCCAGGGGCTCCAGCCCCTGCCGCACCGCCATGGCCAGTTCGTTGTCCGGCCGGCCGGTGGGGGCCGCCACCTTGAGGTTGGGCAGGCCCAGCCTGGGAATCCAGTGCCCGGCCACGGCCAGGTTGATGACCGTGGCGTCGGCCCGGCCGGTGGCCACCGCCCGGAAGGCCTCGGGCACCGAGCCCACTTCGAGGATGTTGATGCCCGGGTGCTCCCGGGTCATCCAGGAGTAGTTGGCCAGCCAGGGCACCTCGGCCGAGGTCTTGCCCTCCAGGTCCTCCAGCCCGGCCACGAAGGGCGCGTCGTTGCGCATCACGATGACCAGGGGGAAGACCAGGTAGGGAGTGGTGAAGGTGAGGAACTTGGCCCGCTCCGGGGTCACGGCCAGGGCCGGGAACAGGTCCACCTCGCCGGCGCGGGCCTTGTCCAGGGCCTCGTTGAAGGGCAGGTCCAGCCTGATCTCCATGCGCACGCCCAGGCGCCGGGACAGGAGGTCCACGTAGTCGGCCACCAGGCCCTTGAACACCCGCCGGCCGCCCTCGTGCTCCACCCACATCACCGGCGGGAAGGCGTTGCCCACGCCCAGGCGCAGCACGGGATGGCGGCGCAAAAACTCCCGCTCCTCGGGCGAGAGGTTGATGCGGCCGCTGCCCGGCCGGTAGAAGCGCTCGGCCGGGTTCTCGATCCAGCGGGCCTCCAGGGCCGCGTACTCCTCCTCGGTGATGGCGGCCAGGCCCCGGTCCACCAGGGCCAGCAGGCCGGCCCGGCCCTTGGCCACCGCGGCGTGCACCGTGCTGCCGAAGTGCATCTCCCGCGACTCCACCGCGCTGGACAGGCCCATGCGGCGCAGGGCCGCGGCCGTGGACTGGGCCCCGTCCAGGAAGGCCCGGATGCGGCCGGCGGCGAGCGCCGTGATCTTGGCGTCGGTGTTCTCGTAGGCCACGGCCTCCACCCGGGGGAAGGCCCGGCGCAGGTATTCCTCGTGAAAGCTCCCCCGGTGCACGCCCACCCGCCGGCCGGTCAATTCGCCCAGGTTGCGCGGCGCGTCGGTATCGACCGGCACGAAGAGTCGGGTGGCTTCGTAGTAGAAGGGAGCGGAGAAATCCAGCCACGTGCGGCGATCCTCGCTCTCGAACAGGCCGGCGTGGATGTCGGCCTCGCCGCTCCGCATGGCCTCCAAGGTGCGGGCCCAGCTCCCGGTCAGGAAGCGCACCGGCCGGCCGGTCTTCCTGGACCACAGTTTCCAGATGTCCACGAACAGGCCCGCGGGCTGGCCCGCCGCGTCCAGGAGGCTGAAGGGGGCGCGGCCCTCGTCCATGGCCACGGTGAGCGGGGCCGCGGCCGGTTCCTGCGGGGCGTCCGCTTCCAAAGCCGCGGCAGGGCCGGGCGACGCCGCCAGCAGCAGGAGCAGGGACGGGAGCAGGAGGTGGAGCAGGCGGATTCGGGGCATGGGTTCTCCGGATTCAGGGCCGTGTATGGCCCTTGTATCCAATGCCACGTTTCCCGGGCCCGGGGCAAGGGGAGGGGAGGGAAAAGCCGGGTCGGGTGCGCAAAACCCATTCCCTTTCCCGGCAAAATTTCATACAACCCCTGCTCCGGCGCGACGTCGCCGGGGGAGGAACAACCTTCAGGCGCACATGCGCCCTGCCGAATCCACGCGCCAGGGGGAGGACATGGACCAACACGGGGCCATCGTGCGGCTCTCGGGCGTTGCCAAGTCTTTCGGCGACGAGACCGTGCTGGAGCCGCTCTCCCTGGATGTGAAGAACGGCGAGTTCCTCACCATCCTCGGCCCCTCGGGCTGCGGCAAGACCACCATCCTCCGCCTCATCGCCGGCTTCGAGACCCCCTCCGCGGGCGACGTGTTCATCGCCGGGCAGCGGGTCAACGACACCCCGCCCAACCGCCGCCGGGTCAACACCGTGTTCCAGAGCTACGCGCTCTTCCCCCACATGACCGTGGCCCAGAACGTGGCCTTCGGCCTGCAGATGGCCCGCGCGCCCAAGGCCGAGCTGGAGGCCCGGGTGGCCGAGGCCCTGCGCATGGTGGGCCTGGAGAACCTGGCCGGCCGCCGGCCCCGCCACCTCTCCGGCGGCCAGCAGCAGCGG
>DKEU01000080.1:0-5397 GCA_002452635.1 Desulfovibrionaceae bacterium UBA6814 | reverse complement strand
CGCGCAACACCAGCGCCATTCTGGTCACCCACGACCAGGAAGAGGCCTTCGCCATGTCCGACCGGGTGGTGGTCATGAGCGAGGGCCGCATCGAGCAGATCGGCGCGCCGGCCGAGGTCTACGAGGAGCCGGTGAACCTCTACGTGGCCCGGTTCGTGGGCGAGACCAACATCCTGGACGGCCGGGTGCAGGAGCGCGAGAACGGCCACGTGGCCGCGGTGGTGGAGGGCGCGCCCTGCGCCCTGGCCACCAAGCGCGACTTGGCGCCCGGCACCCCGGTGAAGGTCATCCTGCGGCCCGAGGACCTCTGGCTGGAGCGCGAGCAGCCCGCCGGGGAGCGCCAGCTCTGGCTGCCCGGCACGGTGGAGGAGACGGTGTACAAGGGCACCACCTACGACATCGCCGTGACCCTGGACATCGGCAAGCGGGTGGTGGCCACCGAGTTCTTCAACGAGGACGCCGAGAAGATCGCCTTCTTCGCCGGAGAGCGCGTGTACGTGAGCTGGATCCAGGGCTGGGAAGTGGTGCTCCCCGATGGCGGCTAGGCCCTCGGACCGCAGCCTGTTCCGCACCCTGGCGGTGGGCGGGGTCATGGCCTGGCTGCTGGTCTTCGTGGCCGCGCCCAACCTGCTGGTCCTGGGCGCGAGCCTGGCCAGCCGCGGGGAGGCCGAGTTCCTGGCCCTGCCCCTGTCCCTGCACAGCTACGGCCACCTGCTCTCCCCGCTCTTCGCCGGGGTGTTCGCCGACTCCTTCGTGCTGGCCGCGGGCACCACGCTGCTCTGCCTGGTCGTGGGCTACCCCTTCGCCTATATTCTGGCCAGGCTCCCGCGGGCCCGGCTGCCCAAGGCGCGGCCCCTGTTGCTGCTGTTGGTCATCATCCCCTTCTGGACCAACTCCCTGATCCGCACCTACGCCCTGGTCTTCATCCTCAAGACCGAGGGCCTGCTCAACGACCTGCTGCTGGGCCTGGGCCTGGCGTCCGAGCCCCTGTCGCTGCTCTACACCGACACCGCGGTGTTCGTGGGCCTGACCTACACGCTGTTGCCCTTCATGATCCTGCCCCTGTACGCCTCCATCGAGAAGCTGGACGAGCGGCTGCTGGAGGCGGCCCGGGACCTGGGGGCCAGCCGGCCCCGGGTGTTCTGGCGCATCACCGTGCCCCTCACCGCCCCGGGCATCGCGGCCGGGTGCATGCTGGTGTTTTTGCCCTCGTTCTGCCTGTTCTACATCCCGGACATCCTGGGCGGGGCCAAGACGCTGCTGGTGGGCAACTTCATCAAGAACCAGTTCCTCTCGGCCCGGGACTGGCCCCTGGGCAGCGCGGCCAGCATGCTGCTCACCGCGGTCATGGCGCTCCTGGCCGTGGTGCGGCTCAAGCTCTCCCCCCTGGCCGGCGAGAAGGTGCGGCGATGAGCAGACTGGTCAAGGCCGCCTACGCCGCCCTGGTGTACCTGTTCCTGTACACCCCCATCGCGGTGCTCATCGCCTTCTCCTTCAACGACTCCAAGTACGGGGCGTCTTGGCGCGGGTTCACGCTCAAGTGGTACGACGCCCTGGCCCAGGACGCGGCGCTCCTGGACGCGGCCCTCAACTCGCTCCTGGTGGCGGCCCTGGCCGCTACCGCGGCCACGGCCCTGGGCACCCTGGCCGCGGTGGCCTTGCACCAGTACCGCTTCCGGGGTCGCCGCCTCACCCAGACCTGTCTGTTCGTGACCATGATGAGCCCGGACATCGTCATGGGCGTGTCCCTGCTGGTGCTCTTCGTGTCCCTGGGCCTGACCCCGGGGTTTTTGACCCTGCTGCTGGCCCACGTGACCTTCTGCCTGCCCTTCGTGGCGGTGACGGTGTTCTCCCGGCTGGCGGGCTTCGACCCCCACCTGGTGGAGGCGGCCCAGGACCTGGGCGCCGGGGAGTTCGACACCTTCCGCCTGGTGATCCTGCCCATGCTCATGCCCGCGGTGGCCGCGGGCTGGCTGCTCTCCTTCACCCTGTCCATGGACGACGTCATCGTCAGCTTCTTCACCACCGGCCCGACCTTCGAGGTGCTGCCCCTGCGCATCTACTCCATGGTCAAGGTGGGGGTGAAGCCCGTGGTCAATGCGCTGTCGGCCATCCTGGTGGGCGCCACCGTGGTCATCGTCCTCACCTCGCACCTACTCCTGGGGGAAAAGAAATGAAGCGACTGCTCCTGGTCCCGGCCCTGCTGGCGTGCCTGTGCGCCGCGTCCCTGCCCGCGTCCCCGGCCTGGGGGGCCGACGTGGTCCATTTCTACAACTGGACCGAATACCTGCCCGATGCGGTGCTCAAGAAGTTCACCAAGGAGACCGGCATCAAGGTGGTGTACTCCACCTACGAGTCCAACGAGGCCATGTACGCCAAGCTCAAGATGCTGGGCGGCCAGGGCTACGACCTGGTGGTGCCCTCGGCCTACTTCGTGTCCCGCATGCGGCGCGAGGGCATGCTCCTGCCCCTGGACAGGGCGCTGCTCCCCAACTGGAAGAACCTGGACCCGGACCTCCTGGACAAGCCCTTCGACCCGGGCAACGTCTATTCCGTGCCCTACAACTGGGGCGGCACCGGCATCGCGGTGGACACCACCAAGGTGAAGGCCGAGTCCATCACCTCCCTCGCGGACCTCTGGAAGCCCGAGTTCAAGAACGCCCTGGTGCTCAACGACGACCTGCGCGACGTGTTCGGCATGGCGCTCAAGCGCCTGGGCTACTCCCAGAACGAGACCGATCCCGCGCGCATCGAGGAGGCGTACCGGGCGCTCAGGGAGCTCTTGCCCAACGTGCGCACCTTCAACTCCGACTCGCCCAAGATGCCCTTCCTGAACCGCGAGGTGGCGGCCGGGGCCATCTGGAACGGCGAGGCCTACCAGGCCCAGGCGGAGATGAAGTCCCTGGCCTTCATCTGGCCCAGGGAGGGCGGGCTGTTCTGGATGGACCTCCTGGTCATCCCCAAGGCGGCCAAGAATCCCGTGGCCGCGCACACCCTCATCAACTTCCTGCTGCGGCCCGACGTGGCCATGATGATCTGCGAGGAGCTGGGCTACCCCACTCCCAACCTGGCGGCGCGCCAGCTCCTGCCCGTGGCCCTGCGCAACAACAAGACCGTGTACCCGCCCGCGGACGTGGTGGCCAAGAGCGAGTTCCAGAGCGACGTGGGCGAGGCCGTGCAGGTCTACGACGAGTTCTGGAACCGGCTCAAGGCCGGGAACTAGCGTGGCCGACGCCGCGGCGAAGCACCGCTACGGCCTTTTGGTCCTGGACTACGACGGCACCCTGGCCGAGTCCGATGCGGCGGTGGGGCACTGCCTGGGCGCGGTGCTGCGCGCCCGGGGCCTGCCCGCCCCGGATCCGGACGCGGTGCGCGCCAACATCGGCCTGAGCCTGCCCGCCACCTTCCGCCACTTCGCCCCGCACCTGGACGAGGCCGAGGTGGAGCGCTGCGTGGCCGAGTACCGCAGCCTGTACCTGGCGGAGGGCCTGCCCCGCATGGCCCTGTACCCCGGGGTGGAGGCCACCCTGCCGCGCCTGCGCCGGGCCGGGGTGCGCCTGGCCGTGGTGAGCAACCGCGGCCACGAGGTGCTCCTGGAGTGCCTGCGCCGGGATGGGCTGGCCCCGGTGGTGGACCTGGCCCTGGGCGACGCGCCGGGCCGGCCCCGCAAGCCCGACCCCGGCGCCTACCTGGCCGAGGTGCGGCCGGCCTTCCCGGAGGTCCCGCCCGGCCGCACCCTGATGGTGGGCGACACGGCCATCGACCTGGCCTTCGCCCGGGCCGCGGGCCTCCCCTGCTGCCTGGCGGCTTACGGGTACGGCGGCTACGGCGACCTGGCCGCGCTGCCCGCCCCGGGCCCGGAGCACGTCATCGCCGCCTTCCCGGACCTGGCCGCCCTGGTCCTGGGAGAAACGGCCTAGCCCCCCGTCCCCGTCCCGGCCTTGCCGGGGTTCCCCCGGGTGCTTTTCCCCGCGCGCTGCACGCGCGTTCTATTCCGCCGGATGGGCTCCCTTCCGGGGCGGCCTGTCCCGGCCGGTCCGCACGAGGCGCAGAGTGGCGGGAGAATATGCCGGTAAATTTAATTGACCATTTCATGTATTATGGCATAATCCTATGGTAAGAGTCGTATACTAAAAAAATTATCATGAATGTTCAGCAGTAAGGGGGTTGCCGCGATGTTCAGGAATCTCAAGATGGCCGTGAAGCTGACCCTGGGCTTTGGCGTCATGGCGTTGCTCATCCTCGTGGTGGGTGGATTCTCCTGGATGAGTTTGCAGAAGATCGGGGCCGCCACGTACAACGTGGAGCAGTACCAGGAAATGATCGACAACCTGTTCCTGGCCCGCATGGACGGCAAGGACTTTCTCCGGACCACGGACCCGGCCCTGCCCCCCAAGGTGAGCGCCTCGGTGCGGAAGGTCCAGGAGGTCGCCCAGCAGGCCAAGTCGTCCTTCAGCGCGGCCGCGGACCTCAAGCGGCTGGACGACATCGCGGCCGGCGCGGTGCAGTATGACCGCGATTTCGGCCGCCTGGTGGGGGCCATCAACGTGGGCGGCGAGGTGTTCGCGGCCTGGGGCAAGCTGGGCGGCCGGTTCGTGGCCCTGTTCGACAAGGTGCGCGCCGAGTACCTGGTCAACGCCCGGCGGGAGGTCCGCGACGCCTTCAACGAGGGCGTGGTGCAGAACTTCCTGTCCCTGCGGGTGGCTGCGGTCTACTTTGCCAAGGACAAGAACGACGCCCGCTGGGAGGCCTTCCAGGGCGCGGTCAAGACCGTGGAGAAGGGGCTGGCCGCCTGGGACGCCCAGTTGGGCGACAATGCGCAGGCCCGGGCCGCGGCGGGCGAGATCCAGACCGCAGTGGGCGAGTACCTGGACGCCGGCAAGCGCTTTTCCGAGGCCATAGCCGAGGAGCGCGAGGTGAACGCCGCCCTGTTGCGCAACGCCACGGACCTGCAGAATGCGGTGGTGCAGGGCCTGGCCCAGCAGAAGGCCCTCATGGACGAGGTCATCGCCAACACCCGCACCCTCATCCTCTCCTGCATCGCGGTTTCGCTCCTGGTGGGGGCGTTCCTGGCCCTGGCCATCACCCGGGCCATCACCGGGCCGGTGAACAAGGGCGTGAGCTTCGCCAAGGCCATGGCCCAGGGCGACTTCACCCAGGACCTGGACATCGACCAGAAGGACGAGATCGGCGCCCTGGCCGCGGCCCTGAACGACATGCTGTACAAGCTGCGCGAGGTGGTCTCCGAGGTGCAGTCCGCGGGCGAGAACGTGGCCTCGGGCTCCGAGGAGCTGTCCGCCTCGTCCGAGAACCTGTCCCAGGGCGCCACCGAGCAGGCCGCCAGCGTGGAGGAGGTCTCTTCCTCCATGGAGCAGATGACCGCCAACATCCGGCAGA
>DKEU01000177.1 GCA_002452635.1 Desulfovibrionaceae bacterium UBA6814 | reverse complement strand
CCCGGAATACAAGATGATATTTCATATAATGAAATAAAGAGACGTGGGCCAGGAACCCACGGCAGGCGTAGGTTCAGGGTATTTTATTCCTATGAATATTGGATTCGGCAGGCAAAGCCCGGCGAGGGCGGGGGGAGGTGATTGTTTTACATTGTGAAACTATATTTTGTATGATAAACCAGCTTGACCCGCTGGCCGGCTTGGGGCAAGTAGGGGAGTAAACAGGGGGCGGACCTGCGTCCTTGCCCTGCTGCATGACAGGAGGAGCGCCGGTTCGGCGGGAAGAGCAATGCCACAGCACCCACGCGCCATCATCGCCCTGGGCGAGCCGCTGTTCGAGTTCTCCTTCGAGGAGGAGGGCGCGACCCCCACGGGGCGCTGCCTGTCCGGGTTCGGCGGGGACGTGTCGAACTTCGCGGTGGCCGCCAGCCGGTCCGGGGCCGCGGTGGGCATCTGCACCCGCCTGGGCGCGGACCCCTTTGGCGACGCCTTCCTGGCCATGTGGCGCGAGGAGGGGGTGGACACCTCGCTGGTGGAGCGGACCCCGGACGCGCCCACCGGCCTGTACTTCATTTCCCGGAGCAACGGGGCGCACCAGTTCACCTACTACCGCGCCGGGTCGGCCGCCTCGCGCATGGGGCCGGGCTTCGCGCCCCGGGACGCCATCCGCGCGGCCAGGCTCCTGCACTTTTCGGGCGTGACCCAGGGCATCTCGGCCTCGGCCTGCGAGGCGAGCTTCGCCGCGCTGGGCGCGGCCCGGGAGGCCGGGGTGCCGGTGTCCTACGACCCCAACTACCGCCCCCTGTTCTGGTCCGTGGAGCGGGCCCGGGGCATCATCCACGAGACCGCGTCCCATGCGGACTATTTCTTCCCGAGCCTGGACGAGGCCCGGCTGCTCACCGGGATGTCCGACCCGGAGGACATCGCCTCGTTCTACCTGTGCCTGGGCGCGGGAACGGTGTGCCTGAAGCTGGGCAAGGACGGCGTGTTCCTGGCCACGGGCCAGGGCGCGCGCTACATTCCGTCCCTGCCCGTGCAGGCCGTGGACGCCTCGGGCGCGGGCGACATCTTCGCGGGCGCGTTCGCCGCCCGCCGGGTGGAGGGGGACGGCCTGGAGGAGAGCGCCCGCTTCGCCACGGTGATGGCGGCGCTCAGCACCACCCGGCTGGGGTGCGTGCGCTCCATCCCCCGCCTGGCGGAGGTGCGGGAGCGCCTGGCCCAGGGGGCCTGAGGCGGGCGCGGCCGCGCCCCTGGACCTCGGGCCGCAACGGGGTAAGATAGGCCTTCAACCATCCGGCCCCGCAGCCGGAAAAGGAGCGCATGCCATGGAGACACGCCACGCGGTGCATCCCGAACACGCCCGCGCTATGGATACCGCCGAGCTGCGCCGGCACTTCCTCATCGAGGACCTGTTCACCGGCGACGCGCCCAAGCTCGTGTACAGCTTCTACGACCGCCTCATCGTGGGCGGGGCGCAGCCCACCAAGCCCACGGCGCTCACCGTGGACACCCGGGCCATCGGCGCGGCCTTCCTGCTGGAGCGGCGCGAGATGGGCGTCATCAACATCGGCGGCCCGGGCAGCGTCACCGTGGACGGCGAGACGTACGCCCTGGCCCCCCGCGACGGCCTGTACATCGGCAAGGGCCGGCGCAAGATCGGGTTCGACAGCGTGGATGCGGCCGACCCGGCGCGGTTCTACTTCCTGTCCGCGCCCGCGCACAGCCAGATGCCCACCTGGCGCATCGCCTTCGCCGACGCCGAGCCCACCCACCTGGGCAGCGTGGAGAACAGCAACCAGCGCACCATCCGCAAGTACTTCCACCCGGACGGCATCCAGAGCTGCCAACTG
The DNA here is from genome assembly GCA_002452635.1 of Desulfovibrionaceae bacterium UBA6814. GTDB lineage: Bacteria > Desulfobacterota > Desulfovibrionia > Desulfovibrionales > Desulfovibrionaceae > UBA6814. Next base: position 6,643 of record DKEU01000177.1, on the reverse strand, counting down.
GTCATGGGCATGACCACCCTGGACACCGGGAGCGTGTGGAACACCATGCCCCCGCACTCCCACGACCGCCGCATGGAGGCCTACCTGTACTTCGACATGGAGGGCGACAACGTGGTCTTCCACCTCATGGGCGAGCACGACCAGACCCGGCACCTGGTGGTGCGCGAGGGCCAGGCCGTGCTCTCGCCGAGCTGGTCCATCCACTCCGGCGTGGGCACCGGGGCCTACACCTTCATCTGGGGCATGGCGGGCGAGAACCAGACCTTCAGCGACATGGACCACATCGCCATGGCGGACCTGGCGTAGGAGGCGCCTATGATACTCGACGCGTTTCGGCTGGACAACAAGGTCGCCCTGGTCACGGGCTGCAACCGCGGGCTGGGCGCGGCCCTGGCCCTGGCCATGGCCGAGGCCGGGGCCGACGTGGCCGGGGTGTACAACACCACGGCCAAGGGCGTGGGGGAAAAGGTCGAGGGCCTGGGCCGGCGCTTCCTGGGCATCCAGGCGGACATCGGCCGGCCCGGGGTGGCCGAGGATATCGTGGAGCAGGCCGTGGCCGCCCTGGGCACGGTGGACATCCTCATCAACAACGCGGGCATCATCCGCCGCAACGACGCCCTGGACTTCACCGCGAGCGACTGGGACGACGTGATGGACGTGAACCTGCGCGGCCTGTTCTTCCTGACCCAGGCCGCGGCCCGGCGCATGGTGGTCCAGGGCAAGGGCAAGGTCATCCACGTGGCCTCCATGCTCTCCTACCAGGGCGGCATCCGGGTCAGCTCCTACACCGCGTCCAAGAGCGCGGTCATGGGCCTGACCCGGCTCATGGCCAACGAGTGGGCGGCCAGGGGCGTGAACGTGAACGCCATCGCGCCCGGGTACATGGCCACGGACAACACCGCGGCCCTGCGCGCGGACGCGGAGCGCAACCGGCAGATCCTGGAGCGTATCCCGGCCGGCCGCTGGGGCCAGCCCGAGGACCTCAAGGGCTGCGCCGTGTTCCTGGCCTCCGCAGCTTCGGACTATCTGCACGGCTTCACCATCGCGGTTGACGGCGGCTGGCTGGCCCGCTAGCGTGCCCCACGCCGAATCAATAATGTCAAACAATTCTTAGCTGATAGGTGAGCATGTCCGTACAAACCCTGGACCGCGCCTTCGACATCCTGGAACTCTTGTCGCGGCAGCCCAACGGCCTGCCCCTCACCGAGGTGGCGGCCCGCCTGGGCCTGAACAAGTCCACGGTGCACCGCATCCTGGCCTCGCTCCGCAAGCGGGGCTACGTGGAGCAGCGCGCCGGGAGCAAGGCCTACCGCCTGGGCCTGGAGTTCATCGAGATATCCAGCCTGTACCTGAACAACCTGGAGCTCAAGACCGAGGCCCAGGACAGCCTGCACAAGCTGTCGCGCCAGGCGGACCAGACCGTGTTCATGGCCATCATGCAGGACCGGCACGTGGTCTACATCGACAAGATCGAGTCCTACCAGAGCCTGCGCCGCTACAAGATCATCGGCCAGCGCCGGCCCCTGCACTGCACCTCCCTGGGCAAGGCGCTGCTCTCGGGCCTGGCCGACCGGGACATCGCACGCCTGTATGAAAACCACGAGTTCGAGCGCCTGACCGCCAACACCATCGGCGACCTCCAGACCCTGCTCAAGGAGGTGGAGCTTACCCGCAAGCGCGGCTGGGCCTTCGACGACGAGGAGAACGAGCTGGGCACCATCTGCGTGGGCGCGCCGGTGTACGACTACCGCAACACCGTGGTGGCCGCGGTGAGCGTGGCCTGGGAGCGGGCCGCCAACCCCGGCCTGGACCCCAAGCAGGTGGCCGGCCTGGTGGTGGAGGCCACCCAGGAGATTTCCCGGCGCATGGGCTACCGCTGGAACACCCCGGCCTGAGCGCCGCATCCCCAAGATTTCGCTGGCGGTTTCGCAGGGAAGGGAAGAGAATGCAGGTGCGTTGCGTGAACGTACCGAGCCGCGGCCCGCGGGCGAAAAACGGGCCCGCGGGGGAGAAGAGGCCATGAACGAGATTCTGCGCCGCATCGGCCGCCACGGCATCGTGCCGGTCATCGCCCTGCCCGACGCCGATACCGCGACGCCCCTGGCCAAGGCGCTCGTTGCCGGCAACCTGCCCGTGGCCGAGGTGACCTTCCGCTCCGAGGCCGCGGCCGAGGGCATCGCCCGCATGAAGGAGGCCGAGCCCGACATGCTGGTGGGCGCGGGCACGGTGCTCACCCTGGCCCAGGTCCGGGCCGCCCTGGACGCGGACGCGTCCTTCATCGTGGCCCCCGGCTTCGACCCCGAGATCGTGGACTACTGCCTGGAGCGCGATATCCCGGTCATGCCCGGCATCGCCACGGCCAGCGAGCTCACCCAGGCAGTGAAGCGCGGCCTGCCCGCGGTCAAGTTCTTCCCGGCCGAACAAATGGGCGGCCTCGCCACCCTGAAGGCCCTGGCCGGCCCCTACCCCAACGTCCTCTTCATGCCCACCGGCGGCATCAACGCCGCCAACATGGCCCTCTACCTCTCCTGGCAACGCATCCTGGCCGTGGGCGGCTCCTGGATGGTCGCCAAGGACCTCCTGGCCGCCCAGCGTTTCAACGACATCCGCGACATGGCCGCCCACGCTGTGCGGATGGTGGCGGGGTTGGGCCGGCCCCAGTTTTGATGTTTGTCCCTAGTGGAAATGAATAAGGCCGGCTTTCGCCGGCCCTTGTATTTATGGCGGAGAGGGTGGGATCCGAACCACGTGCCAGTTATCTAGAAAGAACTTAGGGGATGCATTTACTCGTTTGCTATAGGTTGAAAAGTAATGTCAGAGCATGGTTCAAAAGATTCCGGCCAAGGAGAAGTGAATGAACAAAGTAACTTAAATTGTAGCGGAGCATCTTTATTGATTTGTGTGATATTGATTTTGATTAATTGTGGGCGAACATTGTGTAAAATGCTATAAAAATCTTTTGCAAGATATCTTGGGCAATAGCCAACTAATGAAACAGGGTCATTCGTGCGAAGTAAGATAGCAAATTCATCATATTCGTTTTGAATATCAGGAAGCAAGGAGAGCGGATCGCCCTTTCTTAAACGATGCAATTCATTCTGTGCAATTTCTGGAAGATGTCGAATTCCATGAACAAAAAAATTCATTACATATTTATTGTTGAATTTTTGTGGGCATGGAAACATTTCCAGGGTATCAGTTCCCCGTCTACCTTCAGTAAGAGCTAACATATCCATTGGTAAGAATTCATTGTCTTCAACATTAAGCCATTTTAATAGATTGGAATACTCGGGGCGTGACTTTGACAAGATTCTATTTGCAAATAATGGAAAGATCTCATTTGATTTATACGTCGCAGATAGGTCTGTCATCCTCCCAAAGGGTACAAAATTAGACGCAAGAAGTGCTCCCTGAGTATAATTAAATGAATATAGTTCTCCATCGAAGGATAGTCTCCCTACGGGAATCCATTTGCGATCAACATGATTTTGCCATGCGACAAAGATAGTTTTCATATATTACCCTATTAGACTTAAGAGTCTTTCCTTGTTGATCTCAAGCATTTGCAGCGAAAACTTGCGTGTTACTTGAGAAATTAGTTCATCAGGTATCATTTCAAATAATTCTCTGAATATTTTACTTGGTATTTTCCGTAAACGATTTAACCATTCTGAAGCTGCATCAGGGTCACGTTTTGATGCTGAAATAAAAGCATCAAATGTCGAGAGTTGAGTGCCGTCAACAGAATGATAAAATGGAGATTTTGCTTTTAAAACAAAAGAGTTAATGCTTCTCCGTTCATCTCTTGTGCGCATTCGCTCTTCTTTTTCTTTGTCTGACACATTTCTTGCAAAAGATGAGGCGTGATCATAGGTTGGCGCGAGGTAAAGACCTTGCTTAGGGTTAAGTACCAATCCCCAATTTTCATGGTGCCTATCTTGGTTGGCAATTAGCGCATCTAGCATAAGATAACCTAAAAAAACAGAAAGTGCATTTTTTATTCCCTTAGTTCTCCTAAATCTGAATGGTGTTTTTAGCCCATGAATTTTCATTACAGCTAGAACGCTTAGAAGTGTATAATCCTTCTGCTTATATTTTTTGTACATATCATATTTATTAAATATGGCTAGCAATTCATTGCCAAGAATTAGTCTGTATCCACTGGGAACAAAAGTCTCTGATATTACACCTATGGTGTCATTATACACAGCTAATTCATAGTGCGCGTGCGGTATTCTTAACGCTGTGCATATTTCACAGGCAATCTTCTCAGCCCAATGCTCGCCTGAATTATCATATCCTATCTTATATAATAATTTGCGCTCTCCTAGATAATACCAAAACTTTTGTTTTGTACCAAGTTGCTCAATCTCCGCAGCAGACATCGGAGGGACATTATATATTTTAAATTTACTCATGCGAGGCAGCTAGGCGCTATCGTTCTGATGTGAGTGACCACAAAAAGCGTCTTAGCGCAAGGTAATAATACACAACTTTTCCATTAATAAAAGGGTCTCAGCTAGTTGGCTGAGACCCTTATTTTCGTGGCGGAGAGGGTGGGATTCGAACCCACGTGCCGGTTACTCACCGACAACTCGATTTCGAGTCGAGCGCGTTACGGCCGCTTCGCTACCTCTCCGGCCTTTGGGCCGCGCAGGGTTTGAGGCCGCCGCGCGGGAGGTTTTCATTAGGTGAATTTCGCGTGGCGCGCAAGGGGAAAACCAGCGCCCGTGCAGCGCGGCCGGGCGCGGCTCCGGACGGTGGGGTAGGGCGCTGCGTTCGGGACGCGGGGGCCGTCAGACTGAGGGAAGAGCCGGGGAGGGCGCTCAGGCCCCCTTGCCCCTTCTTGCCGCAAAGAAGTCCCGGAGCAGCCCGCCGCACTCCTCGGCCAGCACGCCGCCCAGGACCGGGAAGGTGTGGTTCAGGAAGGGCAGGCGGTGCGCCTCGAAGCAGGATTCGGCCGCCCCGGTCTTGGGGTCCGCGGCCCCGAACACCAGGCCGCCGATGCGGGCGTGCACCATGGCGCCCATGCACATGAGGCAGGGCTCCAGGGTCACGACCAAGACGGGCGCATCCAGGCGGTAGTTGGCGGTGTTCTCGGCGGCCTGGCGCATGGCCAGGATCTCGGCGTGGGCCGTGGGGTCGTTGCTGCCGATGGGCGCGTTGTGCGCCCGGGCCAGGATTTCACCTTCCCGGGACACCAGCACCGCGCCCACCGGCACCTCGCCCTCGGACGCGGCAGTACGAGCCTCGTCCAGGGCCAGGCGCATGAGCGCCTCCCAGTCCGGCCAGCCGGGGGGCAGGGCAGGGGGGGCGGGGATGTCAGCCATGGCGATGGTCCAGTCCCGAGTGGCTCAGAAGACAGGTTTTTTGAAAATACTAAAGTATTTTCAGGTGGTCTTGGCGCATGAGCCCCCCGGCCTCCCCGACCCGAGGGCAGGGGAGGCGGGGATATCCAGCATGGCTACTGCGCTTTCAGATAGTTTACCCCGCCGGCCAGGATGGCCAGGCCCAGGGTCCGGTCCTCGCCGCGGGTCCAGCGGGGGTGGTTGGTGCGGTGGTTGAACGCCTCGGGGTGGGGCATGAGGCCCAGCACCCGGCCCGTGGGGTCGGTGAGGCCGGCGATGGCCCGGGGCGACCCGTTGGGATTGTACGGATACTCCTGGGTGGGCTTCCCGGTCTTGGGGTCCGCGTAGCGCAGGGTGACCAGGTTGCCCGCCTCCAGGGCGTCCAGCGTGGCGGCGTCCTTGGGGATGAGCTTGCCCTCGCCGTGGCGCACGGGCAGGGCGATCTGGTCAATGCCCTTGGTGAACACGCAGGGGCTCTGGGGGTTGGCGGCCAGGTGCACCCAGCGGTCCTCGAACCGGGCCGAGTCGTTGAGGGACAGGGACACCTGGCGCTCGAAGTACTGGCCGCCCAGGGCCGGGAGCAGCCCGAGCTTCACCAGGAGCTGGAACCCGTTGCAGATGCCCAGCACCAGGCCGCCGGCCGCGAAGAAGGCCTTGAGCTGGTCCAGGATGGGCGCGCCCGTGGGGTCCGTGGCGTAGCGCCAGCGGATGGCCGCGGCCTGGGCCGCGCCCAGGNNTCGGTCAGTTTCGCCTTGCCGGCGGCCAGGTCCGAGAAAAAAATCACCTGCGCTTCGTCGGCCCCGGCCTCGCGGGCGGCGTGGGCCGATTCCTTGTCGCAGTTGGTTCCGTACCCGGTGACGATGAGGGCCTTCACCTGGGCCATGGGTCCTCCCTGTTCTTGACACCCTATGGGGCGTTGACTAGCTTACGCCAAACGCGGGGACCATACGGAGGCGACCGGCCGGCGTCAATGCCGCGGCTGGGCTCCAGAGGGCAACCGCTTGGAACAAAAGGTAAAATTCCTTGGTCCTGCGCACACGAGGAGCGTTCGCTCGGCCCGCCGCGATGATCCATCCGGCGGGCTGTCTCTTGCGGGCGGGGCAGGGTACCCAACCCTCAACCAGCACACGAGGTCGCACAGCATGGGCGTGAACGCGAAAAAGACCAAGTTCATCTTCGTTACCGGCGGCGTGCTCTCCTCCCTGGGCAAGGGTTTGGCGGCCTCCTCCATCGGCGTGCTTCTCCAGGCCCGGGGGCTCTCGGTCACCATCCAGAAGCTGGACCCCTACATCAAC
>DKEU01000233.1:12663-12795 GCA_002452635.1 Desulfovibrionaceae bacterium UBA6814 | reverse complement strand
GCGGCATCCACGCCAACGACACCTACCCGGCCCAGTTCATCTACGAGAACCTGGCCATCCAGAACCACCTCATCGAGTCGTCGCACCGGTTCGGGGTGAAGAAGCTCCTGTTCCTGGGCTCGTCCTGCATCT
>DKEU01000233.1:256-12532 GCA_002452635.1 Desulfovibrionaceae bacterium UBA6814 | reverse complement strand
CCTCTACGGCCCGGGCGACAACTTCGACCTGGCCAACTCCCACGTGCTGCCCGCGCTCCTGCGCAAGTTCCACGAGGCCAAGCTGGCCGGCGAGCCGTCCGTGACCATCTGGGGCACAGGCACCCCCCGCCGGGAGTTCCTGCACGTGGACGACCTGGCCGAGGCCTGCCTCTTCCTCATGGACACCTACCGCGGGGAGGAGATCGTCAACGTGGGCTGCGGCCAGGACCTGACCATCCGCGAACTGGCCGAACTGGTCCGCAGGGTGGTGGGCTTTGCCGGGGAGCTGGCCTTCGATGCGTCGAAGCCCGACGGCACCCCGCGCAAGCTCCTGGACGTGGGCCGGATCACCGCCCTGGGCTGGAAGCCCCGCATCGGCCTGGAGGACGGGGTGCGCGAGACCTACCGCTGGTACCTGGAAAACCCGGCCCGCGCGTGACCCGCGGGAATCGCCCTCAAGGAGTCGGCCATGAAATACCTGGTTGTGGAGGACTTTTCCGGAACTCCCATCCCCTTCATCTTCCCGGAGCGCATCCGGCACGACGAGATGCGCGAGCAGCTGCCCTACGCCAAGGTCCTGTCCGCGGGCCTGGTGGAGTTGCGCGGCGGCCGCTTCGTGTGCTTCGGCGGCTCGGCGGAGCTGTCCCTGAGCGCGCGCAAGGAGGACGAGGAGATCGTGACCTCCCGCTTCCAGCCGCGCCAGCGATGACGGCCGGCCGAATCCCCGCCGCCCGGGAGCACTTCCCTACAGCGCCTCGTAGATGCGCACCATGGGGAACCCGTCGTACACCAGGCGGAAGGTCCCCGCGAAGAACGGGGAGTCGGGCGGGGACATGAGCATCTGAACCATCATGCTGTTGTAGGCCAGGTTGTCCATGAGGAAGGCCTGGCCCGCCACCTGGTTGACCACCAGGTGCGCGCCCTGCGGAGCGAAGAACTTCTGGTTCTGCCGGCCCTGCGCGGTCAGGACATCCGCCGAGGCCAGGGGCACGGGCCGGTTGCCGGGCACGGTGAGTATCCCCTGGCCGGCATCGACCCGGTAGTCCGTATCCAGGGGATGGGACACGCCGTGCACGCCCTGCCCGGTGGTCACGTCCCAGGTCCCGTAATAGCTGATCCAGGGGATGAGCCGCAGGTTCTCCCAGGCCGCCACCAGATACTGTTTTTCCTTGGGGCGCTCCACAAAGTGGTTGTGGGCGATGAAGCCCATGAACTCGTTCACCTCCGGGCCCGAGCGCTTGTTCCACTCGGTCCAGGGCGTGTAGCCCTGCAGGGCGGAGTAGGCGATGACCTGGCTCGCCTGCAGGGGCAACGGCGTGGTCAGGGCCACGGCCAGGGGATAGAGGTACTCCCCGCTGTGCCGGGCGCCGTCGGCGAAGCTCATGCGCCGGGCATAGTACTGGCTGGCGTACCCCCAGTCCCACCAGGTCCAGATCCGGCTCCCCTCGGGCGCCGCCTTGGCCAGGGCCTTGAGGGCCACGGCGTGCGGCCTGTTCAGGATCGGGGTGGGGGCGAGGTTGCCGTAATCGGCCACGATGGGCCCTATCAACGCCGCCGCCAGGCCGGCCGAGGCCAGGGCCCCGGCCCAGGGCCCCCAGGCCCGACCGGCCGTGAGCCGGCGCAGTCCCCACGCCACGGGCAGCATGACGCCCAGGGCCGCAGCCGGGCCGCCGAACATGGTCATCCGCGCGCCGAGCACGCTCCCCAGCAGGGCCAGACCCAGCAGCGGGGCCAGGAACACGGCCACCGGACGGAAGAGGACCACCAGCAGGAACCCGGCCATGCCGGCCACCGCCACCCACGGCTTGAACAGGATCTGGGACAGGACCTCCGGCGTGGAGACGTTCTGGGCCTCGACCACGCTCTGGGTGATGCCGGGGTAGACCGGCGGGGCGGCCTTGCCGCCCTCCGGGGCCGGGGCCGAAAGATTGCCGCCCGGGCCGGCGTCCGCCACCACCTCCACCGTGGTCTTGGAATAGACCCGGAACTTCTCCAGGACCTTGCCGGCCAGCCCCTGGCCCACAACGAGCTGGCCCAGGACCAGGACCGCCACGGCCAGGGCCGGCCACAGCCGCTCCAGGGCCGGGGCGGCGCGGCGGGGGGCGAAGCGGAAGAACGCGGCCAGGGCCGCGGCCAGGGCCAGGCCCAGGTCGGCATGGAATCCGGCCAGGGCCAGGATGGCCAGGCCCCAGGCCAGGCGGGGCCGGGCACGGGGCCGGCCCAGGACCAGGAGCAGGAGCAGGGCCAGGCCGGCCACCCCCAGGTTGAAGTCACGCAGATGACTGTGCCAGTCCGCCCCGCCCAGGCGCACCAGAAGGCCCGCGGCCAGGGGCCAGGCCAGGAAGGCCGGGGCGGGTTCATCGTCCTGGGCCGGCAGCGGCCGGCCGCGGAGCAGGTCCCAGGGCCGGCGCAGGTGGGGCGCGAGCCAATGGGCCACCATCCAGCTCTGCACTATCGGAAACAGCAGGGTGGCCATGTCGGTGTCGTAGTACCCGAGCCGGGTGCGGAAATAGAATCCCGGCGCCAGGGCGGCCATGAAGCCTGCGCCCAGGCCGGCCTCCAGCCCGCCCAGGGTCCAGGCCCAGAGCAGCGCCGCCACGGCCACCAGGGAGGCGGCCAGGGCCGGGGCGAAGAAGGCGAACTCCCCGGCCGGGCGGCCGGTCAGGTCGGCATAGGCCCGGGCCATGCGCGCCAGGGGGGTCCCGGTCCCGGTCCCCACCCCGTAGGCCCCGGCCAGCCAGGCGTAGGCGTCGTGGGTGGCCATGATGTACTCGCCGTCCACCTGCAGCGCGGCGTAGTCCCACTTGGGCAGGTCGCCCAGGCGCACCGCCAGGGTGGCGGCGTAGACCACCAGGGCGAAAAGCAGGGGCTGAAGCCAGGTCCGGCCCGCCAGGGCGTTCATGTTCACCATTTCCAGCCGAGTCTCCCTTGCCTGGCCCCGGGGATTGGGATACACCCCGGGAACCTCCCGAGGACTGCCTGTCGCGGCCGGCACGGTGCCGCCCGTCCGCAGGATTCCAGGGAAACGAACACTTAGGTCCTGCCGCAAGGCTTTGTCAACGACGCGCCAGCATGCCCACCTTCCAATACGCCGCCACCGACCAGGCCCACAAGAAACTCAAGGGGTTCATCGAGGCCGAGAGCCGGGCCCGGGCCTACACCCTGCTCACCGACCGCGGGCTCACCCCCCTGACCCTCACCCCGGTGGAGGAGAGTGGCCGGCGGGGACGCCGGCTCCTGCCCTCCCTACGCCGCCTGCTGCCCGGATCGGGCATCCGCCTGGCCGAAAGCTTCTACTACCTGGGCGTGCTGCTGCAAAGCGGCCATTCCCTGGCCAAGAGCCTGGACCTCATCGGCCGCATGTCCGGGACCCAGGCCTCCAAGATCTGGCTGTCCATCCGGGACCGGGTGGAGGAAGGCGAACCCTTCTCCACGGCCCTGGCCCGGCATGGCGCCCTGTTCCCCCCGGTGTACGTGGGCATGATCAAGGTGGCCGAGAGCACCGGCCGGCTGGGCCAGGTGCTGGAGAGCATCGCGGACAACGAGGAGCGCCGGGCCGAGGTGCAGGGCCGGCTGATCACCGCCCTGGTCTATCCCGGGGTCATCTGCTGCGTGGGGCTCGGCGCGGTGTATTTCCTGCTCTCCAACGTGCTGCCCAAGATCGCGGACATCTTCTCCTCGGCCAAGGGCAGCCTGCCCGCCTCCACCGTCCTGCTCCTGGCCACGGGCCGCACCCTGGAGAAGCTCGGCCCGGCCGGGTTCCTCCTGCCCCTGCTCCTGGTGCTGCTCCTGGTCCTGGCCTTCCGCCGCTTCGCCCCCCTGGCCATGTGGAAGGACCGCCAGCTCTGGCGGCTGCCCCTGGTGCACAAATACCTGCTGGCCCGCTTCTCGGGCCTGCTCGGCTTCCAGGTGGAGGCCGGCATTCCCCTGGTCCAGGCCCTGGAAAGCTCGGCCGAGGCGGTGGCCTCGCGCTTCTTCAAGGAGAAGATCCTGGAGGCCCGCGACGAGGTGGCCGCGGGCCGGCCCCTGGACCGGGTGCTGGACCGGCAGGGCATCTTCCCCGAGGTCTACATCCTCACCCTGTCCTCGGGCCAGAAGGTGGGGCAGCTCGGCCCCTTCCTGCTGCGCCTGGCGCACATCCTGGAGCGCGAGGTGGACAACGTGCTCAAGCGCCTGGTGGCCCTGGCCGAGCCCATCCTCATCCTGGCCGTGGGCCTGGCCGTGGGCTTCATCGTGGTGGCCATCATGGAGCCCATCTTCAACCTGACCACCCTGGTGCGCTGAGCAGAAGTTTTCCACAGAACCCCCCGGCCAACGCTCCTGAGAAACCTCGCAACGGCTGACCTCATGTTCAAACCCGTTGATGCGCTTAGGTTTCTCCTGGTTGCCCTTGACATGTTGTGGAAAAAGGGCAAGGTGGCCCGTGGACGGGAATACGGTTCCAGCCAACCTCATTTCCCTGTCTTCTTTAGGGGAGGGCCGGCGCAAGCCGGCCCTAAAGATTGGCCCCCGCCCGCAGCCGCTCCCCTGCTGCTCCTGCGCCTCTTCCTGTGTCTCTTCCTGGGCCTCGCCCTGCCCGGTCCGGCCCGGGCCGAGCGCCTGGCCTACGCCCTGTCCTGGGGCATCGTGCCGGTGGGCGACATGGAACTGGAAACCGGCCCCGGATTCTCCCCGGCCGCGGACCACGTGCTCGCCGCCCGGCTCACCGCGCGCTCCAACGCCTTCGTGGACCTCTTCCTGCCCGTGCAGAACGCCTATTCCACCCACTGGGACCGCGACGCGGACCGCAGCCTGCATTTTTTCCGGGACATCTCCGAGGGCCGGCGCACGGCCACGGCCGACCTGTTCCTGGACCTGCCCCTGCCCCGCTACCTGCTTTTCGAAAACGGCCGGTTGGCCGGAGACCTCCGGTGCCCGGAGCCGCTGCTCGATCCCCTGAGCCTGCTCCTGTCCCTGCGCGGGGAATCCCTGGCCCCCGGGGCCTTGGCCCGGCGGGCGGTGACCGACGGCCGCCGCACGGCCAACGCCACGGCCCGGGCCCTGGAGTGGGAAGACGTCGCAACCCCGCTGGGCGCCTTCCGCGCCGTGCGGGTGGAGGTGGACATGGCCGGGGTGGAGGGGCTGTTCGGCATCCGGGACCGGGTGGTGCGCATCTGGGCCGCGCCCGGCCAGGGCAACCTGCCGGTCAAGGTGCAGGCCACGGTGCGCATCGGCCCCTGGAGCGGGGAACTCACCGCCCGGCTGCAATCCAGGGAGTGATGCCACGTTGCGTTCGAAGAACGCAGATTGGTGTCTCGCGCCAGGACGGCGCGCCATGGGCGAAGCCCATGCGAGGCCGGGCGAAACCGCGTTTTCGCCTGGCCGAGGCGAGCAAAACCCAGGACGGGTTTTGCTCGCAACGTGGTATGAGCCCGGCTATTCCGGGTCCAGGGAGAGCTCCAGGGACCGGGTCTCCCCGGGCGCCAGGTCCAGCACCCGGCTGCGCGCCAGGGGCCGGCCCTGCCCGTCCCGCGCCCCGCAGGTGAGCAGGTACTCCCCGGGGGGCAGGTCCAGCACCGCCCGGCCCTCCTCCCAGGTCAGGCCCGGGTCCTCCAGCACCGCGAAGAACCCGGGGTCCAGGAGCCGGCACACCGCGAAATCCCGGTAGTACTGCGCCTGCTCCTCGGACAGGGCCTCGCCGGCCCGCACGAAACGCACCGCCACCCGGGCGTGGGGGCCGTAGAACGCCGCGGCGTCGGCCGTGCCCCGGGTGTCGCCCAGGCGGTCCGGCTCCCCGGGGTAGAGGGGCAGCCAGGCCGCGCCGTCGTAGAACTCCAGCCAGTCCTGGTCCGGGTGCAGCCGGGCCGGGACCCCCAGGCTGCGCAGCAGGGCCCCGCCCAGGACCAGCAGTTCGTCCGGGTACTGCCACCCCCCGGCGTCCAGCACCTGGCCCGGGGTCATGACCACGCCCCGGCCCCGGGCCGGGATGCGGGGCAGGCCGGCCAGCAGGCGGTTCACCCGCAGGACCAGGCCGCGCGCGTCCCGGGCCTCGCCTGCCCAGCCCGCGCAGCGGGCGGCCAGCTTCTCCCGCCAGTGGGAGAACTGCTCGTACAGGATGCGGCCGGGCAGGACCCAGCGCACGAAGGCCTCGTCCCCGTATTCCAGGAGCCCCCTCGCCTGCAGCGCCGCCCGGGCGTCCAGGGCCAGGCCGGCGTCCGCGGCCAGGCGCGGCCCGCTGGCCATGGCCCGGTCCTTGGCCGGCATGACCGCGACCAGGGCCACGACGGCCTCGAACCGCTCCGGCCCCTGCTCCCTGGCCAGCCCCAGGCTGCGCAACAGCTCCGGCGCGTTGCCCCCGGCCTCGGCCAGGGTCCGGCCCAGGGGGGTATCCGCTCCGCCGGCGGCGCGGGCGGCCAGGGCTGCGAAGGATTCCAGCCGGGCCTTACGCTCGGCCTCCAGGCCGGCCCGAACCGGGGCCGCCGCGGCCTCGGCCCGGGCGAAGGCCGCGGCCGCGGCCGCCGAGCGGGCCGGGTCCACGGCGAAGTCCATGCGTTGCTCGCCCTGGGGCAGGCGGCGGCCGTCCAGGGCCAGGCGCACCGTGCTGGTCCGCCCCGGCTCCACGGCGGCAAAGGCGCAGTCGGCCTTGCCCTCCCGGGCCGCGCACACCAGATAGTCCCCGCCGCCCAGCTCCAGCTCCCCGGGCTGGCCCGGCTCCCCCGTGATCCGGGCCACGGCCGCGAAGTGCCCGTAGTTGAAGACGTGGACCAGGGCCGTGGCGTTGTCCGCAGGCCGGCCGTCCGCCCCGGCCACCTCCACCCGCAGCCGGCCCGCGGGCGCATAGGCCGCGGTGCGGTTGAGCAGGAGGAACCCGGGCCGGTCGGCGTACACCGGGTCGCCCGGGTCCTCGCCCGGCCGCAGGCCGCCGTAGGCCGCGGCCAGGAGCAGCCCGGCCTTGGGCAGGTGCGGGCTGAACCAGGCCAGGCCGGGCAGGGACTCGGGCTCGCCCGAGCCCAGGTACTGCCAGCCGGTCCCGTCCCAGAACTCGGCCCAGAGGTGGTTGTCGTCGGAATGCCGCCAGTACGGGGTGTAGCAGGTGCGGGCCGGGATGCCCACGGCCCGGGCCGCATCCACGAACAGGATGGACAGCTCCTCGCAGCGGCCCAGGCCCCGGGTCCAGGTGTCGGCCGGGCCCTGGTCCCAGCGGGCGGAGGTGGAGAATCCGGCCGAGAAAAAGCACCAGCGGTTCACGGCCAGGGCCGCGGCCCGGATGTCCGCGGTGCCGGCCAGGAGCGGCGCCAGGGTCTCGAAGAGCTGGCGGCGCCAGGGCTGGACGCGCTCCTGCGCCACCCGGTGGGGCAGCACGTAGCGCAGGAACAGGTCGAACGGAACCTGCCCGCCCCAGGGCATGGCCTCCCGGGCCAAAAAGGCGTATTCCAGGTGCTCGGCCAGGCCGTCTCGGCCCAGGGCCGCGGCGTCGCCCGGGGGCAGGTTCTCCACCAGGAACTCCGCAGCGGTCCGCCGCTCGGACCCGGCCGGATAGGCCTGTGCGAACCCGACCCCGGGATCGGGGCCGGCCGGCAACGCCGCGCCCCGCAGGGCGCAGCCCCCGGCGGCCAGGGCCAGCACCACCATCGCCAACCGCGCAACCCGACCCGCATGGAACACTCCCGCACCTCCTCCGCCGCTGCCTGGGCCTGGTCCGGCCTGGCCGCGGCCTATTTCCTCGCCGCCACCTTGTCCCACGAACCGGTGAGCCGCGTCTACCTCGCCCTGGCCCAGGGCCTGGGCATGGCCGCGGCCTTCCGGCTGCAGGACGCCCTGGCCCTCCTGGGCCTGGGGGCCGGAGCCTGGCTGGTGCTGGGGCCGGGCCGGCGCAGCGGCCGCATAGGCGGCCGGGAAGCCCTGGCCTGGCTGGCCCTGGCCGTCCTGCTCGCAGCCGCGGACCGGCTGCTGGTCATCACCCCGGTGGAGCGGGTGCACTACCCCCAGTACGCCATTCTGGCGCTCCTGCTGCGCCGGGTGCTGGGGGACGAGACCCTGGTCCTGGGCCTGGCCTGCCTGGCGGGCATGGCCGACGAACTGCGCCAGTACCTGGCCCATCCGGTCAACACCGGCTACCTGGACTGGAACGACTTCTGTCTGAACCTGCTGGGGGCCGCGGCCGGCCTGCTCCTGGCCCGGGCCCTGGACCTGCGGCCCCGAGCCGGCCCCCGCGCCGCGGGCCTGGCCCGGAAGGCCCTCCTGGCGGCGTGCGGGGTGCTGGCCGGCGGCCTGGCCGCGGCCTGGCTCCAGGGGCGCATCATCGTGTACGCCCCGGCCGGCGGGGACCCGGGCATCTTCCCCCGGGTCGGGGGCAAGGCCGGCTTCGTGCTCTCCTTCTTCCGGGCCGAGGGATTCTGGACCCTGGCCGAATCCGGCCGCTCCCACCACGTGCTGGCCCCGGGCGAGGGCCTCGCGGTTCTGGCCGCGCTCTTCGCCGGCCTAGCCTGGCTCCTGGCCTGGTCCCGGAAACAGAAACGGCCGGGAAGCCCGGAGGCTTCCCGGCCGGCAACGGACCGGATCAGCGGCTAGGGCCGCACCGGGGGCACGTCGTCGCGGGTGACGTAGAGCACCTCGTACTTGGCCTTGAGCTCGTCCACCAGCTTGTTCTGCACCGACTTGTCCATGTCCATGACCCGGATGAAGACGTGGCGCTGGTTGGCCGCCTCGGACTCGAAGGCGGTGAGCACGCTCATGACGCGGCAGCCCATGCGGGCCAGGTCCTCGATGAGCACCAGGAGCGAGCCCTGCTGGTTGGACAGGGCGAAGCCGAGCTGGATGCCGCCGTGCAGCACGCCGGTGATCTTGATCAGCACGTCCAGCACGTCGCTCTCGGTGATAACGCCCTGCAGGCGGTTCTCCGCGTCCACGATGGGCAGGCCGCCGATGCGCTTCTCGCGCATGAGCACCGCAGCCCGCTCCACGGTATCCTCCGGGGTCAGGGAATAGACCTTGGCGGTCATGATGTCCTTCACCTTGATCTCGGAGAGCAGATAATACAGCTCGTGCACGTCGAGGGTGGTGGCCTTGGAGGGCGAGGCCTCCTTGAGGTCGCGGTCGGTGACCACGCCCACCACCTTGCCCGCGTCATCCACCACGGGCAGCATGTGGACGGCCTTGTCCTTGATGGTCTTGGCCGCCCGCATCATGGACGTCTCGGGAGTCACCGAGATGGGATCCTTGGTCATCCAGTTGCCGATGAGCATGTCATCCTCCTTGATTCCCCGCCGCGGGGCGGGCCGGAACACCTCTTGCGCGTCTGTGGCGTCCGATGCATACTTTTGTCGCACAAACCGGACGAACATTCAACACCCCCGCCCGGGACCCCCCGGAATCACCAGATAAATCGGAGAGTTCATGACCAGCCTGTACCTCGACGCCTCCTTTGGCCTGGGCGGCGACATGTTCCTGGCCGCCCTGGCCGACGCGGGATTCGACCCGGCCCCGCTCGAAGCCGCCCTGCGCGCCGCCGGCATCGCCGTGGACCTCTCCTGCCCCCGCACCGTGCTCCATGGCTTGGCCGGCCGCCGGCTGGACATCTCCTTCCCCCGGGAACAGCCCCTGCGCCACCTGTCCGACCTGCTCACGCTGCTGGAGGCCATGCCCCTGCCGCCGCGGGTGCGGGAGCGCAGCGCCCGGGCTTTCCACCGCCTGGCCGAGGTGGAGGCCGCGGTGCACGACATCGAAATGGAAAAGGTCCACTTCCACGAGGTGGGCGCGGTGGACACCCTGGCCGACGTGACCGGAGCCTTCCTGGCCTTGCACGACCTGGGCGTGGAGCGCGTCGCGTGCAGCCCCCTGCCCTGGTTCCGGGGCACGGTGAAGTGCGCCCACGGCACCCTGGCCCTGCCCGCCCCGGCCACCCGGGAGCTGCTCAAGGGCAAGCCGGTGTTCCCCACGGACATCACCCGGGAAATCATCACCCCCACCGGCGCGCTCATCCTGGACCAGTGCGTGGACGCCTTTGCCAGCGGCCCGGAGGGCACGGTGCTGGCCACGGGCACGGGCTACGGCACCCTGGACCTGGGCATGGCCGGACAAGGCCTCCGGGTGGTGCTCTACGCGCCGGACCAACCGGCTATATACGATGGGCAGTTGCCAGATTCGACCGCCCCGGCTAAAGGTAAAGGCCACCACGATGCCCATCATCACGATGAGCATCACCATAACCACCATCATGACCACCATCATGACCACCATCATGACCACCATCATGATGGACATCACCATGGAGAGAACCCATGAACGAGATGCAACGCGCTACCTGGGACGGTTCCCTGGCCGTGGACATCAGGTCCATCGACGAGCAGCACCAGCGCCTGGTGGCCATGATCAACGAGTCCCAGGACCACATCCAGCAGGGCAAGCCCGGGGGCGACCTGGTCTACCTCATCAAGAAACTCTTCCAGTACGCGGAGGAGCACTTCGCCACCGAGGAGAAGTACATGGCGGACACCACGTACCCCGGCGCGGGCGCGCACATGGCCGAACACGCCGCCTTCCGCCGCCACGTGGAGACCTTCAACCTGGACCTGGTGTTGCGCACGCCCCACCTGGCCAACGACATCCTGCGCTACCTCTGGGACTGGCTGCGCAAGCACATCGCAGCCACGGACAAGAAGCTGGGCGCCCACCTGGCCGCCAAGGGCGTGCGCTAGCATGCGCGAACCAGGGATGGGTGATCTCGACGACTTTCTGGCCCGGTGGTCCGAGGACGCTCCGGGGCCCCGGGCCGCCTTCCTGCGCCTGCGCGACTTCCTGTCCGGCCTGGCCGGGATCAGGTTCGCCTACCGCGGCCGTCCCGGGGTAAGTCACTCCCTGCGCGCGGCCCGGGAGGGACAGAACGGGCGGCCCCTGTTCTGCATCATCGACGTGATCGACGACGACCCCGCGGCCCGCTGGATTTCAGCCTGCATGTACGCGGACCTGGCCAACGACCCCGCTGGGCTGGCCACCCCGGTGCCGGGCGGCATCCTGGGCGAGGACGCCCTGTGCTTCGACATCGACGCCTTGGACCCGGACCTGCTCGGCTACGTGCAAGAACGCCTGGCCGAGGCCCACGCCGCGGCCGCGCCCTGAACCCGCCAAGGAGCTAGCCATGCCTCTCTCCCCCCTGGCCGGCAAGCCCGCCCCCCGCGAGCTCCTGGTCAACGTGCCCCAGCTGGTGGCCGCCTACTATTCCCTGGCCCCGGACCCGGCCGAGCCAAGCCAGCGGGTGTCCTTCGGCACCTCGGGCCACCGCGGCTCGTCCCTGGCCGGGACCTTCAACGAGGCCCACATCCTGGCCATCAGCCAGGCCATCTGCGAGTACCGCGCCGCGCAGGGGTACACCGGGCCGCTCTTCATGGGCGTGGACACCCACGCCCTGTCCGAGCCGGCCTTCATCACCGCCCTGGAGGTCTTCGCGGGCAACGGGGCGGAGGCCCGCATCCAGCCCGAGCGCCGCGCCGGCCGGGGCTACACTCCCACCCCGGTCATCTCCCACGCCATTTTGGACCACAACCGGGGCCGCAACTCCGGGCTGGCCGACGGGGTGGTCATCACCCCCTCCCACAATCCCCCCGGGGACGGCGGATTCAAGTACAACCCGCCCCAGGGCGGCCCCGCGGACACGGCCACCACCAAGGCCATCCAGGACCGGGCCAACGCGCTCCTGGCCGCGGGCCTGGCCGGGGTCAGGCGCATGCCCTACGCGCGGGCCCTCGCGGCTTCCACCACCCGGGACCACGACTACGTGGCCCCCTACGTGGAGGGGCTGGCCTCCATCCTGGACCTGGAGGCCGTGCGCCGGGCCGGGCTGGCCATCGGGGTGGACCCCCTGGGCGGGTCGGGACTGGACTTCTGGGACCCCATCGCCGCGCGCTACGGCCTGAACATCCGGGTGGTGAACCGCAGCGTGGACCCCACCTTCGGCTTCATGCCCGTGGACAAGGACGGCAAAATCCGCATGGACTGCTCCAGCCCCTACGCCATGGCCGGGCTCATCGGGCTCAAGGACCAGTTCGACATCGCCTTCGGCAACGACCCGGACTACGACCGGCACGGCATCGTGACCCGGGAGGCCGGGCTCTTGAACCCCAACCACTACCTGGCCGCCGCGGTCTGGTACCTGTTCGGGCACCGGCCGGGCTGGCCCAGGGAGGCCGGGATCGGCAAGACCCTGGTGTCCAGCTCCATGCTGGACCGGGTGGCCGCCCACCTGGGCCGCCGCCTGGTGGAGGTGCCGGTGGGGTTCAAGTGGTTCGTGGACGGGCTGCT
>DKEU01000233.1:0-251 GCA_002452635.1 Desulfovibrionaceae bacterium UBA6814 | reverse complement strand
GACGGCACGGCCTGGTCCACGGACAAGGACGGGATCATCATGGACCTGTTGGCCGCGGAGATGACCGCGGTCCTGGGCAAGGACCCGGCCGCGCTCTACGCCGAACTCACGGAGCGCTTCGGCGCGCCCGTCTACGAGCGCTCCGACGCGCCCTGCTCCGCGGAGCAGAAGAAGGCCTTCAAGAACCTCACCCCGGACCTGGTCACCGCGGGCGAGCTGGCCGGGGAGCCCATCCTGGCCAAGCTCACCAA
>DKEU01000115.1 GCA_002452635.1 Desulfovibrionaceae bacterium UBA6814 | reverse complement strand
CTGACGAAACAAGAAAAGCCCCGGAACGCCGGGGCTTTTTCGTGGAGCAGGGGAGGTTTTACCGCAGACCGTTCAAAAACCGCGAGAGCAAGGCGCAAGAATCCGTCAAGGCCGAGGCGTATTGCAAATACGTGAGGGTTTGACGGGTTCGCAGCAACGCAGCTATCGTGGGATTTTCAGCGGCCTGCTAGGCTTTGCAGGCGCAGCGCTGGCAGGAGCGGAGTTGGAGCTCCTGCACGATGAGGCGCTCGTACTCGAAGGACGTGGCGGTATGGCTGGCGGCCTCCTCTTCGAGGAACCGCTCCAGGTATTGGGTTTCCTCCCAGAAGTCGAGCAGTTCGTCGTCCCCCAGGGTCTTGATCTGCTCTTCGATGGGAAAGTTGATGCTGGTGGACAGGAATTGGGCCATGCCGGGTGTTCTCCTTGGCGGGACTCCCGCCGGGCGGGCGTCCTGTATCGCCGCATAGTATCCGAGGCCGGCGTTCCTGGCAACCGCCGGCCCGCGCCGGCACTCCTGTCCAACATTGTATTGCCAGTCGGGAAAAATGGGTTTATCAATTCAATACTGAATGTCTTTTGTCCGGTACCAGCCGCCCGGCCCCGCCGGGCGACAACCCAGGGAGAAGCGCCGTGGAAGAGACCCAGGTGAAGAAAGACGCCGAGCTCATGCAGCTCGTGACCTTCAGCATCGGCGACGAAGAGTTTGGCGTGGACATTCTTAAGGTGCAGGAGATCATCCGCACCATGGAGATCACCAAGGTTCCCAAGGCCCCGCCTTTTGTGGAGGGCGTCATCAACCTGCGCGGCAACGTGATCCCCATCATCGACCTGCGCAAGCGATTCGGATTGGATACCCGCAAGCACGACAAGCACACCCGCATCATCGTGATCGAGATCAACAACATGATCGTGGGCTTCGTGGTGGATTCGGTGTCCGAGGTACTGCGCATTCCGTCCAGCACGGTGGAGCCCCCGCCGCCGGTGGTGGCGGGCCTCGAGTCCGAGTACATCAGCGGGGTGGGCAAGCTGGAGGACCGGCTGCTCATCCTCCTGGACCTGGACCGCCTGCTGTCCAACGAGGAGCACGATATCCTGGCCCAAGTCTAGCAGGCCGTTGAAAATCCCGCGATGGCTGCGTTGCTGCGAAAACGTCAAACCCTCACATATGTCGAATATGCTTCGGCCTTGACGTTTTCTTGCGCCTTGCCCTCGCGGTTTTTGAACGGCCTGCGGAACAGGAATCGCACCACAGGCTGATCGCCCATGAATCCCAGCGCAGCGAGCCGCCCGTCCGCTTCGGCGGACGGCGCGGCTTTTCGATTTCCGAGGTTTTCCTATCGTGCCGTTTCCTCCTGAATTGCGCGACGTGCTGACCCGTCCCGGGGCGGTGCGCAGCGTGTACAAGAGCGGCCCGGCCACCCAGGCCGCGGTGGCCGGCGGTCTGCTGGGCCTGGGCCGCAGCGTGGTGCTGGTGGTGCCGGGCGAGGCCGAGCTGTCCGTGCTGCGCAGCCTGCTGGAGCTCACGGCCCCGGGCGGCGGCGCAGGCCTGGCCGTCTCGCCGGGCAGCGGCCCCTGGTCGGTTTTCCCCTCCTTCGGGGCCGGCCGGGCCGAGGCCCGGGCCTGGACCGCCCGCTGGGCCGCGCTCTGGGGCCTGGCCTTCGGCCGCGGCCCGCGCGGGGCCCTGCTCACCGTGGACAACCTGCTGGCCAAGTGGCCCTCGCCCGACGTGCTGGCCGGGTGTAGCCTGGAGCTGGCCAAGGGCCAGGACATCCCGCCCGGCCGGCTCCTGGAGCAGTTGGCGGCCTGGGGCTACGAGCGGGTGCGCATGGTGACCCGGCCCGGGGAGGCCGCCCTGCGCGGCGACATCCTGGACGTGTACCCCGCGGGCTACGACGAGCCCCTGCGCCTGGAGTTCTTCGGCGACACCCTGGACGACCTGCGCAGCTTCGACCCGGCCACCCAGCGCTCCCGCCAGGAGGTGAAGAGCGCCATCTTCCTGCCGGCCACGCCCTCGCCGGCCCTGCCCGAACTGCAGGAGCCCGCGGCCGGGAAGTGGAAGCGGCACAAGGCCGTGGGCGAGCTCTCCCCCCAGGCCCTGGACGAGCTCTCCCGCCTGGCCGACGCCGGGGGCGCGGTGCACCCCGGCCTGTACTACCAGGACCCCGTGCTGCTGGCGGACTGGATGCCCCGGGACGCGGTCTGGCTCCTGTGCGGGGCAGGGCAGTTGCGCACCCGGCTGGAGGAGGCCGAGTGGGACTGGTCCCAGTGGCTGGACGAGGAATGGCGGGCCGGCTCCCGGCGCTGGCCCCGCGGGGCCCTGATCCAGACCGCCGAGGGCGCGCGCACCTCCTGGGTGGGCAAGAGCCAGGTGCTCTTCGAGGACCTGACCATGGGCGCGGAGCGCAAGGGCCTGGACCTGCCCGAACGCGCCCTGCACGACTTCACCGACCTGTTCTGGCAGCCCGAGCACAAGGAGCGGCCCTGGCACGCCCTGGTGGAGGCCATGAAGCAGTGGGAGCGGGAGCGGCCCCAGGTGCTCCTGTCCTTCCGCTCCGAGGGCGCGCGCAAGAAGTTCCTCACCCTGGCCGGCCAGGAGGGGGTGCTGCCCGCCACGGCCTACCGGCCGGACTCCCGGGGCCTCTTCGCCCTGGTCTCGCCCCTGCGCAAGGGATTCGACCTGTCCTGGAGCGGGATGCTGGTCCTGGCCGAGGACGTGCTCCAGCCCCGGCCCGCCGAGGCGCGCGCCGGCCGGGACAAGGCCTTCAAGGGCCTGGCCGAGCACGAGGACCTGTCCCCCAACGACCTGTTGGTGCACCGCGACTGGGGGGTGTGCCGCTTCGACGCGCTCACCCGGCTCACCGTGGGCAGCGTGACCGGCGACTACCTGCTCCTGCGCTTCGCGGGCGACGACAAGCTCTACCTGCCCGTGGACCGCATGAACCTGGTGCAGCGCTACAAGGGGCCGGACGGCTCGGCTCCGGCCCTGGACCGGCTGGGCGGCGTCAGCTTCGCCCGCACCAAGGGCCGGGTACGCAAGGCCCTGGAGAGGGTGGCCCAGGAGCTGGTGGAGATGTACGCCTACCGCCGGGTGGCCAAGGGCTTTGCCTACGGCCCGCTCAATGAGCTGTTCTGGGAGTTCGAGGCGTCGTTCGGCTTCGAGGAGACCCCGGACCAGGGGCGGGCCATCGCCGAGGTGCTGGAGGACATGGGCCGCGCCGAGCCCATGGACCGGCTGGTCTGCGGCGACGTGGGCTTCGGCAAGACCGAGGTGGCCATGCGCGCGGCCTTCCGCGCGGCCCTGGACGGCAAGCAGGTGGCGCTCTTGTGCCCCACCACGGTTCTGGCCGAACAGCACTACCAGAACTTCAAGCGCCGCTTGAAGGATTTTCCCATCACCGTGGCCATGCTCTCCCGCTTCGTGACCCGCGAGCGGCAGAAGGCCGTGCTGGCGGCCGCGGCCAAGGGCAGGGTGGACATCCTCATCGGCACCCACCGCCTCCTGTCCAAGGACGTGGAGCTGCCCAACCTGGGCCTGCTCGTCCTGGACGAGGAGCAGCGCTTCGGGGTCAAGCACAAGGAGCGGCTCAAGGCGTACCGCAAGACCATCGACGTGCTCACCCTCACCGCCACCCCCATCCCGCGCACCTTGCAGCTCTCCCTGGCCGGGCTGCGCGGGCTGTCGGTCATCGAGACCCCGCCCGTGGACCGCAAGCCCGTGTCCACCTTCCTCATCGAGCGCGACGACGCGGCCCTGGCCGGCATCCTGCGCCGGGAGCTGGAGCGCCAGGGCCAGGTGTTCTGGGTGCACAACCGGGTGCAGGGCCTGGAGGACGTGGTCTCCTACGTCCGCCGCCTGGCCCCGGGGGCCCGGGTGGGCATGGCCCACGGCCAGATGTCCGAGCGCGCCCTGGAGGAGGCCATGCACCAGTTCTGGCACGGGGAGCTGGACATCCTGGTGTGCACCGCCATCATCGAGTCCGGCCTGGACTTCCCCCGGGCCAACACCCTGGTGGTGGATTCGGCCCACATGTTCGGCCTGGGCCAGCTCTACCAGCTGCGCGGCCGGGTGGGGCGCTCCGAGCGCCAGGCCTTCGCCTGCTTCGTGATCCCCAGCCTGGACAACCTGCCCGAGCCGGCCCGCAAGCGGCTCCAGGTCATCCTGGACATGGACTTCCTGGGCGCGGGATTCTCGGTGGCCATGGAGGATCTGCGCCTGCGCGGGGCCGGGAACATCCTGGGCGAGGCCCAGTCCGGGGTGGCCGCCAAGGTGGGCCTGGACCTCTACCTGGAGATGCTGGAGGAGGAGGTGCGCCGGCAGCGGGGCGAGGGCGCGCGCGCCGAGCACGTGGAGCCGGAGCTCACCATAGGATTTCCGGCGCGCCTGCCCGAGAGCTACATCGGCGACTCCCGGGAGCGGCTCTCCCTGTACAAGTCCCTGTCCTCGGCCGTGGACGGCCGCGGCATCGCGGAAGTCGCCGGGGAGATGCGGGACCGGTTCGGGCCGCTGCCCGTGGAGGCCGAGTCCTTCGTGGCGGTGCTCTCGCTCAAGCGCCTGCTCTCCCGGCTGCGGGTGGCGGCGGCCGACCTCTATCCGGGCCGGGTGGCCCTGACCTGGAAGGAGGACGATGCGGGCGTGGACCCGGACCGCCTCCTGCCCTGGGTGACGGCGCGGCCGGGCAGCGTCAGGCTCATGCCTCCGGCGCGATTGGAGTTGCGCATTCCCGAAAAGCAGTCTATCCGCGAGGCCATGCACCACGTGGAAGACGAACTGCTGGCCCTGCTGCCGGAGGACCGGGCATGAGAACCGTCCTGCACCGGGCCGCGTTCCTGGCCCTGGCCCTGGCCCTGGGCGCGGCCCTGGCGGCCTGCGCCCGCAGCCCCGAGGAAAAAGGGGTGGTGGCCAAGGTCAACGGCCGGCCCATCACCCAGCAGCAGTTGGAGGCCAGGCACAGCTTCGCCGCGCTCTCCGGCCCCGGGGAGAGCAACCCCTCGGTGACCAAGTTGCAGGAGGAGTACGGCCAGGTGCTGAGCGATCTGGTGGTGCTGGCCCTGGTGGACCAGACCCTGGAGAAGCGCGGCCTGCAGGTGACCGATGAGGAGCTGGCCGCAGCCGAGGCCGAGATCCGGGCCGACTATCCCGAGGGGGCCTTCGAACAGGTCCTGGTGGAGGAGTACATCGACCTGGACGCCTGGCGGCAGCAACTGCGCTCCCGCCTGACCGTGGAGAAGTTCTACCGCGAGGTGCTCCGGCCCGAGATCAAGCTCGACTACCAGGAGGCCGAGGCCTACTACAAGGAGCACATCCACGACTTCTACCTGCCGCCCCGGGTGCGCTTCTTCATGCTGCGCGGCCCCAGCCTGGACGTGGTGAACCAGGCGGTGGAGGTCGTGGCCCGCAACCCGGACGCCGCCGCGGTGAGCGGGCAGGTTCCCCAGGTCCAGGTGCAGGACCTCAAGATGCGCGAGGACCGGTTGACCGCCGCCTGGCGCGACGCGCTCAAGGGCCTGGAGCCCGGCCAGGCCAGCCAGGCCCTGGCCGGCAGCGACGGGTTCACCCGGCTGGTGCTGGTGGAGAACACCCCGGCCAAGGTGCTGGACCCCTCCCGGGCCTATCCCCTGGTGGAGAAGGTGCTGGTGGAGGAGAAGCTGGGCCGGGTCTTCGATGCCTGGCTCACGTCCCAGTTGGCCAGCGCGGACATCCAGGTCACGCCGCTCCTGTCCCTGGTCCGCCCCGCGGCCGCGCCGGCCGAGCGCAACGCCACGACTCCCTAGTCTCCCGGCGGCCTATGCCGCGGGATGATTGCATGTCGTTGAAAAACAGACTACCACAGGTGCGGTTCGGCCGCACGGCCGGCACCCAGCCCGCCCGGAGGAGACGACGTTGCAGCGACTGCCCAGCCGACTTGCCGCCCTTGCCCTGACCCTGTCCATCCTGTGCCTCTCGGCCGCCTCGCCGGCCCCCGCCGCCGAAGTGGTGGACCGCATCGTGGCCGTGGTCAACGGCGAGATCATCACCCTTTTCGACCTCAACGAACGCCTCAAGCCCGTGTTGGAGCAGTTCAAGGGGCGCCAGCTCTCGGACGCGGACAAGCAGGCCCTGTTCAAGTTCAAGCAGGACCTGCTCGACAAGCTCATCGACGACATCCTCCTGGAGCAGGAGGTCAAGAAGTTCGGCATCACCGTGTCCGACGTGGAGATCGAGACCCAGGTCCAGGCCTTCAAGGAGAATCACAAGCTCAACGAGGAGGGCTTCCTGGAGCAGCTCAAGCTGGAGAAGATGACGCGCCAGGAGTTTGTGGAGACTCTGCGCAAGGACATTCTGCGCCAGCGCATCCTGGGGGTCATGGTCCGGCGCAAGGTGGTGGTCACCTCCGAGGACGTGCAGCGGTACTATGAAGAGCACAAGCAGGATTTCACCAAGGACCGCACCGTGCACCTGGGCCTCATCCTGCTCGCCCCCGGCGAATCGGCCGCGCCGCTGCGCGAACGCATCGCCAAGGGCGAGATCAGCTTCGCCGAGGCCGCCGACGCCTATTCCGAGGGCCCGGGCAAGGGCCAGGGCGGGGACATCGGGGTCCTGGAGTGGAAGAACCTCGCCCAGGAGTGGCGCACGGCCCTGGAGGGCGTGGCCGAGGGCCAGGTCAGCCAGCCCTTCATCATCAACGGCCGGGAGGCCCTGCTCACGCCTCGCACCATGGAGTCCGGAGACGCCCAGAAGCTCTCGGACATCGAGAACCAGATTCGGGACAAGATCTAC
Organism: Desulfovibrionaceae bacterium UBA6814; assembly: GCA_002452635.1. Taxonomy (GTDB): domain Bacteria; phylum Desulfobacterota; class Desulfovibrionia; order Desulfovibrionales; family Desulfovibrionaceae; genus UBA6814. Next base: position 5,039 of record DKEU01000115.1, on the reverse strand, counting down.
TCCGAGAAGATCCAGGAGCGCTTCGGCGAGTACATGAAGGAGCTCCGGTCCAAGGCGGTCATCGAGAACCGGCTCTAACAAACCCGGGAACCATGCGGGGTTGGGCATGAATCTCCAGGAATTGGGTGCAGTCTTCAAGCAGGAGCGGGAGCGGCGTGGGCTTTCCGTGGAGGATGTGGTCCAGCGGACCAAGATCAGCCGCCGCAATCTCCTGGCCATCGAGGCCGGCCGCAAGGAGGACCTGCCCCATCCCGTGTACGCCAAGGGGTTCGTGAAGAACTATGCCCGGCTTCTGGACCTGGACCCCGAGCAGTACGCCGCGGCCCTGGCCCAGGAATATTTCGTGGCCGACGACGACTTCGGCAACGATCCCACCCGCGACAAGCCCATCTCCATGACCGCGGCCCGCAACGTGGGGCAGGGGCGGCGCACCAGCCTGCGTGGGCTGCTCGTGCTCCTGCTGGTGGCGGCCGTGGCCGGGGCCGTGCTGTGGGCCACCCTGCTTGCGCCCAAGCAGCCGACCGCCCCGCAACCGCCAGTGCCCCAGGCCGCCCCGGCGGCCCCGGCCGAGCCCGAGCCCGCGCCGGCTCCCCAGGATTCCGCAGCCGAGGCCCAGCCCCAGGCCGGCGGGGAGGAGCCCGTGGTTCCGCCCAGCGAGGAGCCCGCGCCCGAGCCTGCCCCGGCCCCCGCCGCGGCGGCGGCCACGGAGTTGGCCAAACCGGCGCCCAAGCCCGCGCCCGAACCGGCCAAGCCCGCTGCCGAGCCCCAGGCCGCCACTCCCAAGCTGGTCCCCAAGCCCGAGACCAAGCCGGAGCCCAAGCCCGAGGCCAAGCCCGCAGCCGAGGTCGCTCCGGCCGCACCGGCCCTGGCCGCGCCGGCCCCCGTGGCCGTGGCCACCACCGGGACCCGCATCATGGAGATCAAGGCCAGCCAGCTCTGCTGGGTCAACGCCGAGGTGGACGGGTCCATCGTCCTGGACATGCTGCTCCAGCCCGGGGAGGCCAAGGCCATCCACTTCGACAAGGCCCTGACCGTGAAGTTCGGCAACGCCGGCGGGGTGAAGGTGACCCTGGACAACAAGCCCTTCCCGCTGAACGCCCAGTCCGGCGAGGTGCGTACGGTCACGATTCCCTAGCAGGCCGCTGAAAATTCCGCGATGGCTGCGTTGCTCGAACCCGTCAAACCCTTACGTATGTCCGTATACGCTTCGGGCTTGACGGTTTCTCGCGCCTTGCCCTCGCGGTTTTTGAGCGGCTTGCAGAAAAAGGTTCGCTCGTTGGCCGGATCATGATCGAATTCTCCGAACAGGCCCTGGTGCTCAAGGTGGGCCGCTTCCGCGAGCAGGACCTCTGGGTCCGGCTCTTCTCCCCCTCCCGCGGCACGTACACCGCCTTCGCCTTCGGCGGCTGCCGCAGCCGCCGCCGCTTCTGCGGCTGCCTGGACGCCCTCAACCAGGTGCGCTTCCACGTGCGCAGCGACCGCCGCGGGGCCTACCTCTATCTCCTGGAGGGAACCCTGGAGCAGGCCTACCCCCGCATTCGGACGGACCGGGAGCGCCTGGGCCAGGCCGTGAACTGCCTCAAGTTCTTCGAGGCCGTGCACCTGGGACCCGAGGGCGCGGCCGACGCCTACGGCCTCATCACCGAGTGCCTGGACACCCTGGACCGGGCCGAGGCGGTCTCCGGGCTCTTTCCGGTGCTGTTCCGGGCCAAGGTGGCCTTCAGCCAGGGCTACGCCCCCGCGCTTACGGCTTGCTCTCACTGCGGAAAAGGCATACACAGCGGGTCTTTGCCGCGCCTTGACGTGGAGCGGGGCAGGGTGGTCTGCGCGGACTGCGCCGGGGACGTCCCGGGACTGGATTTGTGCAGCGAGGCCCTGGACCTCCTGGAGCAGGTCCGGACCGGCCGCCCCTGGGACTGGCGCAACGCCCGGCCCCACGGCGCGGCCCGCCGGCAGTGCTATGCGGCCGTGGACCACTACGTGCGCTTCCACCTGGGCCTGGCCTGGGCTGGTGGATCTTTTCGGAAAATCTAGCGCCTCTTAACGTCGCAGACGTTTAGAGGCGCTTATGCAGGTTCGCCTTATTCCAAGGCGAACCTGCGCCGGGCGGCCCGGATGCCGTCCTGCTTGTTCAGGATAAGGAGAACACGATGAACTTCCAGGACGTGATCCTGAAACTCCAGGCATTCTGGTCCGCCTACGACTGCGTGATCCAGCAGCCCTACGACATAGAGGTGGGCGCGGGCACCTTCAACCCCGCCACCTTCCTCCGGGTCATCGGGCCCGAGCCCTGGAAGGTGGCCTACGTGGAGCCCTCCCGCCGGCCCACGGACGGCCGCTACGGCGAGAATCCCAACCGCCTGCAGCACTATTACCAGTTCCAGGTGATCCTCAAGCCCTCCCCGGACAACGTGCAGGAGCTCTACCTGGACAGCCTGCGCACCCTGGGCATCGATCCGGCCGAACACGACATCCGCTTCGTGGAGGACGACTGGGAGTCGCCCANNGGCCTGGGCTGGGAGGTCTGGCTCAACGGCATGGAGGTCACCCAGTTCACCTATTTCCAGCAGGTGGGCGGCATCGACCTGGCCCCCATCAGCGTGGAGCTGACCTACGGCCTGGAGCGCCTGTGCATGTACCTGCAGGGCAAGGAGTCGGTGTACGACCTCAGGTGGAACGACACCGTGACCTACGGCCAGGTCCACCACCAGGGCGAGGTGGAGCACTCCACCTACAACTTCGACCAGTCCGACGCCGCCATGCTCTTCACCCTGTTCGCGGCCTACGAGAAGGAGTGCAAGCGCCTGTGCGCCGAGGGCCTGCCCTGGCCGGCCTACGACTTCTGCCTCAAGTGCTCCCACGCCTTCAACCTCCTGGACGCGCGGGGGGCCATTTCCATCACCGAGCGCATGGGCTACATCCTGCGGGTGCGCACCCTGGCCTCGGCCGTGGCCCGGCTCTACGCCGAGCAGCGCGAGAAATTGGGCTATCCCATGCTGCCCACGGAGGCCGCCCATGCCTGAGTTCATCCTCGAGATCGGGGCCGAGGAACTCCCCGCCCGCTACTTCCCGGCCCTGAACCAGGAGCTGGGGAATCTTTTGGACAAGGCCCTGGACCGGGCCATGATCAACCACTCGCCCGTGGAGACCTTCGCCACCCCGCGCCGCATCGTGGCCCGGGTGGCGGACATGGCCGCGGCGCAGCGCAGCGAGGTGGAGCTGGTCACCGGCCCTCCGAAGAAAGTCGCCTACGACGCGGACGGCAACCCCACCAAGGCGGCCCAGGGATTCGCCAAGACCCAGGGCGTGGACCTGGCCGACGCCTTCCTGCACGAGACCGGCAAGGGCGAGTACCTGGCCGTGCGCAAGACCGTGGGTGGGGGGCAGACTCTGGACATCCTGCCCGCCATCTGCCGCGACGCCGTCGCCGGCCTGTCCTTCCCCAAGAAGATGCGCTGGGGGAGCCTGGACTTCGGCTTCGGCCGGCCCCTGCGCTGGGTGCTGGCGCTGCTGGGCTCCGACGTGGCGCCCTTCGAGGTGGCGGGCGTGGCCTCGGGCCGCACCACCCGCGGCCACCGGGTCATGGGCCCGGGGCCCTTCGAAGTAGGCTCCACTGCCGAGTATTTTTCCACCCTAGCCGAGCAGGGCAGGGTGGTGTTGGACGCGGCCGCGCGCCGCGCCGCCATCGTGGAGCAGGGCGACGCCCTGGCCCAGGCTGCGGGCGGCGCGATCCTCTGGAAGGACAAGCTGTTGCACGAGGTCACCGGCCTGGTGGAGTCGCCCCGGCCCATCCTGGGCTCCTTTGACCCGTCCTTCCTGGAGGTGCCCCGCGAGGTGCTGCTCACCAGCATGGAGAGCCACCAGAAGAGCTTCGGCGTGGAGGGTGCGGACGGCACGCTGCTGCCGCACTTCCTGGCCACCCTGAACCTGGACCCCAAGGACGAGGCCCTGGTGACCAAGGGCTGGGAGCGCGTGCTGCGCGCCCGGCTGGAGGACGCCCGCTTCTTCTGGAAGACCGACCTGGCAGCGGGCTTTACGCCCTGGCTGGCCGAGTTGGACAACGTGGTGTTCCTGGCCCCCCTGGGCAGCATGGGCGACAAGGCCCGCCGCCTGGAGCGCCTGGCCGGCTGGCTGGGCGGGCAGCTCGCTCCGGAGCAGGCTGCGGACCTGGCCCGGGCCGGGCTCCTGGCCAAGGCCGACCTGGTCTCGGGCATGGTGGGCGAGTTCGACGAGCTGCAGGGCGTCATGGGCGGCATCTATGCCGGCCGCTTCGGCGAGTCCGAGGCCGTGGCCAAGGCCGTGTACGACCACTACCTCCCGGCCGGGCCGGACAGCCCGGTTCCCTCCACCCTGGCCGGCTGCCTGCTGTCCATGGCGGACAAGGCCGACACCCTGGCCGGGTGCTTCGGCCTGGACCTGGCGCCCACCGGTGCCAACGACCCCTACGCCCTGCGCCGGGCCGTGCTGGGCATCTGCCGCATCCTCATCGAGAAGGGCCTGCGCCTGGACCTGGACGCCTTCTTTGCCGCGGCCCTGGACGGCTATTCCGGGGTGGCGTGGAAGCTGTCCCGGGAGGACGCCCTGGCCAAGCTGAAGGGCTTCGCCGGCGACCGGCTCAAGAACTACTTCACCGGCAAGGGCCAGCCCACCCTGGTGGTGGAGGCCGCCCTGGGCGCGGGCTTCGCCGACGTGTGGGCCCTGTCCGCCCGGGTGGAGGCCCTGGCCGCCTTTGCCCAGGAGGCGGACTTCGGCCAGGCCGTGCTGACCTTCAAGCGCGCGGCCAACATCATCGTGAAGCAGGGGGCCGAGGCCGGGGTGGCGCTCACCGGGAGCTACGACGCCGCGCTCCTGGCCGAGGCCCAGGAAAAGGGCCTGGCCGAGGCGCTCACCGCCCTGGGGCCGCGCTTTGCGGCCCTGTGGCAGGCCGACGACTTCCCGGCGCTGCTGGGCCTCCTGCGCGAGCTGCGGCCCACGGTGGACGCCTTCTTCGACCACGTGATGGTCATGTGCGAGGACGCGGCCCTGCGCCAGAACCGGCT
>DKEU01000143.1:17004-17191 GCA_002452635.1 Desulfovibrionaceae bacterium UBA6814 | reverse complement strand
GCGAGGCGTCCTCGGCCGAGAACTCCACGCTCCTGGTGTAGCCGGCCGCGCGCTTCACCGCGGCCTCGGCCATGACCAGCACCTCCTCGGGCTTCTTGCGGAGCTTGAACTCCATGTGCAGGGGCGAGGAGGCCAGGAAGGTGTGGATGCGGGGGTTCCTGGCGTCCTTGACCGCGTCCCAGGCGCG
>DKEU01000143.1:16682-16828 GCA_002452635.1 Desulfovibrionaceae bacterium UBA6814 | reverse complement strand
GTCGCGCAGGGTGGTGTCGAAGATGTATACTCGGTCGGACATGGCGTTCTCCTCCGTTGTCCGTTCACAAAGTGGTGCTATGGCGCATTTTCCGGCCGGCCGCAATGCGTCGCGCGCCGGGGCCGGGGCCCGAAAACATGGCGGAA
>DKEU01000143.1:0-16656 GCA_002452635.1 Desulfovibrionaceae bacterium UBA6814 | reverse complement strand
CCCGTAGCAGCGCGGGACGGCGGAGCAGCACGGCGTAGGTGTACACCGGGCCGGAGAGCACGTAGCCGAACAGGATGAGGAAGCCCAGCAGCTTGGGCTGGGAGGCCACCAGCACGAAGAGCAGGATGGCGGTGACCATGGCGCTGAAGGGATGCGCCTTGACGAACCCGTATTCCTTGAACGAGGCGTAGCGCACCCGGCTGACCATGAGGATGGACAGGCCGTAGGCCAGGGTCAGGCAGCCCACCGAGAGCACCCCGCCCTGCCAGGCCTCGGGCAGGAAGGGGGCGAAGAACACCAGGCAGGCCATGACGCAGGCCTGGGCCGGGATGGGCAGGCCCACGAAGAACTTCTTGGAGTCGGAGCGGGCGGACTGCACGTTGAACCGGGCCAGGCGCAGGGCCCCGCACACGGTGATGAGGAAGGCGGCCATGAGGCCCAGCCGGCCGAACTCGTGCAGCTTCCAGAGGTAGGCCATGACCGCGGGNNCACGCCGAAGGCCACCAGGTCGGCCAGGGAGTCGTACTGCACCCCGAACTCGGAGGTGGTGCCGGTGAGCCGGGCCACCTTGCCGTCCAGGCCGTCGCACACGGCGCTGACCAGGATGGCCAGGGCGCAGTCCTCGAACCGGCCCTGCACCGCCCACATCATGCCCAGAAACCCCGAGAGCAGGCTCGCGGTGGTGAGCAGATTGGGGAGGATGTACACTCCCTTGTGGAACGGCCGGGGCCTCTCTTCAGTCATCGCCTTTGCCTACGCGTCGGGGCTCGTCTCCCGGCGGCGGGCCAGAACGGTCTGGCCGGCCAGGGTTTTTCTCCCGACGGAAATTTCAGGAGTATAGTCGTCGGGAAGATAGACGTCAAGGCGCGACCCGAAGCGGATCATGCCGAACCGCTGGCCCCGCGCCAGGTCGTCGCCCACCTCGGCCCAGGGCACGATGCGCCGGGCGATGAGCCCGGCGATCTGCACCACGGTCCACACCCCCCCGTCCTCGGCGGTGAGCTGCATGGCCAGCCGCTCGTTGTGCTCCGAGGCCTTGTCCAGGGAGGCGTTCAGGAACTTGCCCGGGTGGTAGGCCAGGTCGCGCACCGTGCCCGCCACCGGGGCGCGGTTCACGTGCACGTTGAACACGTTCATGAAGATGCACACCCGCAGCCGCTCGGCGCCGTCGAAGGGGTCGCGGGCGCGGTCCACCAGCACCACCCGGCCGTCGGCCGGGGCCACGGCCAGGCCCGGGCCGTGCGGCACCACCCGCTCCGGGTCGCGGAAGAAGTTCACCACCAGGCAGGTGACCACGAAGGCCGCCAGGGCGGACCAGAAGCAGCCGAGCAGCGCCAGGGCCAGGGTGAGCAGCCCGGCCAGGAAGGTGGCGGGCAGGCCCTCGGGGCAGAAGGAGGCGGACGGCTTACGCATGCAGGTTCTCCAGGCCGGGGCAGGCCTCGGCCAGGGCGGCCAGCAGGCCGTCCCGGCCGGTGTAGAGGTGGGCGCGCAGGCCCATGGCCCGCGCCCGCTCCACGTTCCCCGGGTTGTCGTCGATGAAGAGCGCCCGGCCGGGCGCAATGCCCAGCCGCGCGGCGATTTCGGTGAAGACCGCGGCCTCGCGCTTGGACTTGCCGAGGCGGTAGCTGTTCACCACCAGGTCGAAGTGGTGGAAGAAGCGGTCGCGCGCCTCCAGCTCGTCCAGCCAGTTGGTCTGGTCCGAGAGCACCGCCAGGGTGAGGCCGGAGGCGGCCAGGGCGTCGAGCAGGGGCGGCATCCAGGGGCGCAGGGTGAAGCGGGAGAGCACCTCACGGCGCAGCGCCGCAGGGTCGCCCACGATGCCGGTGCGCCGGAAGAAGTCGGCCCAGAAGTCGGCCTCGTCCCCGGTCCCCACCACCCAGCCGGTGCCCCAGGCCGCGTCGGCCCCGGCGTCCAGCACGGCCTCCTGGTCCAGGCCGTGGGCGTGGGCGATGGCGTACAGCCCCTCCCGGAACCCCTCCTCGGCCAGGACCCCGCCGTAGTCGAAGATGGCGGCGTCGATGTGGGCGCAGCCCGGCACGTCACTCACTCTCCACGATGAGGTTGGGCAGTTCGTCGGTGTCGTCGGCCTTGCGCGGGAAGGCCTCGGCCACCAGGGCGCCGCAGCGCTGCACCGCCTCGCACAGGGCCTCGGCCCGCCGGCCGGCCCGGATGCCCGCGGCCAACTGGGCGGCCACCGCGTCCCAGACCTCCTGGCCCACCTTGGCCGCGATGCCCGCGTCGGCCAGCACGCGCACCCGGCGCTCGTACACGGACACGAAGAGGAGGATGCCGGTGCGGTCCCGGGTGGCGAAGATCTCGTGCTCCAGGAAGGCCAGGTGCGCGGCCTCGTCCACCTCGAAGGCCATCTCCTTGCGGGACAGGAAGGGCTTGCGCAGGGCCGGGACCACCTGGTTCAGGAAGGTCCCCATGAACAGGCCCGCCCCGAACAGGGCCAAAAACTCCCAGACCACCAGGTCGCCCAGGCTGTAGCCCACCACCGCGGCGGCCAGGAGCCCGCAGGCCACGGCCGCGGCCAGGGCCGCCCGGGGGTACCCCGAGGACGACGGGGCGATGAGCGGCACGATCTCGGCCGCGGTGTTCTGCTCCACCCGGCGCACGCAGGCTTCCACCTGCTTGCGCTCCTCGTCGCTCAGGAACGACTGTGCCAGGTCCTTCATACTGCCCCCCCCCTACCATCCGCCAGACGCGCCGCCGCCGCCGAAACCGCCGCCTCCGCCACCGAAGCCGCCCCCNNCGCCGCCGCCGCCACCGAAACCGCCCCCGCCGAAGCCGCCGCCCCCGCCGCCGAAACCGCCGGGGAAGATGATGAACGGCCCCGCGCCGTAGCCCGTCCTGCGGATACGGGACGCGGGCCGCACCAGGCGGCCCATCTGGCCTATGGCCATGAGCAGCCCGAAGATCGCGATGAAGGCGAAGCCCGCCAGCCCCCCGCTGCTCCTGCGGCGCGGCCGGGGCTCGGCCTTGAACTCGCCGCGCACGGCCTGGGCCACGGCCGTGGCCCCGGCGATGAAGCCGCTGTCGAAGTCGCCCGCCTTGAAATACGGGGCCATCACAGTATCGATGATGCGGCCGGACAGGAGGTCCGTGAGCCGGCCCTCCAGCCCGTAGCCCACCTCGATGCGCATCTTGCGGTCGTCCCGGGACACCAGGACGAGGGCCCCGTTGTCCTTGCCCTTCTGGCCCAGGCCCCACTTCTCCGCCACCTTGAGCGAGAACTCCTCGATGGAGTCGCCCTCCAGGGACGGCACGGTGAGCACCGCCACCTGGGTGGAGTCGCTGCGCTCCAGGTCCGCCAGCACGGCCTCCACCTTGGCCCGGGCCGCCTGGCTCATCATGCCCGCCAGGTCGTTCACCCGCCCGGTCAGGGCCGGAGCGTCCAGGGCCAGGGCCGGGGCGGCCACGAGCAGCAGCGCGGCCAAGGCCAGGCCCAGCATCGCCCGCACCGCGGCCCATTCCCCCGCCTTCAGGCGGGGCCGGGCCGCGTTCTTCGACGCAGGCACGTGTCCCAAAGAACCCGCGGCCGCCACGACGGCACGGCCGGGGCAGGAGTTCCCTGCCGCGGCCGGCACAACCCGGCGGCCCCGGCTTTTTTCAATCATCATCAGACCAGGCTGCATCGCGCCCATCATCCGGCGTTGCATCACGCCGCCCCCCGCGGGGGCGACTCCCCAAAAACCCGCAGCCGCCGGACAGCCCCGCCCGGGGCACGGCGTCCCTGCTGCGGATGGCACAGCCCGTCGGCCGGGCGTCCGAACCGGCATCAGAACTTCACCTTGGGCGCGGCGTGGGCCGCCTCGTCGGCCTTGAAGAACTCCTTGCGCTCCAGGTGCAGCAGTACGGAGTTGGTCAGGCTGTTGGGGAAGACCCGGATGGAGGCGTTGAAGGTCTCCACCGCCTGGTTGTAGCGCTGCCGCGCCACGTTGATGCGGTTCTCGGTGCCCTCCAGCTGGTGCTGCAGGTCCAGGAAATTCTGGTTGGCCTTGAGGTCCGGGTAGCGCTCCACCACCACCATGAGCCGGGACAGGGCCGAGGACAGCTCGCCCTGGGCCGCCTGGAACGAGGCCAGGGCCTGGGGGTCGCCCAGCTTGGACGGGTCCAGCTTCACCTGGCCGGCCTTGGCCCGGGCCTCCACCACCGCGGTGAGGGTCTCCTTCTCGTGGGAGGCATAGGCCTTGACCGTCTCCACCAGGTTGGGGATCAGGTCCATCCGGCGCTGCAGCGAGGCCTCCAGGTCGGCGTAGGCGCGGAACACCGCCTCCTCCTGCTGCTGCATGGTGTTGTACCCGCAGCCGGGCAGGGCCAGGATGAGGGCCAGAAGGGGCAGAAGCACGATATACGGGCGAAAACGCATGGACTCCTCCTTGGGGGCGAACACGGGGGCATTCCCGCGCAGCATCAACTAAGACCGCGGCGCGCCGAAGGCAATACCGCGGCAAAAGCCTGCGCCCGGGCGAGTCTACGCAAGTGGGCAACGATTGCAACCCGGCGCGCATTGCCTCCGGTTCGCCGCATGGTTATCCTATTCCGGCTGGTTACGGACAAGGAGCACCCGCATGGACCCGGTTACCCACGTCGCCTCCGGCCTGCTGGCCGGCCGCCTGCTGGCGGACCGCTTCCCCACCGCGCGCCGGGCCGCGCTCTTCGGCATGCTGGGGGCCTGGCTGCCGGACGTCGACAACTTCGTGGGCCTGGGGCCCGAGGAGTACCTGCGCGACCACCGGGCCTTCACCCACTCCCTGTCCGGCGCGGCGGTCCTGGCCCTGGGCCTGGCCCTGGCCTTCACCCCCCTGGCCCGCAACCTCGGCGTCAAGAAGCTCTTCCTCTGGGGCTACGCGCTCACGCTCCTGCACGTGTTCCTGGACCTGTGCACCACCTACGGCACCCAGGTGCTGTGGCCGTTCTCCGACGCCCGGCTGTTCCTGCCCGCCCTGTTCATCGTGGACCCCTTCTTCACCCTGCCGCTCCTGACGCTCCTGGCCATGTCCCTCTTCTGGAAGGCGCAGCGCCGCGCCCTGGCCGTGCTGGGCCTGGCCCTGTGCCTGGCCTACCCCCTGGCCAACCTGGGGGTGCGCAGCGCGGTGCAGGCCGAGGTGGAGCACCGCCTGGCGGATTCGGGCGCGGCCTTTCAATCGGTGCAGCTCATCCCGGACATGCTGACCCCCTTCTGGTGGAAGGCGGTGGTGGACCAGGGCGACACCCTGGCCGTGGCCAGCGTGCCCGCCCTGCTGCCCGACGGCCCCCTCCCGCTGCGCGCCTACCCCAAGGCGGACGGGGCCCTGCTCGCCCGGCTGGGCAGGGAGGCCTCCATCTTCCGCACCTGGGACTGGTTCGCGCTCTACCCGGTGATGCAGGACATCGCGGGCAGCTCGGGCCGGGAGGTGACCTTCCTGGACCTGCGCTTCGTGGCCACCTCGCCGGTGGGGCAGCGGCTCTTCCCGGGGTACGCCACGCCCTTCACCCTGTGGGCGCAGCTCGATCCCCAGGGCCGGCTGGCCTCCTACTCCTTCCGCGGGACGAGCAAGGTGTTGTCCCCCGGCCGGGACTAGTCCCCAAGCGAGCCTCCCGGCATGCAGTGGCTCATCCTGTCCCTGGCCGCGGCCCTGGGCTCCGCGGGCGAGGCCGCGGCCATGAAGAAGCTGCCCGGGGAGCTCACCCCGGAGGAGATGGGGCTCACCCCCCTCATCTTCGGCCTGCCCCTGTGCCTGCTGGTGCTGGCCATCGCGCGGCCGCCCCTGCCCCCGCCCGCGTTCTGGCTGGACATGGCCATGCTCCTGCCCATCTCCCTGGCCAACTACATCCTCTACTGCCAGGCCATCCGGCTCTCGCCCCTGTCCCTCACCCTGCCCTACCTGAGCCTGGTGCCGGTGATGACCATGCTCACCGGCCGGCTGGCCCTGGGCGAGGCGCCCAGCCCGGCGGGCGCGGCCGGGGTGCTGCTCCTGGCCGCGGGGTCCTATGTGGTGAACCTGCGCCGCCGGGCCACGCACGGCTGGCTGGGGCCGCTCCTGGCGGCGTTCCGGGAGCCCGGGCCGCGGCGCATCCTGGTGGTGGCCGTGCTCTACGCGGTGGTGGCGGTCATCGCCAAGCACGCCACCCTGCTGGCCACGCCCCTGGGCTACATCGCCTGGTTCGAGCCCACCTACGTGGCGTTCTTCATCCTGGCCCTCACGGCGATGGGCCGGGTGCGGCTGGGCAACATCCTGGCGCACCCGCGCCGGGGCGTGCTGCCCGGCCTCATCCACGCCGGCCACCTGGCGGCCGGGGCCTACGCCATCGTGCTCACCCAGGCCGCCTACATGCTGGCGGTGAAGCGGGTGGACGGGCTGTTCGGCGTGCTCCTGGGCCGGGCGGCCTTCCAGGAGACGGACATCCCCGCCCGCCTGGCCGGGGCCTGCCTCATGGCCGCCGGGGTGGCGGTGATCGTGCTGTGGGGAGCGTAGGCCCGGCCTTGCCTTGGCCGGGACAATCGGGCTAGATTCACGTCATGAATACAGGCGGCGTCCTCATAGAGAGCATCCGCCGGGTGTTGGCCCGGCACCCCTTCGTGCTGCGGGCCGAGGTGTTCGGATCCGTGGCCCGGGGCGAAGAGGGGCCGGACAGCGACGTGGACCTGGTGGTTACCAGCGCGCCGCACACCGGGCTTCTGGACCTGGCCGGCCTGGCCGAGGACATCCGCCGGAGCACCGGCCGCCAGGCCAGCCTGCTGGCCGCCGAGATCGTGGACCACCCCCGCAAGCCCTCCCACGCCATCCTCGCCCGCCACATCCAGCCCGACCGGAAGCTCATCTATGCCCGCGGGGCGTGACGAACTTCTCCTGGCCCGGCTGCGCGAGGACATCGCAGCCATCCGCGCCTACACCAAGGGCCTGGACCTGGCCGGCTTCCTCGCGGACGTGAAAACCCAGGACGCGGTGTGCATGCGCATCGTGGCCCTGTCCGAGAGCGCAGCCAAGCTGCGCCAGCGCATCCCCGACCTGGAGGAACGCTACCCGGAGGCCGGCTGGCGCAGGCTCATCGGCCTGCGCAACCTCATTGCCCACGCCTATGCGGACGTGCTTCCCGAGCAGGTCTGGGAGGACGTGACCACCGGACTGCCCGCCCTGGAAGCCGCCCTGCTCCGTCTGGAAGCCGATCTGTAACTGCGGCTAGATGCCGAAGCGCCGGCGCACCCGCTCCACCGCGGACTGGTGGGCGGCGAGGCCCAGGTCCGGGGTGCGGGGGACCGGGAGGGTGCGGGCGGCGGCAAAGGGAGTCTTGGCCAGGAGGGCGTTGACCGCGTGCACGGCCAGGCGCTCCAGGTTGGCCGCGTCGGCCGCGTTGTAGGCGAGCAGGGTCTCCAGCACCCGGGGGTCGCCCGAGTCCTCGTACTCCCGCCACAAGAGCACTGCGAAATACCCGTCCATGCCGGTCACGTCGCCGCGGCCGATGCCCAGGGCGTGCTCGATGCGCTTGAGCCCGCCGGTGAGGCCCACGGCCTTGAGGGGGTAGCGCAGGTCCAGGTGGGCCTGGGGGAAGCGCACGTCGAACTCGGCCTCGATGAAGGGCACGTCGAAGGTGCGGCCGTTGTAGGACACCAGGAGGCCGTAGCCCATGAGGTCCTCGGCCAGCCGGTCCAGGTTCCGGCCGCGCACGTAGGTGTGCAGGCGCTCGCCGTCCCAGATGCTGGCGGTGGTGATGCAGTCCCCGTGGTTCAGGCCCGTGGTCTCGATGTCCAGGAACGCGGCCCGGCCGCAGAAATCCGGGTAGACGCGCCAGGCCTCGTCGCTGGGCAGGCGGTCCTGGAACCAGCGGGCGTCGCCCTCGGCCAGGGCGGCCCGGGATTCGGCCAGGAGCGGCGCGGCCAGGTTGGCCCGGCCCGGGGAGAGCACCCCGGCCATGCGGGACCTCGCGTCCTCCCAGGTGCGCACCCCGGCCTTCCAGAGCTTCTTTTCCGAACACGCGCCGATGCCCGGCAGATGGCAGAAGGTGTGTTCCAGCATGGGGGCTGCCTACCCGAGAGCGGCCGCGGCGGCAAGCCTCCCCAGCTCCCGCACGCCCTCGCGCAGCTTCTCGTTCCACAGGCCGCCGCTGGACAGGCGGATGAAGTTGCGGAACTCGTCGCGGGTGCTGAAAACGTTGCCGGGCACGATGCCGATGCCCGCCGCGCGGGCCTTGAGGAAGAGGTCCACCCCGTCGCCGCCCGGGGGCAGCTCCACCCAGAGGTGGCTGCCGCCCTGCGGGTCGCTGGCCCGGGTGCCGGGCGGGAACTCCGCGGACAGGCAGTGGCGAAGGCTCGCCACGCTGCGCTGGTTCACCTGGCGCAGGGTCTTCAGGTGCCGCTCGAACCGGCCGCCGGCCAGGTACTCGGCCAGGGCCATCTGCACCGGCGCGGCGGTGCTCACGTTGGTGGAGCTCTTCACCCGCAGGGCCTCGGCCATGAACCGGCCGGGCAGGATCCAGCCCACCCGCCAGCCCGGGGCCAGGGTCTTGGAAAAGGAGGAGCAGGACAGCACCAGGCCCTCCCGGTCGTGCTGCTTGCAGGTGCCGGGCCGGCCCGGGCCGAAGGGCAGGTCGCCGTACACGTCGTCCTCCACCAGGGGGATGCGGCGCTCGGCCAACAGCCGCACCACCTCGGCCTTGGCCTCCTCGGGCATGAGGCTGCCGTCCGGGTTGTTGAAGTTGGGGCACAGCACGCAGGCCGCCACTTCGTGCCGGTCCAGCACGCCGGCCAGCTCGCCCGGGTCCACCCCGCGGCCCGGGTGGGAGCGCACCTCCACGGCCCGCACCCCCATGGTCTCCAGGAGCTGCAAAAAGCAGTAGTAGGTGGGCGTGGGGATGGCCACCGAGTCGCCGGGCCGGGTGAGCACCCGCAGGGCGATGTACAGGGCCTCCATGGCCCCGCTGGTGACCAGCACGTCCTCCGGGGCCGCGGCCTCGCCCAGGGCCTGGCGGCTGAAGGCCACCTGGCGGCGCAGGTCCATGAGCCCGGCGATGGGGGTGTAGTTCAGGTCCATCCCGGCCCCGCCCCGCAGCACCCCGGCCATGATCCGGGCCAGTTGCGGCCCGGGCAGCACCTCGGGCGAGGGGCAGACCACGCCCAGGGGCAGCAGGGACGCGTCGCCCAGGGCGGACAGGGCCGCGGCGATGAGGCCCGAGCGGTTCACCGCGATGGGCGGCGCGGGCCGGGCGGGCGCCAGGCGCGGCTCGGGCAGGGCCCCCACGGCCCGGCGCACGAAGTAGCCCGAGCGCGGCCGGGCCTCGATGAGGCCCTTGCGCTCCAGCTCCAGGTAGGCCCGGGTGGCGGTGGCGATGGACACGGCCAGGGTGCGGCTCACCGCGCGCAGGGAGGGCAGCCGCGCCCCGGGCGGGAACTCGCCCGAGGCCAGCCGGCCCAGGATGTGCTGCTCGGCCGCGTGGAACCGCAGGGACTCGGGGTCGGACAGGAGAAGTGCCTGGCTCATCTGTACTGGTCCATTTTTATGCAAACTGTATCTGTACGCATGACAGATTTTCTGGTCTGGTGCAACCCGAGTCTGGGGGAACTGGCATGGCGACCCGGCCGGGGGCCGGGCAGACGCGGGAGGCGGCCATGGCGAGGCGCATGGCGATGGTGGCGACAATGGCGATGGTGTTCGGCCTGGGGATGCTGGCCGGGGTGGGCCTGGCCCTGCCCTGGGAGCAGGTGCGCAGCCACCGGGCGGCCCTGCGCCATGTGGACCAGGCCCGGGCCGAGGCGGTGTTCGCCGCGCACTGGCGCATGGCTGCGGAGAATCGCCCGGCAGCCCACCCCCTGGGGGCCTGCCCGGCCTGCATCCAGGCCGCGGCCGGCCGGGGCCTGGACGAATCCGCGGCCAGGGGCTATTGCGCCGCGGCGTGCGGACTGGAATGACCCGGAGATCTTTCATGGAACAGGTGTTGGAGCAACCCGCCCCGCGCGGGGCGGCGGTGGCGCGCGAGTCGCTGCGCCTGGCCCTGCCCATCGTGCTGGGCTACGTGCCCGTGGGCTTCGCCTACGGGGTGCTGGCGGTGAAGTCCGGACTGTCCCCCCTGAACACGGTGCTCATGTCCCTGGTGGTGTTCGCGGGCTCGGCCCAGCTCATCGCGGTGGGGCTGTTCGCGGCCGGCGCGCCGCCCCTGTCCGTGGTGCTCACCGCCTTTGTGGTGAACCTGCGCCACCTGCTCATGAGCGCGGCCGTGGCCCCGCACCTGGCGGGCTGGCCGCGCCGGCTGCTGCCCCTGTTCTGTTTCCAACTGACCGACGAGACCTTCGCCCTCCACCTGTCGCGCTTCCAGCGCAAGGACACGGACCGGGCCGTGACCATCGGGGTGAACATGGTCGCCCAGGCGGCCTGGGTGGCGGGCAGCGTGCTGGGCGTGGCCTCGGGCTCGCTCGTCGGCGACGTGCGGCCCCTGGGCCTGGACTTCGCCCTGCCCGCCATGTTCATCGCCCTGCTCTGCGGCCAGTTGAAGGGCCGGCCCCATCTCGCGGCCGGCATCTCCGCCGCGGGCCTGGCCCTGCTCCTGCCCCGGCTGGGCCTGGGCCAGTGGAGCGTGCTGGCCGCCACCGCCCTGGCCGCCACCTTAGGGATGGTGGCCGAAACCCTAGCCGCCAGGAAGGAGTAGCCATGGACCAGCACACCGTGCTCCTGGTGATCCTGGGCATGGCCGCGGTGACCTACGGCCCGCGCCTGGCCCCGGCCTGGCTGCTCTCCCGGCGCGAGCTGAACCCCATGCTGGCCCGCTGGCTGTCCTATGTGCCGGTGTCCGTGCTGGGCGCGCTCACCGCCCAGTCGGTGCTGGCCCCCACGGGCAGCGTGGACGTGTCCGCGGCCAACCTCTACCTCTGGGCCGCGGTCCCCTGCTTTGTCCTGGCCGTGCGCACCAAGGGCTTCTTCGGCGTGGTGGCCCTGGGCATGGGCATCGTAGCCGGGGCGCGGTTCTTCCTGGGGTAACAGCCAGGAAGGACGATAAAAAATACCAAGGTATTTTTTGGGGGGGGCGCACCAAGGGCTTCTTCGGCGTGATGGCCCTGGGCATGGCCATCGTGGCCGGGCGCGGTTCTGCCCCCGGACAGGCGCTGGCGCGCGGGATAGGCGCGGTTGCGCGCCGGGCTAGCCCGCGCCGGGAATTTCCTTTACTCGTCCTCCCATGTGCGGACGCTTCGGATTCGACATTCCCCGGCAGGCGCTCACCGAGCACTTCGGCCTGGAGGCGCGGTACGACGTCGCGCCGCGCTACAACATCGCTCCCACCCAGGAGGCCCCGGCGGTGCTGCTGCACCCGGACTCCGGGGCGCGGGTGCTGCGCTCCCTGCGCTGGGGCCTGGTGCCCTCCTGGGCCAGGGACGCCAAGGCCGGGGCGCAGCTCATCAACGCCCGGTCCGAGAGCGCCGCGGACAAGCCCGCCTTCCGCGCGGCGTTCAAGCGCCGGCGCTGCCTGGTGCCCGCGGCCGGGTTCTACGAGTGGAAACGGCAGGAGGCAGGCAAGCAGCCCTGGTGGATCCGCCTCACCGGCGGCGGCCCCCTGGCCTTCGCCGGGCTGTGGGAGCACTGGCTGGACCCGGCCGCGCCCTCGCCCGACTCGTCCCCCAGGGACGCGACCCTCTACACCTTCACCATCCTGACCTGCCCGGCCAACCCGCTGGTGGCCGAGTTGCACGACCGCATGCCGGTGATCCTGGACCCGGCCGACTACGCGGCCTGGCTGGACCCGGACGCGGAGCGGCCGGCCCTGGAGGCCCTGCTCGCCCCCTTCCCGGCCGGGCGCATGGAAACCTGGCCCGTGTCCACGCGGGTCAACAGCCCCCGGAACGACGACCCGTCGCTCCTGGACAAGGTGGCCCCATGACCCCTCCCCTGCTGGACCTGCCCGGCTGTCCCGGGCTCAAGCGCTGGACCCGCATCAAGGGATATTTCGACGCGGCCGAGGCCCTGGCCATGCAGGAGCTGGTGGCGGGCCTGCCCCAGGGCGCGCGGGTGGCGGAGCTGGGCACCTTCCAGGGCCGCAGCGCGGTGGCCATCGCCTGCGCCCTGCCCCCGGGCGGAGTGCTCTTCTGCGTGGACCACTTCGTGAACACCGTGCTGGCCCCGGGCCAGGCCAAGCCGCCCCTGGAGCAGGTGGTCAAGGAAAACCTGGACGCCCTGGCCGCCAACCTGGACGCCTTCGGGGTGCGGAGCCGGGTCACGGTGCTCAAGGCCCGCACCCGCGACGCGGCCGGCCGCTTCGCGCCCGAGTCCCTGGACCTGGTGTTCGTGGACGCCGGCCACCAGTACGAGGAAGTGAAGGCCGACCTGGCGGACTGGTACCCCAAGGTCCGGCCCGGCGGCTGGCTGGTGTGCGACGACTGCACGCCCGAGTGGCCCGGCGTGGTCCAGGCCGTGCAGGAGACCCGCCTGCCCGGCGACTTCATCGCGCCCACGCTCTGGGCGCACAGGAAGCCCCAGAAAGCATAGCCGCAAAGCGCCCGCCTCGGAGCAAGCCGTTCAAAAACCGCGAGGGCAAGGCGCGAGAAAACGCCAGCCCCGAGCGTATCGCGCAATACGTGAGGGGCTGGCGTTTTCGCTGCAACGCCGCCATCGCGGGATTTTCAACGGCTTGCTAGAGATACTGGTCGCGGATCTGGCGGAACAGGGTGAGGAGCATGGGCTCCGGGGCCTCGTGGCCGTCCAGGGTGAGGGCGCGGACTTCCACCACGCGGTTCTTGTTGGGGGTGGTGGTCTCCACCGCCACCAGGCGCAGCTCCTGCCGCCGGCCCGCGGCCCGGTCGGTCACGGCCACGGACAGCACGTAGCCCTCGCCCTCCCGCTCCCAGCCCATGGCCACGTCGCGCGACGCGTCGGCATTGCGCTGGATCAGGCCGGTGAAGCCCTCCAGGCTCAGGGTGGCCCCGGTCCGGTTGCTCACCCCCAGGAATTCGCCCTTGGAGCGGATGACCAGGGGCAGGCGCAGGAAGTCCCGGCCGGGCCGGCTGCGCAGGGGGTTGGCGCGGCGGATGAACTCGGCCAGGCGCGATTCCAGGCGTTCGCGGTCCGCGCGCAGGGACGCGGCCTCGGCCTCCAGGGCGGCGATGCGCTTGGCCGCGGCCCGGGCCGACGCCTCCTGCTCCTTGCGCTGGGCGTCGTGCGCCTGGCGCAGGCTGGCCACCTCGGCCCGGTACAGGGCCTGGTCCGCCAACAGCCCGTCCAGCCTGGCCAGGAGCCCGGCCATGGAGCCGGACACGCCGGGGTCCGGGCGGCCGGCCCGGGCTCCGTCCCGAACCGTGGCCCGGGCAGCCAGCTCCCGCTCCACCGCTTCGGCGCTCAGGTTCATCTCGAACATCTCCCGGATCCTCCCGAAAACCGCCAGGGCCTCCTGCGGATAGCGCCGGGTGCGCCCCCGGCCCACCGGCCGGGGCAGGCAGGACTCGAAGCGGTCCCGATAGTAGACCACCGTGGACGGCGGAATGCCAAGCATCCGGCCGATCTCGCGCAGACTGTAGTGGGGGCTCTTCATGCCGGTTGCTCAGTTGTTCACCACCGCACGAAACCTATGTACTCCAACGCCTGCCAGGAGTCTAGAAATTTTCTAGAACATGTGCCAAGACTGCGGCGGGCGCTCCCCAAGCCGGCCGCCCTTGCCCTGCTCCCGGCGCCGATGTAGGATAGCCCATCGTCAGCATTGAAAAACCACAACCCCGGACCGGCATGCCCACCTCCCGCCTTGGCCTGCGTCTGCGCTTCACCCTGCCCACGGCCATCGCGGCGCTCATCGCCCTGGCCTGTCTGGCCGTTCTGGGGGCCAACTACGCCAACTCCGCCCGGGCCCTGCGCGAAATGGCCTTCCGGCTCATGGCCCAGGCCAGCGACCAGACCTTCGACAAGACCCTGGCCCACCTGGGCGCGGCCGAACGCCTGCTCCGCCTGAACACCGCCGCGGCCAAGGCCCCGGTCTTCTCCATCGACTACGCCCGAGCCCTGGCCCAACGCGAGCGCGTGAGCCAGCTCGGCAACCTGCTCTCCCTGTACCTGGAGGAGATGCAGGTGAACCCGCTCCTGGCCAGCGCCTTCCTGGGCGACGAGAGCGGCAACTACTTCATGGTCAAGCGCATGCCCGACGCCACCCTGTCCACCCAGTACCTGGTGCGGCACGTCCCCTCTCTGGACTGCGAGGCGGCCGAGGTCCGGGCCGCGCAACTGGTGGCCGACGGCCAGGCCCAGTGGGCCGCGCGCCAGCTCGCGCCCTGCATCTCCACCGTGTGGCTGCACCGCGACGCCGCGGGCTCGGTGGTGCGCCGGGTCAAGGACCCCCTGGAGACCCTGGATCCCCGCGCCCAGCCCTGGTACCTGGCGGCCAAGGCCGCGGGCAGGCTGGCCTGGACCGGGGTCTACTCGGTGAACCCCGAGGGCGACCCGGGCATCGCCGCGGCCGTGCCGGTGTACAGCGGCGACCGGCTGCTGGGGGCCGTCGGCCTGGACATCGCGCTCAAGGACCTCTCCCTGTTCCTGCGCGACCTGCGCATCAGCCGGCACGGCCGGGCCTTCATCGCCACCACCGGCGGCGACCTGGTGGCCTGGCCGGACCTGGACCGGCTCATGGCCGGCTCGGGCCGGGACGCCCGGCCCAACACCCTGGAGCAGGTGGCCGACCCCGCCGCGGCCGCGGCCTGGGCCGCGCTCCGCGCCGAGACCCAGGCCCGAGCCGGCCAGCCGGTGCAGCTCATCGAGCGCACCACCCTGTCCTTCGACGCGGACGGCGGCCGCCACCTGGCCATGTTCGCGCCCTTTCCCGACCGCTACGGCTGGCCCTGGCTGGTGGGGGTGGTGGCCCCGGAGGACGACTTCCTGGCCGACGTGCGCCAGACCAGCCTCATCATGATGGGCGCATCGGGCGTGTTCATCCTGCTGGCCATCCTCCTGGGCCTGCTCATGAGCCGCCGCATCACCGAGCCCCTCACCACCCTGGCCGAGGCGGCCAGGCGCATCCGCGACTTCGACCTGGACCACGCCTCCGAGGTGAAGAGCCCCTTCCGGGAGATCCAGCGCATGGCCGACTCCTTCGAGAACATGAAGTCCGGGCTGCGCTCCTTCCGCAAGTACGTGCCCGCCAAGCTGGTGCGCCTGCTCCTGGACTCGGGCCTGGAGGCCGAACTGGGCGGCGAGAAGCGGGAGCTCACCATCCTGTTCAGCGACATCGCGGGGTTCACCTCCATCGCCGAGACCATGGACCCCCAGGCCCTGGTGGAGCTCCTGGCCGAATACCTGGAGGAGATGAGCACCATCGTGCACGACCACGGCGGCACGGTGGACAAGTACATCGGCGACGCGGTCATGGCCTTCTGGAACGCCCCGGCCGAGGTGGAGGGGCACCCCGCCGCGGCCTGCCGCGCGGCCGCGGCCATGCAGCGCTCCATGGAGCGGCTGCGCGCCGACTGGGCGCAGCGCAACCTGCCCGGGTTCTCCATCCGCATCGGCCTGCACACGGCCACGGTGCTGGTGGGCAACATCGGCGCGGCCTCCCGCCTGAACTACACCGCGGTGGGCGACGGGGTGAACCTGGCCAGCCGGCTGGAAGGCCTGTGCAAGCACTACGGGGTGGGCTGCATCGTGTCCGCCACCACCTACCAGGCGGTGTCCGGGGAGTTCCTGGCCCGCTGCCTGGACCGGGTGGCGGTCAAGGGCAAGCGCGAACCGCTCTACATCTACGAGCTCATGGCCCCGCGCCAGGCGGCCGCCCAGGCCGACCTGGACTTCGCCCAGGCCTTCGAGGAGGCCCTGGAGCTCTACTTCATGCGCCGCTTCGCCGACGCGGGCCAGGCCTTTGCCCGCATCCTGGACCTGCGCCCCGGGGACCGGCCCTCCCAGGTCTTCGTGGAGCGCTGCCGCCAGTTCGCCGGCGGCAACCTGCCCGCGGACTGGGACGGGGTGGCCCGCATGGAGCAGAAGTAGCCGCTACGCCCCGTTGCCTTCCCCGCCGGGCTCCACGTACTCCAGGCAGGTCTTCCACCGCTCCGAGCTGCGCAGGATGGCCTCGCGCACCTTGGCCTCGTCCTTGGCCCGGAACGCCTCGTAGATGGCCCGGTGGTCGGCCAGGGCGATGTCCGGGATGAGCTTCATGGACGTGCCGATGGACGACTCGTAGAGCTGCATCAGGGTCTCGCCGATGCGCACCACCAGCGGGTTGTGGGTGGCGTCCAGGATGGCCTGGTGGAAGGCCAGGTCGTCCTCGGCCTGCTGGGTCCCCCGCCGCACCGCCCGCTCCAGCCGCTCCACCGCCGCGCCGATGCGGCCCACGTCCTCGGTCGTGGCCCGGTGCATGGCCATCACCGTGTAGGCCGGCTCGAACATGAGGCGCAGGTCCAGCACGTCCTGGGGCAGCCGGCGGGTGAGCAGCAGGTGGAAGGCCATGGAGTCCAGGTAGTCGTTGCCCGGAATCTCCCGGATCATGGTCCCCTGCCCCTGCCGCACCTCCACGATGCCCATGGCCTGGAGCATCTTCACCGCCTCGCGCACGCTGGACTTGCCCACGCCCAGGCTGCGGGTCAGCTCGGTCTCCGAGGGCAGGAAATCCCCGGGCGAAATCTCCCCGTTGAGCAGGGCCCGCTTGATGCGGTCGATGATCTGGACCACCACCGAGCCCTTCTTGAGCGGGGTGGCGAGGCTGGCCGTCTCGCGGCGGTGG
>DKEU01000081.1 GCA_002452635.1 Desulfovibrionaceae bacterium UBA6814 | reverse complement strand
GGGCCTGGCCATCTGCCGCGAGATCGTGAGCCACTACGGGGGCCGCATCTGGGCCGAGTCCGAGCCCGGCGCGGGCAGCGTCTTCGTGGTGGAGTTGCCGGCCGGGCCGGCGGCGAAGCCCTGACCGGCCGAGCCGTCCGCCCGGCATAGGCCCGCGGGGATCGCGGCCGAGGGCCGGGATCAGGTGCGCTCGTGCCGCCCGGGCCGGAAGGCCCGCACCCGGCGCCGCAGTTCGTGCAGGTCCCGCGGGCTGGGGGCGCGGCCGTAGCGCAGGTCGGCGTAGAGTCCGGCAATGGCCGCGGTTTCCGGCCCCAGGTCCGGCCGCAGCCGGGACACCCGGCGGGCGTAGTCCAGAGGCCCCTGGTGGGGCGGACGGGGCAGGCCGGTGCGGGCCAGCCGGGTGCAGAACCGGGCATAGAGCGCGGCCGCGGGGTCGGGGCGCGGCCCCCGGCCCAGGCGGGACAGGGCCGGCCGCAGCGCGAACCCGGCCAGCACGGCCAGGGCCAACCCCGCGGCCAGGGCCGTGGCCCGGCCGGACCAGGTGCGGGGCGCGATGCCCAGACCGCGCAGCAGGGCCTCCTGGGCCGTCAGGTCGTAGTCCCCCAGCCAGGGGTCCGCGCGGAAGGCCAGGGCGTCCCAGGCCATGCCCAGCTCCTGCAACAGCTCCGGGGACAGGCCGAAGCGGGACTGCGGGCGCAGTTCGGCCAGGTCTTCGGGAGAGAAGACGGTCTCGGGGCCGAATTCGGCCAGCCGCGGGGCCACGGCCAGGGTGGGATCCACCCGGGTCCATCCCGAGTCCGGCAACAGGGCCTCCACCCAGACATGGGCGTTGCTCTGGCGCACCAGCGCATAGTCGCCCATGGGGTTGTCCTCGCCTCCCAGGTATCCCATCACGATCCGCGCCGGCACCCCGGCCGCGCGCAGCAGGAAGGCCGCGGCCGAGGCGTAGTGGCCGCAATAGCCGCTGCGGGTGGCGAACAGGAAGTCGTCCGTCTGGTCCCGGCCCAGGGGCGGCGGGGACAGGGTGTAGGCGAAGTCCCCGCTGCCGAACAGGTCCAGCACGGCCCGCACCCGGTCCCCGGGGGCGGGATGTTCCTCGGCCAGGCGGCGGCCCAGTGCCAGGGTGCGGCGATTGCCCGTGGCGGGGAGGTCCAGGGACCAGTCCGGCACCCGGGGCGGCTGGGGCGTGGCGAAGTCCAGGACCGACGTTGCGGAATAGCGCAGGCGCGAGCGCACCGGTCCCCGCGTCGCCAGGCAGCGGTCCGCGTCCAACTGCCCCTGGTCCGTGCTCTGCAGGGGCAGGTCCAGGGTGGGCAGCCAGGTGTGCCAGTGGGGTTCCAGGGCGATGGTGTAGGCCACGGGCCTGGCGGATTGCGCCAAGGGCGGGGGAAACAGGCTGGGGGTGCGCCGCCGCCACTGCCGGCCGTCGAACAGGGACAGGGTCAGGCAGCGCCAGTAGCGGGCTGCCGGGCGCGGAGCCGGGCCGTGGAACTCCACCCGGAAAGCCGGGGCCTGGTTGCGGGCCACCGGAGCCAGGTCGCCGGGGGAGAGCTGGTCGGAGATGCCGGACAGGCTGCCCGGCGCGGGCAGGGGGACCACCCCGGCGCTCACCCGGGGGAAGAAGAGAAAGAGCGCCCCGGCCAGGGGCAGGGCGGCCAGCAACAGCCCCCCGGCCAGGCGCAGCCGGCCCGGCACCCGGGCCTCGGGCCGCAACGCGCCGCCGGCCGCGGCCAGGGCGGCCAGGGCGGCCAGGGCCGGCAGGAGCAGGGCCAGGGCCGTGCCCAGGCCGGGCGAACACAGGGCGCCGGCCACCGCCAGGAACAGGCTGAGCAACAGGGCCGAGAGCTTGTCCCGGTGGGTGGCCAGCTCCAGGGCCTTGACCCCCACGAGCACCGCCAGCACCGTGGCCCCGAATTCGATGCGCGACAGCTCCCCCGGAGTGGCCAGGACCCCGGCGCAGCCGGCCAGCACCAGGCCCAGCCGCACCCAGCGGGGCAGGGGCGGCAGCAGGCGCTTGGCCTGGAGCAGGCCTGCGGCCAGGCACGCGCCGCACCAGGCCAGGACCCAGCCGGGCAGCTCCGGAACGAGCCCGGCCAGGGCCAGGGCCATGAGCAGGAGCACGGCCCGGGCCAGGCGGTCCGGCGCGCGCTCAGGCACGGCCGGACTCCCTGTCCGGGAACAGGGCCAGGCTGCGCAGGCAGGAGGCGGCGTGCTCCGGTCCCGCGCCCGGCCCCAGGTCCAGCCCGGGCAGGCGCAGGGTGAAGGCCGCTCCCCGCTCCCGGGCCGCCAGCACCAGGGCGCAGAGCCGGGAGAGCCGGTCCTCGGCGTCGCCGGCCAGGGCTGCGAAGTCCAGGACCTCGGCCGGTCCGGCCTCGCCCTCGAAGCGCTTGGCCAGGAGCCCCTGGCCGCGGGAGGAGGCGGGCCAGGCGATGCGCGCCGGCCGGTCGCCGGGCCGGTAGTCGCGCAGCTCCCGGAAGTCGTCGTCACCGGCCGCCACGTGTTCGGGCTGGCGGCCGGGATGCGGGTCCGAGCCGGCCGGCCGGCCGCCGGGCAGGGGCCGGGGACAGACCAGGCCCGGGGCCGGCTCGGGCATGGGCACGAAGCCCCGGACCAGGCCCAGGGGGAACTCGGTGAGCAGCACGCCGGGGCCGGTATGCAGAAGTCCCCGCTGCTGGGCCGGGAAGCGCAGCTCCAGCCGGGTGGCCCGACCCGGGGCCAGGTCGGCCACCGCGTGCTCCCCGCCGGGAAACACCACGCCCGCGGGCAGGGGGCGGCCCAGGCCGTGCCGGGCGGCCAGCACCAGGGTGGCCCGGCCGCCGGCAAAGGCCGGTTCGGCAAAGGTCCCGGCCGCGGCCAGGCCGCGGGCCGCGCGCAGGGTGAGGGGCAGGGACAGGGCCGCGGCGCAGGTCAGCAGCAGGGTGAAGAGCAGGGCCAGGTTGTTGGCGTAGACCAGGGCGATGGCCAGCATGGCTCCCTGGCAGGCCAGGAAGGCCCAGCCCGCCGGGGTGGGGAACAGACGCACCCCGTCCAGCTCCAGGACCCGGGCCAGGGTCGAGGGCCGGCCCTCCAGGAAATCCCGAATCACAGGGGCCATGCCGGCCTCAGGGCAGGGGCACCGCGGCCAGCAGATCGGCGATCCACGCCGGCCCGGGGCCGGCCAGGGTGTCCCGGCGGCGCAGCCGGTGCCCGGCCACCGCCGGGAACACCGCCTGCACGTCCTCGGGCAGGGCGTGCTCCCGGCCGGCCAGGAGCGCGTGCGCCTTGGCCGCGGCCAACAGGCCCAGGCCGGCCCGCGGCGAGAGCCCGGCCGCGAAGTCCCCGCACAGGCGGGTGTGCTCCACCAGGTCCAGCACGTAGGCGGTGAGCGCCGGCGCGGCGTGCACCGCCGCGGCCCTGCCCTGCAGGGCCACGGCCCCGGCCGCATCAAGAACCGGCGCGAGCCCGGCCAGGTCGCGGGCCGCGCCGCCGGCGTCCAGCAGCCCCTGTTCCTCCTCCCGGCCCGGGTAGCCCAGGGACAGGCGCAACAGGAAGCGGTCCCGCTGCGAGTCGGGCAGGGGGAAGACCCCGGCGTGCTCCAGCGGGTTCTGGGTGGCCACCAGGAAGAAGGGCTCGGGCAGGGGGCGGGTGGCGCCCTCCACCGTGGCCTGGCGCTCCTCCATGGCCTCCAGGAGCGCGCTCTGGGCCTTGGGCGTGGCCCGGTTCAGTTCGTCGGCCAACAGCACCTGGGTGAACACCGGGCCGGGATGGAACACGAAGGATCCGTCCCGGCGGTCGAACACCGAGACCCCCAGCACGTCGCCGGGCAAGAGGTCCGCGGTGCACTGGATGCGGCGGAAGCCCAGGCCCAGCACCCGGGCCAGGGCCTGGGCCAGGGTGGTCTTGCCCACCCCGGGCAGGTCTTCCAGGAGCAGGTGCCCGCGGGCCAGGAAGCAGGCCAGGGCCAGGCGCACCTGGGCGTCCTTGCCCCGCACCACCCGGCCCACGGCCTCCGCCGCCCGGGCCAGCACGTGGTTGTGGTCGTGGTCTGTCTGCGTCAACGGCCGAACACCTCCTCGAGGAAATCCACGGTGTACCGCCAGGAGCGGCGGGCGGCGCGCTCGTCGTAGGCTGCGCCGGTGCTCTTGTCCGCGCCCGCGTGCTTGCTGGTGAAGGCGTGCACCGCGCCGCTCAGGTGCACGAACTGCCAGTCCGCGCCCGCGGCGTTCATCTCGTCCATGAAACCCTGCACCTCGGCCGGCTTCACGTAAGGGTCGTCGGCCCCGTGCAGGGCCAGGACCGCGGCCTTGATGGCCCCGGGCGAGGCCGGGGCAGGGGTGGCCAGGGTGCCGTGCACCGAGATCACGCCCTTCAGGGGCGCGCCGCTGCGGGCCAGCTCCAGGGCCACGCCGCCGCCGAAGCAGTAGCCCATGGCCGCCACCTTGTTCTGGTCGGCCAGGGGGTTGGCGAGGATCTGGCGCAGGGCCTCGGCTGCGCGGCGGCGCATGAGGGTGCGGTTGTCCGCGGGCTTGAAGGCCGAGGAGAGCTTGGCCGCCGCGGCGTTGTCCGTGGCCAGCACGCCCTTGCCGTACATGTCCGCGGCAAAGCCCAGGTAGCCCAGCTCGGCCAGGCGGTGGGCGGTCTCCCGGGGCTGGTCCCCCAGGCCGCGCCAGTCGTGGAACACGGCCACCGCAGGCCGGGGGCCGGCACTGGCGTCGTCGAAGGCCAGCCAGCCGCGCAGGGCCACGCCCTCGTGGGTGTAATCCACGGCCTGCTCCACCACCTTGGCCCGGGCCGCCGGGGCCAGGGCCAGGGAGGCCAGGAGCAGGGCCGCCATGAACAGGGGGATGTATCTGGTCATCGGAGTGTCCTCCTCGGGATGACACTATTCGAAGTATATAGGGACTCCCCGCCAGGAGTCCATGCCTGGCCGGAGTTCGGGCCTGGCCGTATTTCCGGTTGCCTGGCCCCGGGTTCAGGGGGCAGGATGGAGAAAACGCCAAGGAGGCGCCGGTGCGATTCGCCGCGGTTATCTTCGACCTGGACGGGACCCTGCTGGATTCGTTGGACGACCTGGCCGACTCGGTGAACGCGGTGCTGGCCGGCCGGGGCATGCCGGTGCATCCGGTCCCGGCCTTCCGGCGGTTCGTGGGCAACGGGGTGGTGACCCTGGTGCGCCGGGCCGCGCCGGCCGGGCTCCCCGAGGCCGAGCTTAAGGATATCATCATGGCCGGCCGGGCCGAGTACGGCCGGCGCTGGGACGCCAAGAGCCGGCCCTATCCGGGTGTCCCGGCCATGCTGGACGCCCTGGCCGCTGCCGGGGTGCGGCTGGCCCTGCTCTCCAACAAGCCCGACGAGTTCACCGCCCGCATCGCCGAGCGGTTCTTCGCGGCCTGGCCCCTGGACCCGGCGCGCGGGGCGCGCGAGGGCGTGCCCCTCAAGCCCGACCCGGCCGCGGCATTGGACGTGGCCCGGGACATGGGATTTGCCCCGAACGAGGTGCTCTTTGCCGGGGACTCGGACGTGGACGTGCGCACCGCCCGGAACGCGGGCATGTTCGCGGCCGGCGTGCTCTGGGGCTTCCGCGACGCGGACGAACTCAAAGCCGCTGGCGCGGACCGCCTCTTCGCCACGCCGGAGGAGCTGGCGCGGTTTATCCTGGACGCCTAGTCCCCGCTCTCCTCCCCGCCCCACTGGGTGGGCAGGTCGGTGAACCGCTTTTCCGCCTCGCGGTGGCCCAGGTTCAGGGCCTTCACGTTCACCGGCCGGATCTTGGCGGGCAGGGTCTCCTCCAGGCTCTTCTTGATCACCGTGCGCTTGGCGAACGGCAGCAGGAAGGTGATGGCCCCCAGCACGATGGTGTTCATGGCCTGGGGCAGGCCCAGCCGGTCCTGGGCCAGGTCGGTGAAGGGCAGGCCCAGGAAGCGGTTGGTGGGGATCTGCTTGACCAGGGAGGTGTTCACCATGAGCGCGCCGCCCGGCTTGAGCAGGCCGAAGTAGCGGTTGCACGCCTCCTGGGACAGGGCCACCAGGAGGTCGATCTTGTCGGTCTTGGGATAGCTGATGGGATGGGAGCTGATGACCAGGTCCGAGCGCGAGGCCCCGCCCCGGGCCTCGGGGCCGTAGCTCTGGGTCTGGGTCACGTAGTAGCTGTGGCCCAGCGCCAGGGCCTGGCCCAGGATCTTGCCCAGGGTCTGCACGCCCTGGCCGCCCAGGCCGGACAGGCAGATTTCGAAGCGGTCCAGTTGGATCTGGGGCTGCTTTTTCATCATCGCCTCCCGGCTTGGGCTGTCTGGTCGGCCCGCAGATCGGCGTAGCGCTCCTCCAGCGAGGGCTCGTCCCGGTCCACGAACACCCCCAGGGGGATGCGCCCCTTGGCCTTCTCGGCCGAGAGCTTGCGGTACTGCTCCAGCGGGGTGGCCGACTCCTTGAGCCAGCGGTACATGTCCACCACGGTCTTGAACTTGTTCTTGCGGCCGTACTGGGTGTGGCAGGGGGAGACCACCTCCAGCAGGGAGAAGCCCCGGTGGGTGAAGGTGGCCTGCATGAGCTTGTCCATGCCCTGGGCGTGGAAGGCGCTGGCCCGGGCCACGTAGTTGGCCCCGGCCGCGGCGGCCAGCTCCACCAGGTCGAAGGACTTCTCCATCTGGCCGAAGGGCGTGGTGGTGGTCGTGGCCCCCAGGGGGGTGGTGGACGAGCACTGGCCGCCGGTCATGCCGTAGATGTTGTTGTTGAGCACCAGCACCGACAGGCCGATGTTGCGGCGCGCGGCGTGGATGAAGTGGTTGCCGCCGATGGACAGGGCGTCGCCGTCGCCCATGACCACGATGACCTTGAGGTTGGGATTCGAGAGCTTGATGCCCGTGGCGATGGTCAGCGCCCGGCCGTGCACCGCGTGCACGGTGTTGAAGTCCACGTACACGGCCATGCGGCCCGAGCAGCCGATGCCGGCCACCATGACCACCTCGTCCTTGGACCAGCCCAGGGCGTGCACGCTGCGGATGAGCGAGCCCAGGGCGATGCCGTGCCCGCAGCCCGCGCAGTAGACGTGGGGGAACTTCTTGTTGTGCCGCAGGTAGTGATGGATGAGTTGGGTGCGTTCGGCCATG
Source organism: Desulfovibrionaceae bacterium UBA6814 (assembly GCA_002452635.1). Lineage (GTDB taxonomy): Bacteria > Desulfobacterota > Desulfovibrionia > Desulfovibrionales > Desulfovibrionaceae > UBA6814. Next base: position 8,414 of record DKEU01000081.1, on the reverse strand, counting down.
CCTAGCGTCTCCTGAGGACCTTGAGGATCTCGGCCGGGGTGATGATCTGGCCGTCCACGCGGTTGATGGTGCGCACCGCGAACTGTCCGGTGTTGACCCGCTTCACCTCGCGGGACATCTGGCCCATGTTCATCTCGGGCACCACCAGGATCTTGCAGTGGGGGGCCAGCCTCTCCAGCTTGGTGCGGGGGAAGGGGAACAGGGTCTTGAGCTTGAGCAGCCCGGCCTTGACCCCCTTCTCCCGGGCCTGGGCCACGGCCAACTGGGCCGAGCGGGCCACCGAGCCGTAGGCCACCACCACGATCTCGGCGTCGGCGGTCTCGATCTCGTCGGCCAGTTGGATGTCGAAGAAGAACTGGTCGATCTTGCGGAACTGGCGCTCCAGCAGGGCCACGATCTCGTCCGGCCGCTGGGTGGGGAAACCCAGCGGGTCGTGGGTCAGGCCGGTGACGTGGTAGCGGTAGCCCGCGCCCAGGGGGGGCATGGGCGGCACGCCGCGCACGGTTTCCTCGAAGGGCTTGTACCACTCCGGGGGCATGGAGGGCTGGAGCCGGTAGAGGATCTCGAAGCTGTCCGGGGTGGGGACCGTGATCTTCTCCCGGGTGTGGGCGGTGATCTCGTCCAGGAGCAGGATCACCGGGGTGCGGTAGCGCTCCGCGAAGTTGAAGGCGGTCACGGTCATGGCCAGGCATTCCTGCACGTCCGAGGCCGAGAGCACGATGACCGAGTGGTCGCCGTGGGTGCCCCAGCGGGCCTGCTGCACGTCGGCCTGGGCCGGGCTGGTGGGCAGGCCGGTGGAGGGGCCGCCGCGCATGACGTTGACGATGACCAGGGGGGCCTCGATCATGCAGCCGTAGCCGATGAACTCCTGCATGAGGGAGAAGCCCGGGCCGGAGGTGGCGGTCATGGCCTTGCGGCCGGCCAGGGACGCGCCGATGACCGCGCCCATGCTGGCGATCTCGTCCTCCATCTGCACGAACACCCCGTCCGACGTGCCGGGCAGGCGGCTGGCCATGCCCTCCATGATCTCCGAGGACGGGGTGATGGGATAGCCGGCGTAGAAGCTGCACCCGGCCAGGAGCGCGCCCTCCACCACGGCCTCTGCGCCCAGGGCGAAGATCTCCCGGCCGCTTTTCTTCTTGGGTTTGGCCATGCGCTACTCCCTTGCCGCCGGGACGACGTGGTTGTCCTTGCGGCGGCTCTTGTCCTTGGGTGTGACCAGGATGGCGAAGTCGGGACAGTGCAGCTCGCAGAACCCGCAGTCCACGCAGTCCTCCTCGCGCACCGCCCGGGCCTTGCCGTCGGCCCCGATCTCCAGCACCTTGGCCGGGCAGAAGGCTGCGCACAGGCCGCAGCCCTTGCACCAGTCAGGGTACACCGTGACCTTGCTCTGTCCTTTTTTCTTGCTCATGCTTCCTTCCGTGGGTTCCCGCGCCGGAAAATACGAGAGGGCGACCCGCAGGGGTCACCCTCTGAACAGTATCACAGACCTGCCCCGCAGGGCTCGTCGTTCTCGGTATGGCATGGGGCAGGGCATGGGAATCCTGTCGTTCCGCCGTGATTTCAACCTGTAGCCCAACTGGCGGGCAATGGCAACCGGTTGCGGCCCGGCACGTGGCTGCTCGACACGCTTGGCCGCCTCCCGGGAAGTTGCCCGCCCCCGGGGTTTCGGTGTAGTATGCGCCTGCGCGGGGGGCAGCAGGCCCCCGGCCGGAGGCCAAGTGCCTACAGGACCCAAGAAACTCCTCATCATCGAAGACCACCCGCTCTTCCGGGAGGGGCTCAAGGCCATCCTGAACCGCGACCCCCTCTTCGTCATCGCCGGGGAGGCCGGGTCGGGCGGCGAGGGCCTGCGCCTGGCCGGGGAGCTCTCCCCGGACGTGGTGGTCATGGACATCTCCCTGCCGGACATGAGCGGCATCGAGGCCACCCGCCGGCTCCTGGACCTCAACCCCAAGACCCGGGTCATGATGGTGAGCTTCCACTCCGGGGTGGACTACATCGCCGACGCCTTCGCCGCCGGAGCCACCGGCTACCTGGTCAAGGAGTCCGCGGCCGAGAAGCTCCTGCAGGGCCTGCACGCGGTGGCCCGGGGCGAGAGCTACCTGGACAGCGCGGTGTCCGCCGAGGTGGTGCGCAAGCTGCGTTCGCCCGACAAGCGCAAGGACGCCGGGGCGGACGAGGCCTATGCCGCCCTCACCGTCCGGGAGCAGGAGGTCATGCGCCTGGTGGTGGAGGGCCTGTCCACCCGGGCCATTGCCGAGCGCCTGTTCGTGAGCGCCAAGACCGTGGAGAACCACCGCGCCAACCTCATGAAAAAACTCAGTCTTTCCAGTACGATCGAGCTTGTCCGCTACGCCGCCCGCCTGGGCCTCATCGACATCGAGGACTGGGTGGAATAGCCCGGACCCGGTCTTCCTTTTCCTGCCGCTCGGGGGATTCCCCCAGAAAACTCGGGAGAAACCCCCGGCACTTTGCTCCTCCGCCCTATGGACTCCTGCCGCCCCTTGGGAGACATAATATCTCCGGATTGACCCTGTACCAGGGGGTTTCGACCGATTGAGGGGAAAATCGCCAGCCGGCCCCTCTTGCCTGGGGTCGGAAAGGCGAGGTTGGACAACGGGATACGGAAAGGAGTGACGGGAATGAACAAGACGGATCTTATCGCCACCATCATGACCAAGAACGGACGTCTGTCCAAGGCCGCCGTGGGCCGCGCCGTGGCCTCGCTCATGGACGAGGTGGTAAACACCCTGGGCAAGGGGGAGCACGTGACCCTGCAGGGCTTCGGTTCCTTCCGGGTGGTGCAGCGCGCGGCGCGCAAGGGCCGCAACCCGCGTACCGGCGAGGAGATAAAGATCGACGCCACCCGCACGGTGAAATTCACTGCGGGCAAGAATCTCAAGGAGGCGGTGAACTAGCCGCTGCCGAACATGGTGAAAAAGCGCGCCCCCCGGGGCGCGCTTTTTTTATTCTTCGCAGGTCGTTCAAAAATCGCGAGGGCAAGGCGCAAGAATCCGCCAAGGCCGAAGGCCTTGAGCCGTCAGCGAGTCTTCGAGCGCTACGGCGCAAGAGAGCAGCGCTGTATTGCAAATACGTGAGGGTTTGGCGGGTTCGCAGCAACGCCGCCATCGCGGGATTTTCAACGGCCTGCTACACCCCGCCGCCGCCGGGGATGAGGCACAGGTCCCGGGCTTCCTGCGGGGTGCGGGCCAGGGGGAAGGCGGCGGTGGGCAGGCGGGGGTAGTCGTCGGACAGGGTGTGGCGCAGGGCGTGCCCCGAGGCCTCGTCGAACGCGGCCAGCTTGCGCCGGGTGTCCTCCGGGGTCTTGAGCATCCGGTTGAGGTGGAGGATGGGAGTGCCCAGGCTCAGGGCCGTGGGGCCGGCCAGCCCCACCAGGCGCTCGTGCACCGGCCGCTCGTAGCGCAGGCCCGGGGAGTTGCGGAACAGCCGCACCTGGAGGTCGGGCCACAGGCCGAACCCGGCCAGCGCGTGCTCCGGGTCCGGGTAGAGGGTGAGGCGGGGCAGGGCCAGGGCCGCGACCCCGCTCGCCTCGGCCCGGGCGGCCAGGCCCGGGAGCAGGGCCCAGGTCTCCGGGGCCAGGCGTTCGTCCGCGTCCAGGACCAGGGTCCAACCCGGGGCCAGGGTGGCCAGGAGCGCGTTGCGCTGGGCCGCGAAATCCTTGTGCAGGGGCCGGGCCATGTGGCGCACCGGCACGGCGCAGGGGGGCGGGGCGGCCGGAGGCGCGTCCGCGTCCCAGAGGGCCGCGGCCCCGGCCAGGCCGGCCGGGACCTGGGCGAAGAACTGGGGCAGGCCCGGGTCTTCCGGGGCCAGGATGGCGGCCAGGGTCAGGGCGGGCGCCGGGCCGGCCGGCTCCCCGGCCAGGGGCTTGGCTCCGGCGAAGGCCGAGAGCAGGGGGCGGTAGGTGTCCTGGTCCGGGGACTCGGGGTTGGGCAGGACCAGGGTGTCGGCGGGCCGCAGGCCGGCCAGGATCCAGAGGCAGAACAGGGCCCAGGGCGAGGAGTCGGCCAGCACCGCGGCCCGGGGGCTGGCCGTGAGTTCGGCCAGGTTGCCGGCCGCGGCCAGGGCGCGAACGGCCTCGGGCCGCAGGGAGCAGGCGGCCAGGTCCACCCCGGCGGGCAGGCGGGAGGCCAGGTCGCAGGCCAGGCGGCCCGAGCCCAGGCCGAGCAGCGCCAGGTGCGGCTTGCGGGCGTGCTTCCAGATGCGCAGGGCGCGCAGCAGGTTCTCCTTGGCCCGGTCGGGGTTCGGTTCCGGCGGCAGGGACGGCCCCCCGGCCGGGGAGGGCAGGTGGTAGCGCAGGACCTCAGCCGTGTACGCGGCGAAGAGGGAGCGGGGCGGGATCGGTTTCGGCTGCATCCGCGTGGCGGGCCAACAGGTCCTGGTAGAGGGTTTCCAGCTTCCGGGCCACGGCCTGGGCCCGGAACTGGGCGCGGGCCTTGGCCTGTCCGGCCAGCCCCATGCGCCGGGCCTGGTCCGGGTTCTCCAGGAGCCAGGCCACGGCGGACGCGTAGTCCTCGGCCGTGGACGCCACCAGCCCGGTGCGGCCGTGCTCCACCAGCTCCAGTTGGGCGTTGTCCCGGGGCAGGGGGCAGGGGTGGGTGACCACCGGCAGCCCTGCGGCCATGGCCTCGGCTATGGCCAGTCCGAAGCTCTCGCCCGCGTCGTTGGCGTGGGCCAGCACGCGCAGGGAATGGAGGAATCCGGCCAGGGCGGGCTCGTCGGGCAGAGGGTCGCAGAATTCCACCCGGCCGGCAAGTCCGCGGCTCGCCACCCAGTCCCGCGCCTGCGGGGTGTGTCCCACGATGCGGTAGGTGCAGTCCGGGACCCGGCGCAGCAGGGGAGGGAGCATATCCAGGGCCAGGGCCGACCACTTGCCCGGGTCGGGCCGGGAGAGCCGGCCCACGGCCAGGCCCGGGGCCGGGGCCGGGGCGGGCGGCGCGGCCAGGAAATCGGTGTCCACCGGGTTGTAGAGCACGGCCGAGCCGGGATGGCCGGCGGGCAGGTCGCGGGACGCCAGGTAGCGGGCGCGGCAGAAGCGGGACACGAACAGGCGCAGGTCGATGGCCCGGCCCGCGGGGCTCCCGTCGTGGTGGCCGAACACGTTGGTCTCCACCACCGCCTTGGCCCGGGCCAGCCCCACCGGGCGCATGAGGTCCCGTTCGGGCCAGCCGCCGCGGTGCAGGTGGATGATGTCCGGGGCCAGGGCCTGGAGGGCCCCCAAGAGGTTGTCGGTGATGCGCACGGGCACGCCCGCGGCGCGCAGCATCTCGCCGCGCGGGCCGTCGGCCAGGGCCACCACCGTCACCGCGAAGCGGGTCCGGTCCAGGTGGGTGGCCAGGAGTTGGAGGGTCTTTTCCGTGCCGCCCAGGCCCAGTCCCTTGGCCACGTGGACCACGCGGATCCGGGAATCGGGCATGGGCCGGCTCCTAGTTGTTTCCGTACCGGCCGTAGGCGCGGTGCAGGGCCTTGACCCGGGCCAGTTCGGGGTTGGCCGGGGACTCGGGCTGCGGGACCTGGGCGTCCTGGGCCGGTGCGGGCTTGGGCTGGGCGGGCGGCGCGGCGGGCGGCTGCGGCGCGGCCGCCGCCGGGGAAGGCTTGTAGGTCGGGGCCGGGGCCGCGGGAGCGGGGCCGGCCGGGGCGGGCTTGCGCAGGGCGGCCACCGGCGCGGGCCGGGTGGCCTGGGCCGACGCGCCCGGTGCGCCCGGTGCGCCCGGTGCGACTGGGGCGGCCGGGGCGGCCGGGGCGGCGGGTTGCGGGGGCTTGTACGCCGGGGGCGTCGCCGCGGCCGCGGCCTGGGCCTGGGCCGTGGCGGCCAGCACGTGGGCGGCCGGGGCCGGGCCCGAACCCTTGCCGATGGCGAACATCTGGGGCTTGCTCCCGCCTGCCGTCCCGGTCCCGCCGGCCGGGGCGGACGCACCGGCCGGGACGTGCACCGAGGCGGCCTTGGTCTGGAACTTGGAGTTGGAGATCTGGTTGAAGGCCTCCTTGAGGGCCTCCAGGATGCGGATCACCTCGTCCACCTGGGCGGTGTTCATGCGCAGGTTGGCCTGGAGCAGGCGGGTGTTGCAGTAGAAATAGAGGTTGTGCAGGTTCTGCGCGAGCTCGCCGCCCTTTTCCGCGTTCAGGCTGCTGTCCAGTTCGGCGATGACGTCCAGGGCCTTGGAGATGAGCATGCCCTTCTGGGCGAAGTCCCGCTCCTCCATCTTGACCTTGGCCTGCTTGAGGAACTTGATGGCCCCCTCGTAGAGCATGAGCAGGAGGTCCCCCTGGTCGGTGGTGGTGACCTGGGTGGCGAGGTAGGCGTAAGCGGCTTTCTGCATGTGGTCCTCGTGAAGGTCCCCGGGAGGCCCTAGTCCTCCAACTGGCTGATCTGGTTGGAGAGCGAGTTGGAGATGTTGTTGTAGTTGCCGAGCACGGCCTCGAGCCGGGCGTAGCGCTCGCGCAGGTGTTCCTCCAGCGCGGTGATGCGGGTTTCCTCGCGCTCGATCTTCTTGTCGATGTTGTCCATGATGTCCTGGTAGTTCTCTTCCAGGATGTGCAGGGGGCCGTTGGTGGAGCTGGTGAGGTCCTTGAGGGACTCGGCCAGTTCGCCGGCCTTGCCCTGCTTGAGCCGCACCTCGCCGGCGTAGATGCCGGCCGTAAGGTTGGTGATCTGGACCACCAGGCCTCCCTCGTCGTAGCCGTGCACCCCGGTGATCTCGTGGGTGGTGTTGTCCACGGTGGCGGCGTGGCCGTTGATGGTGGCCCCGGTGATGTTGCCCGAGCCGTCCACGGTGTAGGCCACGGCGTAGGTGCCGGCCTTGGTCAGGTTGTCGATGTGGGAGTAGTAGGCGAAGTCCGAGGAGTTGCTCGCCCCGACGTAGTCCGCGGAGAGCAGTTGGGCCAGGGCGTCGGGGTTGGCTTCCAGGGCTTCGTCCAGGATTTCCTCGTCGAGCAGGAGCAGGCCCCGGGTCACCGAGTCCTCGGTGGCGTCGGTGGTGATGCCGATCTGGGAGAGCACCGAGATGGCATCGTCGTCGTAGTCGAATCCCGTGCCCTTGCCCGCCACCAGCTCCTTGAGCCGGGTGGAGATGAGCTGCACCCCGTAGTTGCCGGTGAGGACCGAGGCCGTCTCGGTGGTGGAGTTGAACTTGGTGATGTCCAGGATGTACTGGCGCACCTCGTTGATCTTGTCCACGAAGGTGCGCACGTTCTCCTTGACCGCCTCCTTGTCCACGTCGGTGGTCACCGCGGTGGAGCCGGTGCTCTTGAGGTTCAGGGTCAGGCCCTCGATCACGTCGGACAGGGTGTTGGAGGAGCGCTCGATCCAGGCGCCGGCGGCGCTGGGGAATCCGTCCACCTTGACCTGGCTGTTCTGGGCGTTCTGGGTCTCGGACATGTCCGCGGCCTTGACGTTGGACAGGGTGGTGCCCGCGCCCACGGTGAACTGGTAGCTCCCGCCCAGGTCCATGCCCCAGATCTGGAGCCGGTAGTCGTTGTCCGCCACCTTGATGGCCTGGGCCCGCACTCCGGGATTGTCCGGGTCGGTGTTGATGGCGTTGACCAGGCCCTGCAGGGTGGTGCCCGCGCCCACCTCCACGCTCACGTTGGTGGAGCCGTAGGTGTAGGCGAAGGTCTGGGCCGAGCCGGAGTTGTTCACCGTGGTCGTGGCCGAGGAAAAGGCGTGGGAGCCCACCCAGACGTCGTTCTGGGCCAGCTGGTTGACCTGGATGGTGTGCGCCGCCACCTGGGCCGTGGAGGAGGCCGTGGCGGTGAGCACGGAGCTGTCCGCCGGAGTGGCGCTCTTCACCAGGAATTCGGCCATGCTGTCCATGCCCTCCATGGCCGTCTTGAGGGAGAGCATCTTGGTGTTGAGCTCCTGGAAGGTGTCGACCTTGTTCTGCCAGGTTTCCTTCCAGACCGTGAGCCGGTTGATGCGGAATTTTTCGACCTCCACCGTGGCGTTGATGATGGAGTCGAAGTCGGTTCCCGAGCCCAGGCCGGAGAACACGATTTTGTTCTGGGAGCTGAGCAGGTCCGTGGTGGTGGTCGCAATGTCGTCGGCCATGCGTTACCTCTGCGGGCAGAAAATTCCGGGCGGGCCCGGTTGGGCCCCTTGCGGAGGGAATGTCTGCAAGCCTGGTGCCAGCATGGCCTTCCAGCGAGGAGCCGGGCCGGGGTAAGACCCGCGGCCCGGCTCCGGTCAGAGGTTCGCCTGTGTCAGGCCGGGATGGACTAGCCGCCCAAGAGCTGCATGGCCAACCTCGGCAGCGAGTTGGCCTGGGCGAGCATGGCCACCGCGGACTGCGACAGGATCTGCTGCCGCACGAACTCGGTCATCTCCAGGGCCACGTCCACGTCGGAGATCTGGGACTCGGCAGCCTGCATGTTTTCGGCCTGGATCTGCAGGTTGG
>DKEU01000021.1:10370-11295 GCA_002452635.1 Desulfovibrionaceae bacterium UBA6814 | reverse complement strand
GGACTGCCGCTTCGGCGACTGCGCGGGCTGCGGGGTGTGCTCCCACGAGGGCCGGCGCTCCCGCCTGGTGGCCGAGGCTGCCCGGCGCGAGATCCGGCCCCGGGTGGTGCAGCCCGAACGCGACCAGGAGCCGCCGGACCCGGGCCAGGCCCCCGACGCCGCCGGCGCGCCCGACGCGCCGCCCGACCTGGGCGACCTCACCCTCAAGGCCGCGCGCCTGCGCATCTGGCACCGCAAGACCGGCCCCGAACGCTTCCTCTCCGGGGTGGAGCTGCAAAAGGCCCTGAGCCGCGTGCTGCGCCGCGCCCGCCTGCCCCTGTCCTACTCCGCGGGCTACCACCCCCTGCCCCGCATGAGCTTCGGCCGCGCCCTGTCCGTGGGCATCGAGAGCCGGGCGGAATGGTTCGACCTGTTTGTGCGCGAGCCCTGGACCGCGCAGCAGGCCGCCGACGCCCTGGCCCCGGTTCTGCCCGAGGGCCTGGCCCTGGTGCGGGTGGAGGAGCTGCCGCCCACGGGCAAGCTGCCCCAGTCCTGCGCCGAGGAGTACGAGCTCACGCTCCTGCTGCCGCCGGACGCGGCCGCCCCCTTCCTGGCCCAGTGGGAGGCCGCCGCAGCGGCCGAGTCCCTGCCCTGGGTGCGCAAGACCAAGCGCGGCATGAAGCAGTCCGACGTGCGGCCCTTCCTGGCCCGGGTGGAGGCGCTGCCCCCGGATGCGGTGCGCCTCACCCTGGACTGGAGCCAGGACTACGCCAGCCCCCTGGCCCTGCTCCGCGCCGTGTGCCCGGGCCTGGAAGCCGACGCCTTCACCCTGACCAAGACGGCGCAGGTTTTTCCGGTGTAGGCGGGGCTCCGCCCCGCGCCCCGGCAAGGGAGGCTCCCCGCCTCCCTTGCATCCCACCGGCCAGGGGGTAACCCCCTGGACCGT
>DKEU01000021.1:0-10364 GCA_002452635.1 Desulfovibrionaceae bacterium UBA6814 | reverse complement strand
GGCGGATCGCGATCCGCCCTCTTCGCGCACCGATCCAACAAAATGACGTCCAGCCTGAGGCGCTGGCAGAGCCCTCTTCCGTAGGGGCGGATCGCGATCCGCCCTGCTTCCCCGCCATCCCCACGCCGCGCCCGCGCATGAAACCGTGCCCGCGCGCCCATTCTTTACTCTTCCCCCTCTTCCATCGCCCTGTCGAGAGCAAGGAACGTCTAGGCTGATTTAGACTAAATATTTGATAGTTTTATATTGATATTATTTAATTAAATTTTTTGTCTGAATCATTTTTAGGCCTTTTTAGCCTAAATTTCTTGCCTTCATCCGTTCTCGGGTATATAGGTCCCCTGGAAAACGATCCCCGCTTGGGATACACCCGAACCCGGAGCCCGCCATGCAACGCCCCTCGCACCTGCACCCGACCTTCATCCCCGGCGCGCGCCTGAGCAGGTTGCCGGTGAAGAACAATACAAGCCTGGAAGACTACTACCACGACCTGTTCGCCAACACCGGGCCGGAACACGACCGGGAGCGCCTGCTCCAACTGCTCGACCTGGACGTGGAAAACGGGGCCGCGACCCAGGGCCGGGCCACCCCCCTGGACCATCTGGACCGGGCCTTCCGCCGCATCGACGCCTGGACCTACCAGGGCGACTACCTGCCCCAGGCCGACCGCGCCGAACTCAAGCGCCGCGTGGCCCACAACCTCCTGGCCGCCCAGCCCGGCCTGGACCTGACCGCCGGGACAGCCCCCACCTCCCCGGACCTCGCCATCCTGCGCCAGGTCAAGACGGAGAATGCCGCCTGGCGGCAGGGGCTGTGGGACAACCCTGTTCAACGCAACCGCCACCCCTGGGACGAACAGGCCCCCCGCCAGGAACACGAGCTGGCCGACGCCCTGCGCCGCCTGGGCCATGGCGAGCCCCCGCGCCTGGCCGACGCGGTGGCCGGCCCCGCCGACTCCCGCCAACAGGAAGGCAAGCAGACCTACTGGTACGTCACCCCCAAGCCCACGGCCTGCGACAAGTGCCTGGCCATGGCCGGCACGCTCTACAGCAAAGAACCCGAGCGCCCGCATCCCAACTGCAAGTGCCGGCACGTCTCCTGCCAGCTCACCCCCCGCCAGGCCGCGGCCTTGCAAGACGACCTCGCGGTCCAGGCCCGGGCCATCCGCGACGAACATGAACGAATAGAACAAGAAGAACGAGCGGCCAAGATAAAGGCCAACTGCCCCGCCTATGTGGACGACAGCACGTGGAACAAAGATGGGGACCCGGTCAAAATTTCTGGAGAAAATTCGAAGGGCAAGCCGGAACAAGGCGAATTCCCGGGATATTCGCTTCCCAAGAAGACCCCAGGCGGTGTCACGATCACCTACGGAAAGGCCACGGACGACGGCCCCACCGCCGACCGCCGCGTGACCAAGGAGATGCGCGATACGGTACAGGAGGTCCTGGACGATCCGCGTTGCAAGAAGGCCGGCATCACCTCCGTCAACATCTCCTGCACCACCAACGGCCGGCATGCTGAAGGAAGCGCACATTACGACGGCCGCGCCGTGGACATCAGCCGGGTCAACGGTGACCACCTAGATCGCCCCACTGATCAGAATACGCCAAGACGGATTAAGGTTCTTCAGGAAATAATTGAAGAAAAACAACGAGAAGGAAAAGTAAAGGAGAACTATGGACCACAAAGCCAAAAGCGATTAGAAAATGGACACGTTAAAGACGATCCAAAACAAGCGAATGGCCATAAAAATCATATTCACATTTCTGTTCCTCAGGCAATCAAATGAAACATTTGATTTTTCTAACTATCATTTTTTTCTTTCCTTCGCATCTTTACGCCCAAAAGGAACTGGGCGTCTTTTCGCCTGAAGCACTTCTAGTTGTTACAACTAACGAAAAAATATATACATTTAAAAAAGACTATGTGGAAGTTCATCTTGGAAAAGAATTGAGTTATGCACATTTTTTCCAAAAGCCATATAACAAAGTATACCAATACAGCATTACTGCAAAATATTTAGATGGAGAAACTTGGCAGGAATCATGTTTGTTACTGCCAGAAATTGGCAAGTGGTCCATATCAAATTTTGAAATTAAAAAAACAAAACAACGGCGCGTCTTCGCAAGGGATATCATATTCACTTTAAAATGTGAAATATACGACAGTGATGATGTAATCTCCACAAGTTTTTCACCATTACAGGGAACATTGGAAATAAACAATAACGGAAGAATATACATTTCTTCTAATTGGTACTGTGAATATTATGGAAACAGGCCATCGACAGAAAACCTCTGCCACATAAGATACGCTCACAACTCAATATACCACAAAGAAATTTCTGACAAAAAAATTGAGGTGTTTACCGCATCAGATACATATATTGACCCGCCAATACGCGCCATCGACAATTATGATGATTTATTCTTCTACCATAATGACAATATTAAGAGAAACGATCCTGCTGACTTTACCTGCTTCATCGTCCCCAGAATATTCTTCATGAAATTTGAAGAACCATCCCTCTCCATGGACATCATGGACGATCATTCCCCCATCCGCTTCACCATCATCGTGCAACAGTTCGAGAACCCGGAAAAGACCGCCTGGAACTACCACCGGTTGGAGATAGTTCGCGAGCAGTCCGCGCACGAAATCCAGATCAACGACCTCGGCCCCCTCCCCCGCTCCGAATGGGAACCGGACTGGCCTGACCCGGACACCACGCCGCTGTGGAAGGAACCAGAGAACGACTGTGCGCAGTGCCAGTAGCAGGCGACGGCCGCTTACCACGTTAGGCAAAGGAGCCACAAGGGCGCACGGCCTCGGCCGGCCCCCGGCAAGGGGGCACGGAGCCCCCTTGCGACCCCACGCAGGGTTGCGGCCCGGAAGCAGCGCGGACTACTTGAACGTCACCGTGGCGTAGGCCATGTCCTTTTCCTGCTGGGTCCACTGGGCCACGGGCTTGAGCGCGCCGGTGGCCAGGTTCACCCAGGTGCCCTCGCCGGGCTGGTTCAGCTCCACCTTTCCGGCCTCGCTCTGCACGTACACGCCCGTGCCCTGCACCAGCATCACCCCGAACTTGTCGGCCCGCAGGAACCCGCCCCAGAAGGTGGTGCCCCGGATGCCGATGGTGGCCAGGGGGGTGCGCACCACGAAATCCGGCTCGCGCACCTGGCCCAGCTTGTTCACCGCGGCCTTGAACGCCCCGCCCACCAGGCGCAGGGCCGCATGGGCCACGGACTTGTCCGGCCCGAACTCGTACCGGTCCAGGGCGAACACCGTGGCCTGGGCCAGGGTCAGGGACGAGCCGTCGGCCAGGCTCACCTCGGCCAGGGAGTCGGCGAGCGTCACCAGGGTGTCCCCGGGCCGCACCGGCGCGCCCACGGCCAAGTCGGTCACGGTGTTGTAGCCCACCACCAGGCCCTTGCCCTGCAGCCGGCTCACCTTGCCCACCGGCTCCGCAGCCCGGGCCGGCAGGGCCAGGCAAAGCGCCAACAGGGCGACGATACTGAAGATATGTCGAGTGCGCATGGCGATCCTCCTCATGGAAATACGACGATACCAGTAGAGATAACACCGATTTCCAATCGAGGGAACACCCGGCCCAGGATTGGCCGGAAACTCCCCAGCAGCGCCCGGGCCGCACGGCGAACGCTCCACCGCTTGCCATTCGGCCAAGTCAGCCTATTATAGTGCCTAGCGGGGCGCGCCTCGCCTTTCTTTTTCGAGCGACCCCACCCCGACGCCACAACCGCACGGAGGCTGCGAGTGAACCATGCGCACGCTCAATCTTTCGTTCCTGCTCACCCTGGCCCTGGCCCTGACCATGGCCGCCGCTAGCCCGGCCCGGGCCGCGGAGCCCCGCCTGGCCCGGCTGCCCAACGGCCTGCCGGTGCTCGTCCAGCCCGACTCCCGCTTCCCCCTGGTGTCCCTGCGCCTGTACGTGCGCGCGGGCTCGGCCTTCGAGACCCCGCAGCAGGCCGGCATCAGCCACCTGCTGGAGCACATGGTGTTCAAGGGCACGGCCAAGCGCACGCCCGGCCAGGTGGCCGAGGACATCGAGGGCGCGGGCGGCTACCTGAACGCGGCCACCAGCTTCGACCACACCGTCTACATCGTGGACCTGCCCAAGGCCTCCTGGACCCTGGGCCTGGACGTGATCCGCGACATGGCCTTCGGCGCGGCCCTGGATTCCGAGGAGTTGGAGCGCGAAAAGGGCGTGGTCATCTCCGAGCTGGAGCGCGGCGAGGACTCCCCCGGCACCCTGCTCTTCCAGGGCGTCCAGGCCATGGCCTGGAAGGGCACGTCCTACGAGCGGCCCATCATCGGCTTCCGCGACACGGTGCAGGCCGTCACCCGCCAGGACATCCTGGACTACATCGCGGCCCGCTACCAGCCGGGCAACTGCCTGCTGGCCGTGGTGGGCGACGTGACCGTGGAGGACGCCCTGGCCAAGGCCCAGGAGTATTTCGGCGACCTCGCCAACCGCACCGTGCAGGAGGAGCCCCTGCCCGCGCCCTTTGTCCCGGCCGCGGGCGGCCCGGTGGTGCAGGTGAAGCCCGGCCCCTGGAACAAGGTCTACCTGGCCGCGGCCTTCCCCATCCCCAGCCTGCACTCGGGCGACGCCGCGGGCCTGGAGCTCCTGGCCCAGGTGCTGGGCGGGGACGAGACCTCGCGGCTGTACCGCACCTTCAAGTACCGCGACCGGCTGGTGGACGACATCTCGGCCGCGGCCTACACCCTGGACCAGGTGGGCGCGCTCTACATCCGGGCCACCCTGGACCCCGCCAACCTGGACGCGTTCTGGACCGCGCTGAACCGCGAGCTGGCCGGCCTGGGCCAGGCCAGCTTCACCAAGCAGGAGATGGCCCGCGCCCGGCTGAACCTGGAGGACGACCTGGCGCGCTCCAAGGAGACCCTGGGCGGCCTGGCCTCCAAGCTGGGCTACTTCCAGTTCTTCGAGGGCGGCCTGGGCGCCGAGGAGGCCTACCTGCACGACCTGGCCGGCACGGACCAGGCCCGGCTGCGCGAACTGGCCCAGGCCTACCTGCGGCCCGAGGCCCTGTCCGCCATGGTCATCGCGCCCGAGGCGGCCAAGCCCGACGGCGCGACCCTGGCCGCAGCCGCGGCCAAGGCCTGGCCCGCCAACGGCGCGGCCGCCGCCCGGAAGGCCAAGGCGGGCGAGGGCGAGGCCGGGGCCGGGGCGGTGAAGACCGTGGACCTGGGCCTGGGCCGCACCCTGGTGCTCCTGCCCGACACCACCCTGCCCTACGCCTCCCTGCACCTGGTGGCCCCGGGCGGCGACGCCCTGCTCTCCCCGGACCAGCAGGGCCTGGCCGAGTTCACGGCCCGGGCCCTGACCAAGGGCGCGGGCAAGCGCTCCGCCACCCAGGTCCAGGACTTCCTGTCCGACCGCGCCTCGGACGTGGCCGCCAGCGCGGGCCGCGACCTGTTCAACCTGTCCGCCACCTACCCGGTGCGGTTCGAGGCGGACATCCTGGACCTGTTCGCGGACACCATGCTGGCCCCGGCCTTCGCGCCCAAGGAGCTGGCGAACGCCCGGCAGGAGCAGGAGGCCGCCATCCGGCAGCGCGAGGACCAGCCCCTGGGCCTGGCCTTCATGCAACTCTTCCCCTACCTCTACCCCGGCTCCCCCTACGGCTACCTGCACCTGGGCGAGGCCAAGGACCTGCCCCGCTTCGACGGCAAGGCCGCCCGCGGCTACTGGGACAGGCAGCGCCGCCAGCCCTGGACCCTGGCCGCCTGCGGCAGCTTCGACCCGGCCCGGGTCACCGCCCTGGCCCGGAAGCTGGCCGCGGCCGACCCGGCCGAGCCCTTCGCCTTCCCCGCGGCCGCCATGCTGGGCAAGGGCGCAAAGGACCTGACCCTGGCCAAGCGCAACCAGACCCACCTCATCGTGAGCTTCCCCGCGCCCGGCCTGGACCACCCGGACAGCCCGGGCCTGGACCTCTTGCGCCAGGTGCTGGCCGGCCAGGGCGGGGTGCTGTTCCGCGAGCTGCGCGACAAGCAGGGCCTGGGCTACTCGGTGACCGCGCTCCTGTGGCAGGCCCCCAAGGCCGGGTTCCTGGCCTTCTACATCGGCACCTCGCCGGACAAGGCCGACCAGGCCCTGGCCGGGTTCAAGGCGGTGGTGGACGAACTGCACGCCACGGACCTTCCCGCGGCCGAGGTGGAGCGGGCCAAGAACCTCATGGCCGGCGACTACTACCGCGAGCACCAGAGCCTGGCCTCGCGCAGCGGCGAGGCCGCGGGCCTCGCCGCCCGGGGCTTCGGCCTGGACTTCAACCGCGCCAACATCGCGGCCGCGGCCACCCTCGCCCCCGCGGACCTGCGCAAGCTTGCCGACGCCTGGCTCAAGTGGGACCAGACCGCGGTGCTGCGCGTGGTGCCGTAACAGCGCAGCGGATCTGAAAGAAAAGGCCCCCCGGCGATGCCGGGGGGCCTTTTTCATGGAAGCCGGGCATTGAAGAAGGGCGGATCGCGATCCGCCCCTACATGAAGAGGGCCGGACCTGCGCGGTGGCTGGATTTTCTTGCGTAGGGGCGGTTCGGGAACCGCCCTCTTCCCCCGCGCAGAGAGGTCCGCATCCCGGCCTAGTAGCGGCCGAGCTTGATCTCGCCCTGGGCCAGGACCCGGTGGGTGGCGCTGTCCACGGCGTGGACCCGGGCCTGGTAGAAGTTACCGCGGCCGCCCGAGCAGGGAGGCAGGTACGCGCCCGCGCCCAGGCCGGGCACGTTGCCGCCGTGCTGTTTCACCATGGTGACGCCCGCGGGCATCCGGGTGGTCTCGGCCGGGACCGAAGGCACGGTCATGCTGGCCGCGCCCGCGGGCACGGCCACGCTGACGGCCCCGTGCCCGCCGCCCGCGGAGAGCGGAGCGTAGGACAGGTCGTTGAACTCCACGATGAGGGTGTCGGCCCCGGCCGGGATGCCGGACACCTCGAGCCGCGGGGACATGGGGTTCTTGGCCCCGTAGGGCTTGCACACCTCGTCCGCGGGCACGGTCTTGCCGTCCCACTTGGCGTCGGCAAAGGCCAGGGTGAGGGCCGCGGGGGCCTCCACCAGCTCGTTGCCGAAGTAGCTGCGCTTGCACGCAGCCAGAGACAGGGCCAACACGGCAAGAACCACGACCATTCTGCGCATCGCTTCCTCCCACACTACGGTTTGCGGCCCGCCCCCATGGCGAGCCTGTTCATGAAAGATGGCGGGCGGTTATAGCCCGCTCCCGCCATTTGAGTCAACGTTCAATCGCGGGGTGCGGGCAAAAAACCGCGCCCCTGTCCCTCCTCCCTTTCCCGTCAATCCCCGTTTCGCGTCTCTTTGCGTCCCTTTGCAGGTCCTCCGGGGGCATTTTCCGGTTGGGCCCGGATTGCCGGGGTAGGCTTGGCGCGCATCCGCCCGCGCGGCTGCCGGATGAGCCGGCCGCCGGCCGGGCGACAGGCCCGGGCCGCGCCCGGGAAGGAGGTCCCATGCTTCCCCTCGTCACCGCCGGCGTCGGCCTGCTCTCGGCCCTGCCCGAGTTGTGGGACGGCGTGGCGAAAATCTTCGGCAAACAGACGCCGCAGGGCGTCAAGGCGGCCGGCGACCTGGCCAAGGAGGTGGGCTCCCTCCTGGCCGGGAAGGCGGCCACACCCGAGCAGCAGGAGCGGCTGGCCGCGCTCCTGCTCCCGCACCAGGAGCGCATCGCCGAGCTCACCCTGGCCGCGGAGCGCGACTTCGCGGCCCAGCTCACGGCCCGGCACCAGGCGGACATGGCCGCGGACTCGACCCTGGCCAAGAACATCCGGCCCCTGTGCCTGCTCCTGCTCACCCTGGCCGTCACCGTGGGCGTGTGGCTGCCCGACGCCTCGGTGTCCGCGGACCGCTTCAAGGCCCTGACCGACATGGCGGTGTGGGTGTACGGCTACTACTTCGTGGGCCGCTCGGCCTTTGACAAGGGCAACGTGAAGCTCGACTGGAGCCGGGCATGACCCTGCGCGGGACCGCCCACCTCATGGGCTGCGGCCTGGCCGTGACCGGCGCGCTGCTCCTGGCCGCGTTCTGGTTCGCGTGGCTCGATCTCCGTGACTGGCGCGACTGGCGGGAGCGCCGCCGGCGGCGCGCGGGCCGGAGGACCCGGTGATGGACTGGGCGACCCTGGCCACGCCCGCGGCCGTGTTCCTGGCCTTCGGCCTCACCGCCTGGTTCATCCACCGCCGCTTCGACCGCTATGAAAACCGCCTGGACCGGTTCGAGAAGGCGCACCAGACCTGCCAGCTCTCCATCGCCAAGGACTACGCCACCCGGGCCGAGGTGGACGAACTGTGGCAGCGCACGGGCCAGCACGCCGAGCGCCTGGCCCGGCTGGAGGCGCGGGAGGACCTGCCGTGAAGAGGCCCGACATCTCCGCGGACCGGGTCCTGGCCGAGGAGGCCCGCATCGCCTTCGCCGACCCCCGGGCGGTGTACGGCCCGGACGGCGAGCCCCTGCCCCCCCACTGCCTGGACGAGGACACGGCCCGCGCCCTGGCCGCCATGGAGGTGGTGGAGACCGCGGCCAAGGCCGGCGGGACCACGGTGCGCTACAAGTACAAGTTCTGGGACAAGCGCGCGGCCCTGGACCGCCTGGCCCGGCACCTGGGCCTGGCCGGCCCGGACTCGGGCCCCGGCGACGGAGAGCCCGCCGAAACCGTAACCGTGGTGCTCAACCTGGGCGGCGAGCCCGGAGAGGACGCGGGCGAGGACGGGGAGGACAACGATGCCGGGGAGTAGGAAGGTCGCCTACACCGCCCTGCCCACCCTGGCCCGGTTCCACGCCTCGGACGCCTTCATCCGCGGGGTCATGGGGCCCGTGGGCTCGGGCAAGTCCACGGCCATGTGCGCCGAGCTCATGCACCGGGCCCGGGCGCAGGCCCCGGGGCCGGACGGGCTGCGCCGCACCCGCTTCGCGGTGATCCGCAACACCGTGCGCGAACTCCAGGACACCGCGCTCAAGACCTGGCTGGACTGGTTCGGCGGCAAAGGGTTCGGCCGCTACCGCAAGACCGAGATGGTCCACTCCCTGGAGTTCGAGGACGTGCGCAGCGAGGTGCTGTTCCGGGCCGTGGACACGCCGGCGGACGTGAAGAAGCTGCTCTCCCTGGAGCTCACCGGGACCTGGGTCAACGAGGCGCGGGAGCTGCCCAAGGCGGTCATCGACGCCCTGGCCGACCGGGTGGGCCGCTTCCCGGCGCGGCGCGACGGGGGCTGCGCCTGGGCCGGCCTCATCCTGGACACCAACCCCCCGGACACGGACCACTGGTGGTACCGCCTGGCCGAGCTGGAGCGGCCGCCGGGCTGGGCCTTCTTCCGCCAGCCCGGCGGCCTCCTGGAGACCAAGGGGATCTTCGCGCCCAACCCCGCGGCCGAGAACCTGGCCAACCTGCCCGACGGCTACTACCAGCGCGCCGCGGCCGGCCGCTCGCCCGAGCACGTGCGGGTGTACCACTGCGCGCAATACGGCTTTGTCTGCGACGGCCGGCCGGTGTTCCCGGAGTACGCGGACGCCATGCACTGCGCGGTGGAGCCCCTGGAGCCGGCGCCCGGAGTTCCCCTGGCGGTGGGCCTGGACTTCGGCCTGACCCCGGCCGCGCTGGTGGCCCAGCGCACCCCCCGGGGCCGCTGGCTGTGGCTGGACGAGCTGGTGTGCGAGGACATGGGCGTGGCCCGGTTCGGGCGGCTGCTCAAGGACCTGCTGCACGGCCGCTACAGTGAATTCGAGGTGGAGGTCTGGGGCGACCCGGCGGGCGCGGCCCGGTCCCAGACCGACGAGAAGACCGCGTTCCAGGTGCTGGCCGCCCTGGGCGTGCCGGCCCGGCCCGCGCCCAGCAACGACTTCACCCTGCGCCGCGAGGCCATCGCCGCGCCCCTGTCCCGGCTGGTGGACGGCAAGCCCGGCCTCATCGTGTCCCCGCGCTGCGCCACGGCCCGGCGCGGCCTGGCCGGGGGCTACTCCCTCCGCCGCCTGGCCGTGGCCGGGGCCGAGCGCTTCGCGGACAAGCCGGACAAGAACCGCTTCTCCCACGTCATCGACGCGGCCGGGTACGCCCTCCTCGGCGCAGGCGAGGGCCGCGCCCTCACCCGGCCTCGGGACGCCGCGGGCAAGCGCCAGGAGCGGGCGGACTACGCGTTCCGGCTGGGCGGGGCGGAGCCCGGCCGATCGACCGTGCCGGGGCGGTAGGCCCCTTGCCCTCCGGGGGCTCAAGGGCCGACGGCCCTTGAGAATCCCCTTCCCAGGCGCAGCCCAGCCGCGCGGCCTCCGCCTCGCGGCGAAACGACGGCGTCGCCACGCCCGATAAGGTCCAGGGGATTATCCCCT
>DKEU01000195.1:6951-22050 GCA_002452635.1 Desulfovibrionaceae bacterium UBA6814 | reverse complement strand
GCCGTGCGCCGGAAGGGCGCGGTCTGCTGCGGCGGGGCCGGCGGCGGCGAGGGCTGCGGCGGCTAGGCCGCGCTGGGCGGCGGGGCCGGCGCGGCGAGGGCTGCGGCGGAGAGGGAAAAGCTTTGTTGCTCTAGACTTTCGCCCGATGCTTGGTCTATACGGAGAAATGGCGAACGGCGGCGCGCGGTGCGCCGCCGGTTGCCTCCCGGAGGGACCATGCGCATCCGGCCCCTGCTCCTGGGCCTCCTCGTCCTCGCCCTGTCCGCCCTGCCCGGGCGGGCCGCCGAGCCCGTCCGGCTGGGGGTCGTGGCCGCCCGCACCGGCGAGGCCGCGTCCTCCAACCAGGCGCTGTTCACCGCGGCCCGCTTCGCGGTGGACGAGCTGAACGCCGCCGGAGGCCTGCTGGGCCGCCCCATCGAGATCCTGGAATACGACAACCTGAGCACCGCCCTGGGCTCGCACGCCGCGGCCCGGTCCGCGGCGGCCGACCAGGTGGCCGCGGTGATCGGCGCGTCCTGGAGCGAGCACTCCCAGGCCATGGCCGAGGTGCTCCAGGCCGCGGGCATCCCCATGATCACCCCCATCTCCACCAACCCCAAGGTCACCGCGGTGGGGAACTACATCTTCCGGGCCTGCATCACCGACTCCTTCCAGGGCAAGGTCATGGCCCGCTTCGCCCGCCAGGACCTGAACGCCGCCACCGCGGTGACCCTGGTCAACGTGAGCCGGGCCTACAGCACCGAACTGGCCCAGGTGTTCGAGGACACCTTCACCGGGCTGGGCGGCCTGTTCCTGGGCCGCGGCATCTACACCCTGGACACCGCCAACTACGGCGGCATCCTGGCCACGGTGCAGGCCGCGGACCCGGACGTGCTCTACGTGCCCGGCGACTACCGGGACTCCTCCTTCATCATCAAGGAGGCCCGGGACCGGGGGCTGCGGGCCACCATCCTGGGCGCGGACGCCTTCGGCCTGCGCCTGTACGACTACATCGGGGCCGCGGCCGAGGGGTGCTACTACACCACCCACTGGCGGCGGGACAGTCCCCTGCCCGCCTCCCGCGCCTTCGTGGCCCGCTACGAGGCCAAGCACGGGGAGATCCGCCAGACCACCATCCCCCTGACCTACGACGCGGTGATGCTCTGGGCCGACGCCGTGCGCCGGGCCGGGACCTTCGAGCCCGCCGCGGTGCGCGACGCCCTGGCCGCCACCCGGGGCTTTCCCGGGGTCTCCGGGAGCATCACCTACGACGCCTCGCGCAACCCCGCCAAGCCCGTGGTCATCAACAAGCTGGAAAGCCTGGGCGCCACCCTGGTCCGCCTGGTCGAGCCCTGAGCGGCGCGCCGGAACGCATGCCCCTGCTCCCCTCACCCTCCCTGCGGTTCAAGCTGGTCGGCGCGGTGCTGGCCACCTACCTGGCCGTGGCCGCGGTCTTCGCCGGCGTGCTGGTGCCCTTCGGCGAGCAGTTGGAGGAATCCGGGCAGCGCAAGGCCGAGCTGCTCCTGGCCGTGGCCGCCCAGAGCCACCTGGACCGCCTGGCCAACGAACTCTTCGAGGACCGCCTGCAGGCGGTGGAGTACCGGCTGGGCTTCCTGGTCCAGTCCGCAGGCCTGGAGAGGGCCGCGGTCTTCGACCCGGACGGGCGGTTCCTGCGGGAGGCCGGCCGCGAGGGGACGCCGCCCTTCCTGATCCCCGGCGAGATGGCCCGGGCCGACGCCGCGCCGCTGGTCTGGCAGGAGCGGCGGGACGGCGGCGTCTCCCTGCTCCACCTCACCGCGATCAAGGCCATGGGGGTGCGGGTGGGCTACCTGCTCCTGAGCAGTTCCCTGGCCGACGTGCAGAGGATCCACGAAACCACGGCCACCATGCTCCTGGGACTCCTGGGCGGCACCTTCCTGGCCCTGATCCTGCTGCTCAGCCTGGTGCTGGAGCGCACGGTCATCCAACCGGTGACGCGGCTGGAGCGGGCCATGGCCTCCTTCGCCCGGGGCCGCGACCAGGCCCGGGTGGAAGCCCGGGGACAGGACGAGCTGGGGCGGCTGGGCCAGAGCTTCAACGCCATGGCCGAACGCATCCTCTCCTCCCAGGCCTCCCTGCGCCAGGCCGAGGCCAATTTCCGCAGCATCTTCGAGAACGCGGTGGAGGGCATCTTCCAGGCCGCGGCCAACGGCCGGCTCATCAACGCCAACCCCTCCCTGGCCCGCACCATGGGCTTCGCCTCGCCCGCGGAGTTCCTGGCCCAGGAGCCGAACCTCTTCGCCATGATCCCGGTGCAGCAGGCCGACCCGGAACGGCTCTCGGACGCCCTGACCCGGGACGGCGCGGTGGCGGACTTCGAGATGCAGCTCGCCCGCCAGGGCGGCGACACCTTCTGGGCGCGGGTGTCCCTGCGCATGATCCCGGACTCCGAGGGCCTGCCCCTGCGCTACGAGGGCTCGGTGCTGGACGTGACCGCGCGCCGGGAAAAGGAGCGGGCCGAGGAGGAGCGCCGCCTGGCGGAGCAGGCCAACCGCGCCAAGAGCGCCTTTCTCGCCCGCATGAGCCACGAGATACGCACGCCCATGAACGCGCTCCTGGGCATGTGCCAGCTCCTGGCCGACACCCGGCTCACCCCCAGACAGCAGGAGCTGGTGAACACCATCGGCTCCTCGGGCGAACTGCTCATGGCCCTGCTCGGCGACATCCTGGACCTGTCCAAGATCGAGGCCGGCCGCATCGACCTGGAGACCCTGGCCTTCGCCCCCCGCACCCTGGTCCGGGAGGTCTGCGCCCTCCTGGAGCCGCAGGCCCGGGACAAGGGCCTGGACCTGGCCTGCGCCGTGGACCCCGGCCTGCCCCCGGCCCTGTGGGGCGACCCCACCCGCATCAAGCAGGTGCTGCTCAACCTGGTGGGCAACGCGGTGAAGTTCACGGACCAGGGCGCGGTGTCCCTGCGCGTGGACCGCTCCCCGGGCCCGGACCGGGTCCGCTTCACGGTGCGCGACACCGGGCCGGGCATTCCCCGGGAGCGGCAGGAGGCGGTTTTCGAGAGCTTCACCCAGGCCGACACCTCCACCACCCGGCGCTTCGGCGGCGCGGGCCTGGGCCTGGCCATCTGCCGGGGCCTGGTGGAGCGCATGGGCGGGCGGTTGGAGTTGGACAGCTCCCCCGGCTCGGGCAGCACCTTCAGCTTCTCCCTGCCCCTGCCCCTGGCCGAAGCCCCGGCCGAGCCCCCGGCCCCGCCCGTCCCGGCGGACCGCACCGGCCCCGGGCCGCGGGTGCTGGTGGCCGACGACTCGCCCCTGAACCGGGAGGTGGCCCGCCAGTTCCTGAACGGCGTGGCCGAACTGGTGGACGAGGCCCGGGACGGGCTGGAGGCGGTGGAGATGGCCGCGGCCGGCGGCTACCATCTGGTGCTCATGGACGTGGAGATGCCCGGCCTGGACGGACTGGAGGCGGCGCGGCGCATCCGGGGTTTGCCCGGCCCGGCGCGGCGCACCCCCATCGTGGGCCTCACCGCCCGCGCCGGGGCCGAGGACCGGCTGCGCATCCTGGACGCGGGCATGGACGACCTGCTCACCAAGCCGGTGCGGCGCGACGAGCTGGCCGGCCTGGCCGCCCGCTACGCCCCGGCCCCGGAGCGCTCCCCCGGGCAGGTGGACTGGAATTTCGTGCTGGAGCTGGTGGGCGGCGACCACGGGGACCTGGCCGCCTTCTGCCGCACCGCCCGGGAGCTCCTGCCCGCCGAGACCCAGGCCCTGGAGGAGGCGGCCCGGGCCGGGGACCTGGAGGCCTTCACCCGCCGCGCCCACGCCCTCAAGTCCACGGCCGCCAGCTTCGGGGCCGCGGAGTTGGCCGCCCTGGCCCGCTTGGCCGAGGAGGCCGGCCGCGCCGGGGACTCGATCCAGGTCCAGGACCTGCTGCCCCGCCTCACCGGCCTCCTGGCCCGCCTCCTGGAGGAAGTCCGCTCCCGCCAGGAGCCCTAGCCCGGCTCAAGGCCGCCTTCAGGGAGGAGGTGGGGCGGCCTGCAGCGCAGACCCCATCGCCATAATCAACCCGTTTTGCGTCGGTATTCGCAAACAGGTGCTGGCCTTGTCCCTATTCTTTCTGCTACTGAACGTGGGCCCATCCTGGTGGAGCGCCGGGCCGGGCCCCCAGTTCAACGGTTCGGCTGCGTTACGCCTGCCTCACGGCCTCCGCCGCCTCGTTCAGGATGCTCTCGCGCAATCCGGACGACCTGGGGTGATCACCTTCGCCACGCCGCCTTGGCACGGGAGAACAGCGCACATGACGGGAATGACCTGCCTCGTGACCGGCTGCGCGGGATTCGTGGGCAGCCACCTGACCGAAGCCCTGCTGGCCGCGGACTGCCGGGTGCTGGGCGTGGACAACTTCTTCTCCGGCCATGAGCGCAACATGGTGGCCTTCCGCCACGCCCCGGCCTTCAGCTTCTCCCGCCGCTCGGTGGAGGAGCCCGACCTGCTGCCCGAGCTCAAGGACCGCCATCCGGACCTGGCCTGCGTGTTCCACCTGGCCGCGGTGGTGAGCGTGCCCTATTCCCTCAAGTATCCGGAAGAGACCACGGCCGTGAACCATGCGGCCAGCCTGCGCCTGCACGCCCAGTCCCGGGACCTGGGCCTGGCCGCTTTCGTGTTCGCGGGCAGCGCGGCCGAATACGGCGACGACCCCCGCCTGCCCCTGCGCGAGGAGTACGCCGGCCCCGCCACCCGCCAGCTCTCGCCCTACGGCCAGGCCAAGTACCTGGTCTCCGCCGGCCTGGAGGAATCGGGCTTCGGGGTCTCCCTGCGCTGCTTCAACGTCTACGGCCCGCGCCAGGACCCCCAGAGCCCTTACAGCGGGGTCATCTCCCAGTTCATGAGCCGGGCCGTGGCCGGCCTGCCCCCGGTGGTGCAGGGCGACGGGGGCCAGACCCGGGACTTCATCCACGTGGACGACGTGGTGGCCGCCTACCTGACCGCGGCCGGGCTGCACCCGCAGTTCCGGCCCGCGCCGCCCGGGATATACAACTGCGGCACCGGCCGGGCCACCAACATCCTGGACCTGGCCCGGCTCATCCTGGAACTGGCCGGAAACCGGGCCGAACCGGCCTTCGGCCCGAACCGGCCGGGCGACATCCGGCATTCGATGGCCGACACCTCCCGCCTGGCCGCGGCCACCGGCTTCGTCCCCGGGGTGGGACTGCGCGACGGGCTGGCCCGCACCCTGGCCTGGTTCGCGGCCCGGGTTTAGCTGCCCGGGAGCGCACGCCTCCGCGCGCGCCATACCCCCCAGCCCTACTTTCCGCGCAAGGCGTTGCCTTTTTCCGCAAGATGGGTGTATGCTTGGAAACGTGGCATTTCCGCCCATATTCAACATGCACGAGGGTATAGCTATGAAACGGATCCTGACCATCCTCTCCATCTGCCTGCTCGCCGCCGTGTTTTTCGCGGCCCAGGGGCTGGCAGCGGACGGCAAGTCCCTGTACGCGCGCTGCACCGGCTGCCACGGCGCCGACGGCAGCAAGAAGGCCCTGGGCTCGGGCGAGCCCCTCAAGGGCAAGTCCGCCGCGGACCTGCTCAAGGCCCTGGAGGGCTACAAGGCCGGCACCTTCGGCGGCGCCAAGAAGGCCATGATGGAGGCCCAGGTCAAGGGCCTGTCCCCCGAGGACATGAAGGCCCTGGCCGACTACATCGCCGGCTTCTAGGAAACCGCATGCGCAGCCTCATCCTGGCGCTGGGACTGGCGGCCCTGGCCCTGGCGCCCCTGCCGGCCCCGGCCCAGGACGGCAACGCCACCATGGAGCACCCGCACGCCCTGGAGGCGGCCTCCCCCGACGGGGGGGCCGCCCCCACGGGCGGGGGGGTGGACGTGGACGAGAAGCTGGGACAGACCATCCCGGCGGACGTGCCCCTGGTGGACGAGCACGGCAAGGCCGTCATGAGCGGGGACTTCCTGGGCATGCCCACGGTCCTGGTCCCGGTCTATTATTCCTGCCCCAACGCCTGCAACATCCTGCTCGGCAACCTGGCCGAGATCCTGCCTAAAACCGGCCTGGCCCTGGGCGCGGACTACCAGGTGGTCACCGTGAGCTTCGACGAGACCGACACCCCCGAGATGGCGGCCCGGCGCAAGCGGGAGATCCTGGCCCCGGTGGCCCGGGCCCTGCCCGCGGCCTCCTGGCACGCCCTGACCGGGACCGAGCCCGACGTGCGCCGGCTCATGGACGCGGTGGGCTTCGGCTACTCGCGCGACGGCATCGCCTTCAAGCACCCGGTGGTGCTGCTGGCCCTCTCCCCCACGGGCAAGATCGTGCGCTACCTCTACGGCGTGACCCCCCTGCCCTTCGACATCGCCATGGCGGTCACCGACGCCGCGGCCGAGAAGCCGGGCTTCTCCATCCGCCGCGCGGTGGCCTTCTGCTACACGTACGACCCCGACGGCCGCCGCTATACCTTCGACCTCATGAAGGTGGTGGGGGTGGGCATCCTGGCCGCCCTGGGGCTGTTCGCCCTGTTCCTGGCCCTGGGCGGCAAGAAGCGCACGGGCGCATAAGGGAGTCCGCATGGCCAGCGACGACGCCCGCAAAAATTTCCTCACCGACGGCACCGGCCTGGGGTCCTGGGTCTTCTCCACGGACCACAAGCGCATCGGGCTCATGTACCTGGCCCTCATCCTGCTCATGTTCACCGCGGGCATGACGCTGGGCTTCCTCATGCGGCTCAAGCTCATGACCCCGGGCAACACCCTGCTCTCGCCCCAGACCTACAACGCGGTGTTCACCCTGCACGGGGTGATCATGATCTTCCTGGTGGTCATCCCCAGCATCCCGGCCTCCTTCGGCAACATCATGCTGCCCCTGCAGATCGGGGCCAACGACGTGTCCTTCCCCAGGCTCAACAACTTCTCCTGGTGGCTGTACGTCATCGGCGCAGCCACCGCCCTGGTGTCCATCTTCACCGGCTCCGGGGCCCCGGACACGGGCTGGACCTTCTACGTGCCCTTCAGCTCCCGCACCACCACCAACGTGTCCATCGCGGTCATCGCGGTGTTCATCCTGGGCTTCTCCAACATCCTGACCGGCCTGAACTTCATCACCACCATCCACCGCCTGCGCGCGCCCGGGCTCACCTGGCGCAAGCTCCCCCTGTTCGTGTGGTCCCTGTACGCCACGGCCTGGATCCAGGTGCTGGCCACCCCGGTGCTGGGCATCACCGCGCTGCTCATCTTCGCCGAGCGGGTGCTCAACATGGGGCTCTTCGACCCCACCCGGGGCGGGGACCCGCTCATGTACCAGCACCTGTTCTGGATCTACTCCCACCCGGCGGTGTACATCATGATCCTGCCGGCCATGGGCATCGTGTCGGACATCATCCCGGTGTTCGCGCGCAAGAAGATCTTCGGCTACGGCATGATCGCGGCCTCCAGCCTGGCCATCGCCTTCGCCGGCTCCCTGGTCTGGGCCCACCACATGTTCACCAGCGGCATGAGCGACACCGCGGTGCTGGTCTTCTCCCTGCTCACCTTCATCGTGGCCGTGCCCTCGGCCATCAAGGTCTTCAACTGGCTCTCCACCCTGTACAAGGGCTCCATCGCCATGGAGCCTCCCCTGCTCTTCACCCTGGGCTTCATCTTCATGTTCTCCATCGGCGGCCTCACCGGCCTGGTGCAGGGCGCGGCCGGGGCGGACATCCACGTGCACGACACCTATTTCATCGTGGGCCACTTCCACTACGTGATCTTCGGGGGCACGGGCCTGGGCCTGTTCGCGGCCATGCACTTCTGGTTCCCCAAGGTGTTCGGCCGGATGTACAGCCGCGGCAAGGCCTACCTGGCCTTCTGGCTGCTGCTCGTGGGCATGAACGTGCTCTACTTCCCCATGCTCATCCTGGGGCTCATGGGCATGCCCCGGCGCTACTACGACTACCTGCCCGAGTACGCCTCCTGGAACATGGTCTCCACCTTCGGCTCCTGGTTCGTGGTGGCGGGCATCCTGCTCATGTTCTGGAACCTGTACCAGGGCGTCCGCCACGGCGAGCCCGTGGGCCGCAACCCGTGGGGCGCGGCCTCCCTGGAGTGGGAGACCGCCTCGCCGCCGCCCACCCACAACTTCCCCACCGAGCCGGTGGTCACCCACGGCCCCTACGACTTCACCCCGGGAACGGCCCATGACTGAGATGCCCAAGGACTACGCCGCGGCCAAGATGGGCATGTGGCTGTTCCTGTTCACCGAGGTCCTGCTCTTCGGCGGGCTCTTCCTGCTCTACGCCGCCTACCGCCACCGCTACCCCGTGGACTTCCACAACGCCCACCTGTCCCTGGACCTGGTCCTGGGCGCGGCCAACACCGTGGTGCTCATCACCTCCAGCCTCACCGTGGCCCTGGCCATCTCCGCCCTGCAGCGCGGCCGCATGCGCCACTGCTACCTGTTCCTGGGCGGCACCGTGGGCCTGGCCCTGCTCTTCCTGGTGAACAAGTACTTCGAGTGGAGCGCCAAGCTCCACCACGGCATCTACCCCGGGTCCGAGCACCTGGCCCACCTGCCCAAGGCCGAGAACCTGTTCTTCGGCCTGTACTTCTCCATGACCGGGCTGCACGGCGTCCACGTGCTGGTGGGCGCGGTGGTGCTCTCCTGGGTCATGTTCCTGATCCGGCGCGGCCGCGTGACCCAGGCGGAGTACGTGACCCTGGAGAACGCCGGCCTGTACTGGCACCTGGTGGACCTGGTGTGGATCTACCTCTTTCCCCTCTTTTACCTCATCAGCTAGGGGAGGCGCCGTGGCACACGACTCCGACGCCCACGTCCCGCATCCCCTGAGCTACCGGCTGCTGGTCGGCATCTGGGCGGCGCTCATGGTCCTCACCGCCCTCACCGTGGCGGTGGCCCAGGTGGACCTGGGCTTCCTGAACATCGTGGCGGCCCTGGGCGTGGCCAGCGTCAAGGCCTCCCTGGTGGTGTTCGTGTTCATGCACCTCAAGTACGAGAACCGCACCCTCAAGGCCATGGTGGCCCTGGCCTTCGTGATCCTGGCCATCTTCATCGGCTTCACCTTCTGGGACGTGGGGCTCCGGTAGGCCATGAACCCGCAGATCGCCGACGCCGTGGCCAGCGTGGACCGCACCTTCCTGTTCATCTTCGGGGTGAGCGTGGTGATCCTCGTCGGAATCACCGCGGCCATGGTCTGGTTCGTGTTCCGCTACAGCCGCGCCCGCAACCCCAAGCCCGCGGACTTCGACGGCAACCTGACCGCGGAAATCCTCTGGACCGTGCTGCCCACCCTCCTGGTGCTGGGCATGTTCTTCTCGGGCTGGTCCAGCTACCGCGCCCTGCGCGACGTGCCCGCCGGGGCCATGGAGGTGAAGGTCACGGCCCGCATGTGGTCCTGGGCCTTCGAATACGAGGGCGGCAAGAAGAGCAACGTGCTCGTGTGCCCGGTGGGCGAGCCCGTGAAGCTGGCCATGGAGTCCAGTGACGTGATCCACGGCTTCTTCGCCCCGGCCTTCCGCATCAAGCAGGACGTGGTGCCGGGCATGACCACCTACGCCTGGTTCAAGGCCGACTCGCCCGGGGAGTACGACGTGTTCTGCACCGTGTACTGCGGCCTGCAGCACGCCAAGATGCTCACCACCATCCAGGCCGTGCCCAAGGAAGAGTTCGCGGCCTGGCTGGCCCGAAGCGACCGGCCGGCCGGCGGCCCGGGCAAGGCGCTGCTGGACGAGAAGGGCTGCCTGGGCTGCCACAGCCTGGACGGCTCGCCCGGGGCCGGCCCCACCCTGCAGGGCATCTTCGGGCACACGGTGACGGTGCTCACCCCGGACGGCCGGGAGTACACCACCAAGGTGGACCGGTCCTACCTGCGCGACTCCATCCTGGGACCCGACCCCGGGGTGGTGAAGGGGTTCGAGCCCATCATGCCCGAATACGCGGGCCAGCTCAGCGACGAGGAGGTGGAGCACATGCTCGACTTCCTGGAAAAGGGCGAGGCCGCCCTGCCCGACGGCCGCGAGGTGGCGGACCAGCAGGGCTGCCTGGGCTGCCACTCCACCGACGGCACCATCGTGGCCGGGCCCAGCTTCAAGGACCTGATGGGCCGCACGACCAGGCTGGACCACGGGGGCGTGGTGCACGAGATGACCGTGGACCGGCAGTACGTGCTGGACCAGTTGGCTCAGCCCGAGAACTTCCGGGTGCAGGGCTTCGACCCCATCATGCCGGCCTACCCCGACCTGAGCGAGGTGGAGAAGGAGGCCCTGCTGCGCTGGCTGGAGTCCCTGTCCGGCCTGCCCGGCGCGGCCGGCGAGTCGGGCGGCGCCATGCCCGGCGAGCGCGAAGGCCACGCCACGTCCGGCGGGCACGGGGAGCATCCCAAGCCATGAGCCTTGCGCTGCTGCGCCTCTTCCGGTTGCGCCTGGCGCTGCTCGCCGCCCTGGGGACCCTGGCCGGGTACGCGCTCCGCCGCCCCGCGCCCGACACCGGCCTGCTCCTGGCCGGGGCCGCGTCCCTGGCCCTGGCCGCGGGCTGCTCGGCCCTGAACCAGGTGCAGGAGCGCGCCGAGGACGCGCGCATGGCCCGCACCCGCACCCGTCCCCTGCCCGCGGGCCAGGCGTCCGTGGCCCAGGCCCTGGGCCTGGCCCTGGGTCTGGCGGCCCTGGGCCTGGCGCTGGCCGCGGCCTGCGCCCCGGCCGCGGCCGGGGTGGGCGGGGCGGTCCTGGTCCTGTACAACGGGCTCTACACCCCGCTCAAGAAGCGCACCGCCCTGGCCCTGCTGGCCGGGGGCCTGGCCGGCTCGGCCCCGCCGCTCCTGGGCTGGACCGCGGCGGGCGGGACCCTGCCCGCCCTGCCCCCCCTGGCCGTGGCCGGGGTGCTCTACGTGTGGCAGGTGCCCCACTTCTGGCTGCTGGCCTGGCGGCAGCGGGAGGACTACGCCGCGGCCGGGTTCAAGGCCCCGGGCCCCTTCCCCTACCGCAGCCGGCTTCCCCTGGCGGTGTGGCTGGCGGCCTACTGCGCGGCGCTGCTCTTCGTCCCGGCCTTCAACCTGGTGGACTCCGCCCCGGCCAAGTGGCTCTGCGCGGGCCTGGCCGCGGCCTTGGCCGCCGGCTCCGGGGCCATACTGGACCGCCGCCGCCTGGGCCTGGCCCTGGTCAACGCCTCCATGCTCCTGTTCCTCTGCGGCCTGGCCGCGGACGCCTATTTTCTGACTCCCTGACGCACCCGTTCGCCCAGTCCCTTCCTTTCCCCCGAATTTTGCACTACGTTATCTGAGTTGAACTCTGAGGAGCCCCATGTCCAAGCCCAATCCACATGTCGCCTGCCCGGCGCAGGACGCCCTGCCCAACGCCCTGTCCATCCTGGATGCCCTGGATGCGCTGGTCTACGTGGCGGACATGGACACCCATGAGATACTCTTCGCCAACCGCCGCGCCTGCCGGGACCTGGGCCCGGACCTGGTGGGGCGGATCTGCTGGCAGGCCCTGCAGAAAAACCAGGAGGGCCCCTGCCCCTTCTGCACCAACCACCTGCTGCGCGACGCCGACGGCAAGGCGCTCCCGCCCCACACCTGGGAGTTCCGGAACACCAGGAACGGCCGCTGGTACCACATCGTGGACCAGGCCATGCCCTGGGCCGACGGCCGCCTGGTGCGGGTGGAGGTGGCCACCGACATCACCGCGAACAAGCAGGCCGATGAGGAGCTCAAGGCCAAGCACGAGCTCCTGAACAGCGTATTCCGCAGCGCGCCCTACGCCCTGCTCCTGGTGGACCGGGAGGGCAAGGTGGTGTGCGCCAACAAGTCGGGCGAGCCCGGGGCGGACCCCATCCATCTGGAGATGCTTGGCCTCCTGGGCGGCGAGGTGCTGCACTGCATGAACGCCGCCAAGGAGGGCGGGTGCGGCCGCACCATGGACTGTCTGGACTGCCCGGTGCGCACCCGGGTCATGCGGACCTTCGCGACCGGAGAGGGCGCCTACAACGCCGAGGCCCTGCTGGTTGTGCGCAAGGACGGCCAGCCCACCACGGTCCATTTCCTGGTGTCCACCGTGCTGGTCCGGATGCACGGCGAGGAGATGGTCCTGGTCTCCCTGGCCGACGTGACCGAACGCAAGCGGGCCGAGGCCGCGCTGACCGAGAGCGAGGCGCGCTTCCGCTCGGTGGTGGAGGCCACGCCCCTGGGCATCCACTTCTACGAGATGGCCGCGGACGGGACCCTGGTGTTCACCGGGGCCAACCCGGCCGCGGACAAGATCCTGGGCATCCGCCACGCGGACCTGGTGGGGCTGCCCATGGAGCAGGCCTTCCCCGCCCACCAGAACACCGAGCTGCCCGCGGTCTACCGCCGGGTGGCCGCCCGGGGCGACCGCTTCGCGGCCGCGGAATACGCCTACGAGGACAAGCGGATCATGGGGGACTACGACGTGTGGGCCTTCCAGACCCTGCCCGGCCGCATGGCCGCCATGTTCATGGACGTGTCCGAGCGCCGGCGCGCCTCGGCGGAGCTCATGGCGGCCAAGCTGGCGGCCGAGGAGTCCAACCGGGCCAAGTCCGAGTTCCTGGCCACCATGAGCCACGAGATCCGCACCCCCCTGAACGGGGTCATGGGCATGCTGCAACTGGCCGCCGGCGAGGAGCTGTCCCCGGAGGTGAAGGGCTACCTGGACACCGCCCTGCGCTCCAGCCGCAACCTGCTGCGGGTGCTCTCGGACATCCTGGACCTCTCCCGCATCGAGGCCGGGGCCCTGCCCATCGAGGCCGAGGCCTTCGACCTGGAATCGGTGCTGACCCCGGTGGTGGAGGCCTTCCGGCCCGAGGCCCGGACCAAGGGGCTGGCCCTGGACCTGGCGGTGGACGCCGCCACCCCCGCCCGGATGGTGGGCGACGCCGGCCGCATCCGCCAGGTGCTCTTCAACCTGGTGGCCAATGCGGTGAAGTACTGCGAGGCCGGCTTCGTCCGGGTGGAGGCCTATCCCCTGGCCCGGTTCGCCCGGCCCGGGACGGTGGCCCTGCACCTGGTGGTGGCGGACAGCGGCCCGGGCATCCCGGACGAGCAGCTGCGCCGGGCCTTCGAGCCCTTCTCCCAGGTGGACGGGTCCTCCACCCGGCGGCACGGCGGCGCGGGCCTGGGCCTGGCCATCGTGCGCCGGCTGGTGGGCCTCATGCAGGGCACCCTGGCCTACTGCAGCGAACCCGGCCGCGGCACCGAGGCCCACCTCACCCTGTGGCTGCCCCTGTCCTCCCGCCGCCTCCGGCCCGAGCCCGGCCGGACCGAGTCCCCGGAGCGCGTCCAGGGCGCCCGCGTGCTGGTGGTGGAGGACGAGCCCGTGAACCGCATGGCCGTGACCCTGATCCTCAAGAAGCTCGGCATGTCTCCCACCGCGGCGGAGAACGGCCAGGCCGCCCTGCTCGCCCTGGGCCGCCAGGAGTTCGACTGCGTGCTCATGGACATCCAGATGCCGGGCATGGACGGGCTGGAGGTCACCCGCCACATCCGCGCGGCCAAGCCCGGGACCTGGAGCCCCTCCATCCCGGTGCTGGCCCTCACCGCCCACGCCATGAAGGGCGACCAGGAGCGGTTCCTGGCCGCGGGCATGGACGGGTACATCGCCAAGCCCGTGGACATGGAGGAGTTGCGCCGGGCCATCGAGGCCGCCCTGAACATGGGCGCATAATCCTACCGGCATTTTTTGGGTTGCGCCCCCTGGGGGCTTAAGTTGCTTGGCTATTGCGCCGAGTTACACTTCTGGTATGTATTCAACCGAACCTTCCTCCATGGAGTTTTCACTGGCGCCAGGCCCAGATTTTCAGTACAGGCGTTGGCTTCCTCCCACCAATTCACCAGGGATTGATACCCGCAAGGCAGACCCATGAACATAAAGACCCGCATCTACCTGTCCCTCCTGTTGCTGTTCCTCATCGCCGCCGGCATGTTCGCCGCCACCTGGATCATCTCCGCCAGCCAGGAGGACGACGGCCTGTGCATCAACCTGGCCGGCCGGCAGCGCATGCTGCTCCAGAAGATGACCAAGGAGCTCTGGGAACTGGAGCTGGCCCGCTCGGCCTCGTCCGGGGACGGCAAGCTCATCGACCCGGCGGTCACCGCCAAGGCGGTGCGCGCCAGCATCTCGGTCTTCGAGCAGACCCATGCGGCCCTGGCCCGCGGCGGCGAGGCCCCCGAAACCCTGAATCCCTCCGGCCCGCAGGTCGCGGTGCCGGCCGCCTCGGCCGCGGCCAAGGCCCTGCTGGACCAGGTCCGC
The DNA here is from genome assembly GCA_002452635.1 of Desulfovibrionaceae bacterium UBA6814. GTDB lineage: Bacteria > Desulfobacterota > Desulfovibrionia > Desulfovibrionales > Desulfovibrionaceae > UBA6814. The sequence goes on along the minus strand of DKEU01000195.1, from coordinate 7,827 downwards.
GACCGGTGGCAGCCCTTCCGCGCCGACGTGGAGGCCGCCCTGGAGCACACCGACCCGGCCACCATGGCCAAGCTCCAGGCCGACAACCCCTCCCTGGCCAAGGCCCTGAACGCGGTGGTGGACCGGATGCAGGCCGAGGCCAAGGGCAAGGTGAACACCCTGCTCTACACCCAGGCCGCCTGCGTGCTGCTGGCCCTGGCCGGGGCCATCCTGGCCCTGTTCACCATGCGCATCCGGGTCATCGCGCCCCTGGAGTCCCTGCGCGCCTTTGCCCGCAAGGTGGCGGGCGGCGATCTCTCGGCCACGGCGGAGGGGCTCTTCTCCCACGAACTCCTGGCCCTCAAGGAGGACACCGCGAGCATGGTGGCCGACCTGCGCCGCAGCATGGACGAGGCCCGGGCCAAGACCGCCCAGGCCGAGTCCGCCATGGCCGAGACCGGCCGCGCCCTGGACGAGGCCAAGGCCCAGGAGGCCAAGGTCCAGGCCCTGCTCACCTCCATCTCCGAGGCGGCCGACCGGGCCGGGGACATCTCCAGGCGGGTGTTCGCGGCCATCGAGGAGCTCACCTCCCAGGTGGACCTGGTCAACTCCGGGGTGGAGGTGCAGCGCGACCGCATGACCGAAACCGCCACCGCCATGGAGGAGATGAACTCCACCGTGCTGGAGGTGGCGCGCAACGCCGGCGACGCCGCGGCCAGCGCGGGCAGCTCCAAGGAGTACGCCACCACCGGCGCGGCCGGGGTGCGCCGGGCCGTGGACTCCATCCTGCACATCGAGAGCCGCATCCTGAACCTCAAGGAGACCATGGCCCGGCTGGGCCAGGAGGCGGACAACATCGGCCGCATCATCACCGTGATCACCGACATCGCGGACCAG
>DKEU01000195.1:0-6885 GCA_002452635.1 Desulfovibrionaceae bacterium UBA6814 | reverse complement strand
CATGACCGCCACCAAGGAGGTGGGCCAGGCCATCGGCAACATCCAGGCCCACGCCAAGGAGAACGTGGCCGCGGTGGAGTCCGCGGCCTCGGACATAGTGGCCAGCACCGAGGCGGCCAACGAGTCCGGCCGGTTCATGGAGGAGATCGTGCGCATCGTGGACGAGACCGCGGGCCAGGTGCAGTCCATCGCCGCGGCCAGCGAGGAGCAGTCCGCGGCCAGCGAGGAGATCAACCGGGCGGTGGCCGAGGTCACCCGGGTGGCGGGCGACACCGCCGACGGCATGGCCCGCTCGGCCCAGGCCCTCATGGAGGTGCACAGCCTGGTGGAGGAGCTGGACCACATGATCCAGGGCATGGCCGGGGCCAAGCAGGGCTCCGACGCCCTGGGCGGCCTGACGGGCGGCGAGGTGTTCATCCCCTGGAGCACGACCCTGTCCGTGGGCATCACCTCCATCGACGAGCAGCACAAGGTCCTGGTGAACCTCATCAACGAGCTGCACGCGGCCATGCGGCAGCGCCGCGGCGCCAACGTGCTGAACGACGTGCTGGGCCGGCTCAAGGACTACACGGTCAAGCACTTCAAGTACGAGGAGAAGCTCTTCGCCCAGCACGGCTACCCCGAGGCCGAGGCCCACGCCCAGATCCACTCCAAGCTGGTGGAGAAGGTCCTGGACTTCGCCGAGGACATCCGCGCCGGCCGGGCCACGGTGAGCATGGACCTGTTGCGCTTCCTCAAGAGCTGGCTCACCGACCACATCATGGGCACGGACAAGAAGTACGGGCCGTTCCTGACCGGCCGCGGGGTGCGCTGAGCGATTGCCCGGGAGTACGGGCAGGGGCCTTTCCTTTTCGGCCGGTTGGTGGCATATACTCATGCGACGAACCGGTTCATAAGGAACGGACACGACAGACATGCCGCTGCCCACACTCGGAACGCTCTCCCTGCGGGACCAGCCGAAGATCTCCGATACGGAGTTCAAGGAGCTGCGCGACTACATCTACTCCCTGACGGGCATCGACATCCCGGCCGAGCGCAAGTACCTGCTGGAGAACCGCCTGGGCGCCCGGCTCAAGGAGTTGGGGCTCAAGAACTTCGGCGACTACACCCGGCACCTGCGCCTGGGCGTGGGCCGGGATGCGGAGCTGCAGCAGCTCTTCGAGCGCATCACCACCAACGAGACCAGCTTCTTCCGCGACCAGAAGCAATTGGACGTGGTGCGGGACAAGGTGCTGCCCGCGGTGATGGACGAACAGAAGGGGGGCGTGAAGGAGCTCAGCATCTGGTGCGCGGGCTGCTCCTCGGGCGAGGAGCCCTACACCCTGGGCATCATGCTGCACGAGATGCTGCGCATGTCCATCATCTCCTGGCGCATCCGCATCACCGCCAACGACCTGTCCCCGGCCATGCTGGTCAAGGCCAAGGCCGGGCTCTACAACGACCACGCCCTGCGCACCACGCCCAAGGACATCGTGGACCGCTACTTCACCAAGGAGCCGGGCGGCTACCGCATCCACCCCAAGGTGCAGAAGCTGGTGCAGTTCGGCCCCATCAACCTGAACGACACCCTGGCCGTGAAGCGGGTGCCCCGCTCCCAGGTGGTGTTCTGCCGCAACGTGATCATCTACTTCGACGACGAGATGAAGAAGAAGGTCATCTCCGGGTTCTACGACAACCTCCAGCCCGGAGGCTACCTGGTGCTGGGGCACTCGGAGAGCATCCACAAGATTTCCCGGGCCTTCACCCCGCTGATGCAGCCCGGTGGCATCGTGTACCAGAAGCAGGGCTGAGGCCCAGGGACGGACACGGAGGACGCTGTGTACAGGCTCTGCACCGAATACCTCGAACCCGGCATGGTTCTGGCCAAGAACCTGAACGGGACCGACGGCAGCGTGCTGTTCGCCGCCGGGCAGGAGCTCGACGCGGAGCACATCGCCACCCTCCGGGACATGGGCGTGGAGCAGGTCTTCATCCGGGTTCCCGGCAACCTGCCGGACCCGGAATTCCTGGACAGCCTGGCCGTGAACCACGCCCGGCGCTTCTACTTCTACGTGGACGCGGACAACCCGGCCATGGAGGCCCTGTTCAACGCCAGCGCGCGGCGCACCCGGGCGGCCCTGGACCAGGGCTGGCTCATCCCCTGCGCGGACGAGCTCATGGCCAGGAACGTGGAGCACCTCTCAGATCTGTTCCACAAGGACGCGGGCCTGCCCCAGGACATCGTGGACCACGAGAACGAGCTGGCCTCCTTCCCGGACGTCTACTTCCGCATCAAGGAGGTGCTGGACTCGCCCACCAGTTCGGCCAACGACGTGGCCCGGGTGGTGGAGAGCGACGTGGCCCTGTCCGCCAAGCTGCTCAAGCTGGTGAACAGCCCCTTCTACGGCCTGTCCGCCACCGTGGACTCGGTGGCCCGGGCCATCTCCCTGGTGGGCGCGAACGAGCTGTCCAACCTGGCCCTCGGCATCACGGCCATCAATTTCTTCAAGGACATCCCGCGCGAGCTCATGGACATGCAGACCTTCTGGCGGCACTCCCTGAGTTGCGGCATCTTCGCCCGGCTGGTGGCCTCCCGGATCCCGGGCCTGCCCCCGGACCGGTTCTTCACCGCGGGGCTGCTGCACGACGCGGGCCGGCTCATCGTGTTCAAGAACCTGCCCTACGCCTCGGTGGAGGCCATGCTCTTCGCCCGCCACAACATGCTCCCCCTGGTGGTTGCGGAGCGCCGGGTCCTGGGCTATGACCACGCCGAGGTCGCCTGGGCGCTTCTCAATTCCTGGAAGTTCCCGGAAACCCTCACCGCGGCCATCGCCTTCCACCACGCCCCGGACCTCTCCCCGCAGCCGCGGGACGCGGCGGTGGTGCAACTGGCGGACAACCTGGCCCACGCCGCGGCAGTGTCCGAGGGCGGGACGTACGTGCTCCCGGGCCAGGAACAGGAGGCCACCGCCCTGCTCGGCCTCGACACCGGAGTGCTCGGCAAGCTCATGGACATCCACGACCGCTCCATGGCGGAACTCTCGTCCGTGTTCCTGCGCTAGCCTCCTCCGGCCCCCCGCAACCAGTGACCGCCAGCAAACCCAAGCCCATCCGCTACGACGTCGGCTTCATCAACCCCTTCCTGGAGGCGGTGGTCTCGGTGCTCGGCACCATGGCCAACGTGGAGGGCAAGCCGGGCAAGCCCTACGTGAACACCTCCCGCACCGCCACCGGCGACGTGACCGGCATCATCGGCATCACCGGCCAGAGCGCGGGCACCATGTCCCTGACCCTGACCAAGGGCGCGATCCTGCTCATCGTGAACAACATGCTGCACGAGAGCTACACCGACCTGAACGACGACATCGCCGACGCGGTGGGCGAGCTCACCAACATGATCGCGGGCCAGGCCCGCATGCACCTGTCCCAGCAGGGCCTGAACTTCTCGGCCTCCACCCCCTCGGTGATCATGGGCAAGGGCCACCGCCTGTCCCACGTGAGCGGCTCCCCCATCCTGTCCATCCCCTTCTCCACCGAGGGCGGGGACCTGGTGGTGGAGGTGTCCTTCGCCGACGTGGCCGGGGTATCCAAGGATTACGGCGGCAAGGGCTGATGGCCCTCTTCCGCGTCTCCCCCCTGGCCACCCGGGCCGAACCCGGACCCTGGGCCGCCCTCGACCTCACGCTTCTCCAACAGAAGGCCCGGGACGCCGCGGCCAACGCGCGGCTGCGCGAGATCCACTGCTTCCACCAGGAGGACGGGGCGCTGCTGCAGCGCATGCTCAACGCGCTGCAGCCCGGCACCTACGGCCGGCCGCACCGCCACCTCTCCCCGGCCAAGGACGAGGGCTTCGTGCTGCTGGCCGGCCGGGCCGGCATCGCGGTGTTCGAGGAGGACGGGACCCTGGCGGACGAGAACCTGGTCCTGCTGGACCGGGAGGCCGGGGTCCTGGGCGTGGACATCCGGGCCGGGGCCTGGCACACCCTGGTCTGCCTGGCCCCGGACACGGTGCTCTACGAGGTCAAGAACGGCCCGTACGCCGCGGTGGACGACAAGGACTTCGCCCCGTGGGCGCCCCGGCCGGACACGGCCCAGGCCCGGGACTACCTGCGCGGCCTGGAGGAACGGTTCATCAAACGCTTCAGCCTGGGCTGAACCCGGCCCGAGCCCGGCGCACCTGCTCCAGGGTGTCCCGGAACGCGGCTCGCCCCGGCTCCAGCGCCACCGCCTTGGCGGCCAGCTCCTCGGCCTCGTCCAGCTTTTCCTGCCTGGTATACAGCAGCCACGCCAGGTTGTTGTACGCCTCCGCATTGTCAGGAGCTGTACGGATTACCTCGCGGTAGGCCGCCTCGGCTTGGTCCAGCCGGCCCTGGCCGAAGCGCACGTTGCCCAGGTAGAGCCGGGCGGCGGGCAGGCGGCGGGCGGCCAGCTCGTATTCCCGGGCCGCGGCCTCGGCCTCGCCCTTGGCCTCGTAGGCCTGGCCCAGTTGCAGGTGCTCGGCCGGGGACAAGGGGTCGTCGTGCACCGCGATGCGCGGCAGGGAACAGCCCGCGGCCCACAGGCACAGGGCCGCCAGGACCGAAAGGGCGAGAAATCGGGACGCACGCCTCACGGCCGGGTCACCTCCAGGGTCCAGTTGCCCGTCCCGGCCCAGTCAGCCAGGAAGCCGGCCCAGGAAAGGACCACGCCTTGGCTGCGGCCGGAGTTCACCACCACCCCCTCGGGCCGGTAGCCGGTGAGCACCACATAGTGCAGCACCTTCACCCCGCCCAGGCCCTGGTCCAGCATGAGCACCAGGGGCCGGCCCGCATCCACCGCGGCCACCAGGTCCCCGGGCGTCCCCCGGAAGAAGCGGGTGGCGAATCCACGGGTGCGCGGGTACAGGGCCAGGTCCAGGCTCACGCTGCCCCGCAGGTCGGGCCGGAACACCTGGGCCGCGATCTGGTCCGGGGTCACCGGGTCGCCCAGGAAGTTGAGCACCCCGGCCAGGGAGGCCGGGCCGCACTGCAAGTCCTCCTGGGGATGAAAGGGCACGCCCGGGACCTGCCCGCCGCCCGCCGGCGGGGCGAAGCCCGGCGGCAGGGATGCGCAGGCCGCCAGCAGCATCCCGGCGGCCCAGAAGAGGACCGCCCGGCCCCGCGGCCCCGCGGTGTCCGGGCGGTCCCTGTCCAGTCTGGGCATCAGTTGACGGTGATGGTCTTGTCCGAGAGCTTGAGGATGAGCAGCACCAAAACCACGATGACGAGCACGGCGATGACCAAGCCGAGCCCGTCTCCGCCCGCGCCCAGCGCATCGAGCTGGCCGGCGAGGCGGTGCAGTTCGTCATCCGAGAGCAGGGCCAGCCGGGAGGAGACCTCCTCCTGGGTGTAGCCCAGGGCGGCCAGGCGCTCGGTCACGGCTTTGTGCTCCAGGGCCTTCTGCACCGTGGCCAAATCCTGGGCGTGGACCGCGGCCTGGGACAGCCCGGTGGGGACGAAGGACGCCTCGGCCCGGGGTACCGAAGCCAGGAGGGCCATGACCGCGATCAGAAGCATGGCAGTGCGGCGCATGAGCGCCGTGGGGATGAGGTCGTGCATGGCGGCAGCCTCCATGGTTGCGCGGGACCTATTCCTTGGAAATGGCCTCCACCGGGCAGGAATCGATGGCCTCGTTCACGCAGTCCGCGTCCGAGTCCGGGGCCTTGACCTTGGCCTTTTCCTCCTCCTCGTTCATCTCGAACACGTCCGGGCACAGTTCGGCGCAGGTTCCGCAGCCGATGCACTCTTCATCGTTGATGACGATGGCCATAGGCTCACCTCCCTGGCAAGAGTTCCGACACATGAAGCCGCCGGAGACAGGCTCCGGCGGGCAACCACCCCGAGCCGGGAGTGCCCCGGCGTTTCCCTTATACGCTCCCGGCCGAAGATTTCAATCCCAGCCGCCTCAGACCAAGTTGCGATCTAAACCCGTCCTGGGTTTTGCTCGCCTCGGCCCGGCGAAAACGCGGTTTCGCCCGGCCTCGCATGGGCTTCGCCCCTGGCGCGCCGTCCTGGCGCGCGATACCAAGCTGCGTTCTTCCAACGCAACGTGGTATCAGGTCATGGCCAGGGCGTCGTCGGCCGCCATGAGCCGCCGGGCGGTGGCCCGGTAGAAGTGGACCAGCATGGGAAAGACCGTGCCCAGGGAGAGCTTGTTCAGGGAGGCGATGTGCAGCCGGAAGACCAGGCAGGGCTCCTCGGCCGTGACCGTGGCCGTGCGCTTCTCGAAGAGCAGGGCCCCCATCTCGCCGAAGATGTCGCCCCGGCCGAAGCGGGCCAGTTCGCGGCCGGCCTTGGCCACCCGGGCCGAACCCGAGACCAGCACGAAGAAGTCGTGCTCCAGGTCGCCCTCGCGCACCAGCGCCGTGCCCGGCTCCACCCGGAGCCACTCCCCCTTGCGCACGATGAGGGCCAGGTCCGCGTCCTTGGTGAAGATGTCGAAGAAGGGAATCTCCCGCAGGGAGGCGAACTCCTCCTGGCCGGGCGGGTCCACCCGCCGGGCGGCCTTGGCGTCCATTCTCTCGTCCAGCATCATGAGCCTCCGGATTTTGCGCCTGCCCTCGCCGCGCGGCGACGGACCACCTCCAGCACCTCGCCGCTGCCGGGCCGCTCCAGGTAACACTCCTCAACCACGTAGGCCTCGGGCGTCCGGTCCCCGGCGGGTCCGGCCATCCGGTCCCAGAGCCGCCCGTAGCGGAGCTTGTACTCCTCCCAGGTGGTCTCCACCGCGCCCCGGTCGGGTTCGGGCACGCCCCTGGCCCGGGCGTCCTCCGCCACCTGTTGCCGCTCCTGCTCGGCCAACCCGCTCTCCACCAGGAAGACCACCGGCGAGAGGGGCACGTACCCCAACCCCACCACGAAGGCCGCCACCTGGCCCGCGCCGTGCGCG
>DKEU01000100.1 GCA_002452635.1 Desulfovibrionaceae bacterium UBA6814 | reverse complement strand
TCTTGCCGTGGTCCACGTGGGCGATGATGGCCACGTTGCGGATGGCGTCGTTGACAGCGGTGCGGGGAGACATGTCGAAACTCCTTCAAGAGGGAAATAGATAAACGGAGGCGCTGCATACTCCGCACCCCGGGGAAAGTCCAGTGTCGTCTGAGCGGCGGGCAAGACCCGCGGAAGGCTACTCCCCGGGCGTGCAGGCCCGGCCCTTGTAGTCGAAGAACAAGGAGAGGCCCTTGCGCACCGTGTCCGAGAAGATCTTCGGGGCCAGCAGGTCCCCGGCCACCCGCTTGGAGATCTCCGCCAGGGTGGGATAGGGGTGCACCATGCCGGCCAGGGCCGAGAGCTTCACCTTGCCCCCCGCGACAGCCACCCACTCGGCCAGGAGCTCGCCGGCATGGGGGCCGCAAATCTGCACGCCCAGGGGCTTCTCCTTCCTGTCCACCAGGAGCTTGAGCACCCCGTGCTCGTACCCCTCGGCCAGGCTGCGGTCGTTGGCCCTGAACTCCTCGGTCCACACCGTGTACTCGACCCCGGCCTGCTTGGCGGCCTGCTCGTTCAGGCCCAGGGAGGCCAGCTCCGGGTCGGTGTAGGTGCAGTGGGGCAGCCAGGCATAATCCGCCTTGCGGGGCAGGCGGAACACCGCGTTGGCCACCACGATGCCGCCCTCGTAGCCTGCGGCGTGGGTGAACTGGTGCGCGCCGGTCACGTCCCCGGCCGCGAAGATGTGGGCCCGGCTCGTGCGCATGCGCGCGTCCACAGGGATGCCGCGGGCCGTGTGCGCCACGCCCGCGTTCTCCAGGCCCAACCCGTCCAGGTTGGCGCGGCGGCCCAGGGCCACCAAGAGCTTGTGGCTGCGCACGCTGCGCTCCTGCCCGGCTGCGTCGGTGAAGGACACCTCGGCCTGGTTCCCGGCTTGGCGGGCGGCCAGGAGCTGCGTGCCCAGATGGAACACCACGCCTTCGGCCTCCAGCCGCTCCTGGACGATGCCGGCCAGGTCCGGGTCCTCCTTGGACATGATCTGGGGACTGCGCTGGATCACCGTGACCCGGGAGCCCAGGCGGGCGAAGCTCTGGGCCATCTCCACCGCGATGGGGCCGCCGCCCAGGATGAGGAGCGAGGCGGGCAGCTCGTCCAGGGAGAATATCTCCCGGTTGGTGAGGTAGGGGACCTGGTCCAGGCCGGGCAGGTCCGGGATGGCGGCCGAGGAGCCGGTGGCCACCACCCAACGGGCCGCGGAGATGCGCCGGCCGCCCAGGTCCACCACGTGGTCGTCGGCGAACGAGGGCTCCCCGAACTCCACCTGCGCGCCCAGGGAGCAGAACCGCTCGGGCGAGTCGTGGGGCTGGATGGCCGCGATGACCTGGCGGATGCGGGCCGCCACCTGCCGGAAGTCCACGGGCGGCAGGTCCGTCTGGGGCAGGCCGTACTTCCCGGCCGTGGCCATGAGATGGCGCACCTTGGCCGTGCGGATGAGGGTCTTGCTGGGCACGCAGCCGAAGTGCAGGCAGTCGCCGCCCAGGTGGGGCTCCTTCTCGATGACCAGGGTGCGGACGCCCAGGCGGGCCGCACCCGCGGCCACGGTGAGGCCGGCGGCCCCACCGCCCAGGATGCCGAGGTCGAAGTCGTACGCAGCCATGGGGAACCTCCGGGAGAGTATTTCCCCAGCCTACCCCAGGCCCGGCCCGATGGCTACGAAAAAGGGAGGAATTGGGATCACTGGGCCGAGGAGAACGGGAGCATCTCGTTCATCTCCCGGATGTGCTCCAGCTCGGCCGCGTTGATGTTGTCCAGGTGGGTGCGGAACACCGCGTCCAGGGCCTTCTGGTGGAAGCGGTGCAGGCTGGCCGTGGGCGCGGACACGAAGCCGCGGCGGACCTTGTGCATGCCGCCCATGCCCGGGTCGAAGCTGGCCAGGCCCTGCTCCACCGCATAGGCCATGGGCGCGTAGTAGCACACCGCGAAGTGCAGGCCGGGCAGGTTGCGCGCCGCGCCCCAGTAGCGGCCCCACAGCCGGGTCCCCTTGCGGGTCAAGAGCGCCATGCCCACGGGCTCGACGTCGCCCGGGGCCTGGGCCACGGAAAAGGCCAGCCGGTCGCGCAACACCCGGGCCGCGCCGGTGAAGAAGCCCCGGGTCAGGTAGCGGCAGCCCCAGGGGCCGAACTTGTCGTTGGTGCGCACGTAGTAGGCGTGCATGAGCTCGAACAGGTGCTCGGGCGCGTCGCACCCCTCCACCACCCGCACCTCGATCCCGGCCTGCTCCACCGCGGCCTGGTCCCGCCGCACGTTGCGGCGCTGGCCCGCCCGGAAGCGCGCCCAGAACTGGTCCAGGGAGGCATAGCCCGGATTGTTCCACACGAACCCCTGGTGCAGCCAGGGCAGCCAGCCCAGGCGCTCCATGGTGAACCGCCAGGCCGGATCCGCGAACAGGAAGCTGGCGCTGCCCATGCCCTGCTCCGCGCAGAACCGGTCGATTTCCGCGGACAGACGGCTGCACAGCTCCCACTCGTCCTCGGCCGGGTCCAACAGGAAGCGGTAGCCCGCGGCCGGGGTGAAGGGGCTCATGCCGACGAGTTTGGGGTAGTAGCGCACGCCCAGGCGCGAGGCCAGGTCCGCGAAGGGGTGGTCGAACACGAACTCGCCCTCGGAGTGGGCCTTCACGTAGAGCGGGGCCGCGGCCACCAGCCGCCGGCCGCGCCACAGGGTCAGGTGCCGGGGCATCCACCCGGTCATCAGGGAGGCCCCGCCCCCGTTCTCCACCAGCTCCAGCCAGTCCCACTCCAGGAAGGGATAGTCCAGGGGCGCGGCCAGGTCGTCCCAGGCCTCCCGGTCCACCTCCCGCACCCCGCCCACCCACAGGGCGGTATATGTCGTGGCGATCGTGCTCATGGCTCACCCGAGGCCATAGTACACCCGATGGGGCTCAATGCAACTAGCGCAAACCCAACCGGACCAGACCCTCCCCGTCCTTGGCCAGGGCCGGGGCGCGGACGAAGACCCGGTCGCCGGGGGCCCCGGCGTCCAGCAGGAACTCCCGCGCCGCGTTGGCCCGCTCGGTGGCCAGGTCCATCAGTTCCTGGTCGCCCACCGTGACCGCGGCCCGGAGCATCCGCTCCATCTCCTCCCGGGGCTGCTTCCTGGCCAGGCCCAGGAAGGTGCGCGGCTTGTCCATGGGCTCGGCCTCGTAGGCCTCGGTGAGCCAGCGCTCGTACTCGTCCGGCGCGATCTCCACCTCCTCGGGCCGGGACGGCCCCTGCCGCCGGCGCTTGAGGTCGCGGAACTTGCGTACCTTGAGCTTCTGCAGGAACAGGGCCTCCTGGAGGGCTGCGCCGTCGTAGCCGGGCGCGGCCACCCCGCCCGCGGTGACCTCCAGCCGCGGCCGCTCGGCCATGGCCCGGGCCACGGTGGAGAGCGCCTCCCGGGCCTCCGGCCCCAGGGCCGCGGAGCCCGGGGCGAACGGCACGGTCCCGGTCTTGAGGCTCGCCCCGCCCACCAGGGAGAACACGCTGCCCAGGATGGAGAAGGGCGCGGTCACCAGCTTGCCCGCCATGCCCGTGATCGCGCTGGCGATGACCTTGCCCAGGTTGAACTGGGGGTCGTCCAGGCGGCCGGAGATGGGGATGTCCAGGGACAGGTTGCCCGAGGAGTCGGCCAGCAGGGACATGGCCAGTTCGATGGGCACGGCCGGATTCTCGACCTCCGACGCGCGCGGCCCCAGCTCCAGGCCGCGCACCAGGATGCGGTTCTCGCCCGAGAGCGTGTCCCCGGACACGGCCAGGTCCAGGTCCGCGTCCAGCTTGCCGGTGTCCGCGGGATAGCCGGTGTAGGCCTTCAGGTAGGGATTGAGCGGGGCCAGGTCCAGGCCCTTGAGGGAGAG
>DKEU01000103.1:6632-14662 GCA_002452635.1 Desulfovibrionaceae bacterium UBA6814 | reverse complement strand
CACCACCGGCCCCCTGGGCCAGGGCCTGGGCATGGCCGTGGGGATGGCCGTGGCCGAGCGGCTGCTCGGCGCCCGCCTGGGCAAGGACATCTGCGACCACCGCACCTGGGTGCTGGCCTCGGACGGGGACCTGCAGGAGCCGGTGGCCCTGGGCAGCGCGGCCCTGGCCGGGCACTGGGGCCTGGGCAAGCTCGTCGTACTTTACGACGCCAACGCGGTGCAGCTGGCCGGCCCGGTGTCCCGGGCGGACACCACCGACTACGGCGCGGTGTTCGCGGCCATGGGCTGGCACGTGCAGGACATCGACGGCCACGACCACGCCGCCATCCGCGAGGCCCTGGAGGCGGCCTCGGCCGAGGCCGGCCGGCCCAGCCTGGTCATCGGCCGCACGATGATGGCCAAGGGCGCGGCCACCCTGGAGGGCAAGAGCGAGGCCCACGGCTCCCCCTTCTCCCCGGAGGAGATCCGGGCCACCAAGGAGAAGCTCGGCCTGCCCCCGGACGAGGACTTCTACGTGCCCGAGGACGTGATCGTCCACTTCCGCAGCAATTTCGTGGGGCTCAGCGCCGAGGTGGGCAAGTGGCGCCGGCTCCTGACCGCCCACCTGGACGGCTACGAGGAGTTCGAGGACTTCTGGGACCGGGCCATGCACCCCCGCTCCGGCTTCCGGGTGGACTGGCCGGCCTTCGCGCCCGGCACGAAGGTGGCCACCCGCTCGGCCTGGGGCAAGTGCCTCATGGCCCTGGCCAAGGCCCACCCCCTGGTGGCCGGCGGCAGCGCGGACCTGGACCCCTCCAACATGACCGAGGAGTTCCGGGAGGCGGCGGGCTGCTTCGCGGCGGACGACCCCTGGGCGCGCAACCTGGCCTTCGGCGTCCGGGAGTTCCCCATGGGGGCCATCGTCAACGGCATGGCCCTGCACGGCGGGGTGGTGCCCTTCGGGGCCACCTTCCTGACCTTCTCGGACTACTGCCGCGGGGCCATCCGCCTGGCCGCCCTGCAGGAGATCCCCTCGCTCTTCGTGTTCACCCACGACTCCTTCCACCTGGGCGAGGACGGCCCCACCCACCAGTCCATCGAGCACGCGGCCAGCCTGCGGCTCATTCCCAACCTGCTGGTGCTGCGGCCGGCGGACGCCAATGAGACCAAGGCCTGCCTGGCCCTGGCCCTGGCCGAGAAGAAGCGGCCCGCCTGCCTGCTCCTCACCCGGCAGGGCCTGCCGGTGCTGGACCCGGCCGCCCATCCCGCCCTGGCCGGCGGTCCGGCCCGGGGCGGCTACGTGCTGGCCGAGGCCGCGGGCGGCGATCCCGAGGTGGTGATCCTGGCCACCGGCTCGGAGGTCTCCCTGGCCCTGGACGCGGCCAAGCTCCTGGCCCCGCGCCGGGTGCGGGTGGTGAGCCTGCCCTGCCTGGAGGTCTTCGACGAGCAGCCCGAGGACTACCGTTGCCAGGTGCTCGGAACGGGCGTACTGCGGGTGGCGGTGGAGGCGGGACGCTCCGGCCCCTGGCGCACGTACGTGGGCGAGGGCGGGATCATCCTGGGACTGGACCACTTCGGCCACTCGGCCCCGGCCGGGGTGCTGGCCGAAAAGTACGGATTCACGCCGGACAACCTGGCCCGGCTCATCGCAAACAAACTCCAGACAGGGGAGTAGACATGGAAACGCAAGCCCCGGACAAAAACCTGGCGCTGGACCTGGTGCGCATCACCGAAGCCGCGGCCCTGGCCTCGGCCCGCTGGCTGGGCAAGGGCGACAAGGACGCCGGCGACAACGCCGCGGTGCAGGCCATGCGCATGACCTTCAGCTCCATGCGCATCGAGGGCACGGTGGTCATCGGCGAGGGCGAAAAGGACAACGCCCCCATGCTGCACGCCGGCGAAAAGCTGGGCAAGGGCTCCGGCCCCAAGGTGGACGTGGCCGTGGACCCGGTGGAGGGTACCCGGCTCCTGGCCTTCGGCCGGCCCAACGCCATCTCCACCGTGGCCGTGGCCCCGGCCGGCAGCATGTTCGACCCTGGCGCGAGCTACTACATGCAGAAGCTGGTGGTGCCCAGCGAGGCCAAGGACGCGGTGCACCTGGATTCCCCGGTCAAGGACAACCTGAAGCGCATCGCCAAGGCCCTGGACAAGGACGTGGACGACCTCATCGTGTTCGTGCTGGACAAGCCCCGGCACAAGAAGCTCATCGAGGAGATCCGGGAGACCGGGGCCCGCATCGAGCTGCACACCGACGGCGACGTGGCCGGCGCGCTCATGGCCTGCGACCCGCGCTCCCAGGTGGACGTGATGATGGGCACCGGCGGCACCCCCGAGGCGGTGCTCACCGCCTGCGCGCTCAAGGCCTACAACGGCGAGATGTTCTGCCGCATGGACCCCCAGTCCAAGAAGGAGGAGCACGCCATCATCGACGCGGGCAAGGACCTGCGCGAGATCTTCACCACCAAGACCCTGGTGAGGAGCGACGACACCTTCTTCGCGGCCACCGGCATCTCCGGCGGCACCTTCCTCAAGGGCGTGCTCTACGACAAGCGCGGGGCCTACACCCACTCCATGGTGCTGCGGGGCAAGACCGGCAGCATCCGCTACATCGAGGCCTACCACCACTGGGACAAGCTCATGCAGTTCTCGTCGGTGAAGTACGACTAACACTGCTCTCGCCTTTTCCCGCCGCCCAGGGGCGGCCCCGAGACCCCCGGCCTGCCGGGGGTCTTCAGCTTGATGACAACGTCAAGCTGACCAGGCTGCTCAGAAAGCCCCAGATGCTAGGCGCGAGGAAAAGGCTGGAACGAAGCGTAGTTGGAGCTACGTGAGTTTCAGCCTTTTCCGCGGCAACGACGCAGATGGGGCTTTATCAGCAGCCTGGAGACCCCCGGCCTGCCGGGGGTCTTGCTTTCGGGCCGGTTTACAGTCTCCCGGGAGTGGGCTAACCTGGCGTACAAGCGGAAAAACCCCAATCCAGGCCAGGCCCATGAGCCGTTTCCTCCGCTGGTTCGAACGCCTCACCCGGCCCAACGGCGCGCCGGACCCCTCCGCCCTGCCCGCGGACCTGCGCCGGGCCGCCGAGGTGGCGGCCGAGGCTGCGTCCCGGCTGCGCCACGTGCCGGACTTCGAGGCCAGGCTGGCCCAGGCCTCGGCCGCGGCCCTGGAGTACGCCCGCAGCCTGGCCGACGAACTGGGCGAGCCAATGAACCTGGCCCAGGGCGCCTGGGACGCCAATCCCCTCATCCCCCTCATGGCCGCCGGCCCGGAACAGGGCCTGGCCATGCTGCGCAGCCTGGACGCGGTGCGCCGGATGCTGGAAGACCCCGCGGTCCGGGCCTGCCACTTCCTCCTGGCCATGCACCGCAAGGAATCCACCACGTTCGGCTACGAACAGGCCGGGGAGGTCCTGCACAAGGACGTGC
Organism: Desulfovibrionaceae bacterium UBA6814; assembly: GCA_002452635.1. Classification (GTDB taxonomy): domain Bacteria; phylum Desulfobacterota; class Desulfovibrionia; order Desulfovibrionales; family Desulfovibrionaceae; genus UBA6814. The sequence goes on along the minus strand of DKEU01000103.1, from coordinate 11,258 downwards.
TGCAGACCGCGGTGAGCTTCGAGGGCCACCGGGTCCTGGTGGCGGCCCGCACCGGGCAACAGGTGCGCGAGCTCTTCGTGGAGCACCTGCTGCGCACCCTGGCCGGCCTGGTCCCGGCCCGCCTGGCCCGAGCCGAGGAGTCCCGCCGCTCCCTGCGGGAGGTGCTGGACCTGGTCAAGCGCGAGGCCGGCACCCTGGAGTTGCAGGTGCGCCAGGAGGAGGCCTTTTCCGAAGCCCGGCGCGAGATGGAGGCCACCCTGGCCGACCTGCGCAGACAGGCCGAGGAGCTGGACGCGGAACTGGAGGCCCTGCCCGAGCAGCCCGCCGGGGACGAGGACTTCCTCCTCCTGGTGCAGGACGTGCTGGCGCACCCCCACAGGCACCTGAGCAAGGAGCGCATCACCATGCGGGTGCAGGATTTCGGGGTGCTGGTGCGGAACCAGGACGGGACCACGGGAAAGAAGGTCGGCTTTGTGGAATTCAGCGCCGGCGGGGAGCCGGCCTATGCGGTGTTCTTCGCCCGGCTCGGCCGCGAGGCGGCGACCCAGATCTGGCCGGAGCTGGGGCCGGGCGGCGGCAGGTGACCCGGGTCAGCGGGCCGAGAATTCGCGGGCCTTGGCCGCCTTGAAGTCGAACCGGTCCAGGCCGCCGGACATGCGCCGGCCGCGCACGAACTCCACCAGGACCTTCACCACCACCACTGCCAGAAAAAGCGCCGCCCACTTGACCATGACGTCCTCCTCGCTGCTCCCCGGCCTTTGCCGCGATGCAGCCGGAAGCGCAGTATACCACAGCGGGGAGACGAGTCCAGAGAATCGGGATAAAAACTCCAGAAAAAATCTGGAAACATCGTAATCACGGGAAAAACCGGCGGGACGGACCGGCCTGTCCGGGCCTTGAAGCGAGAGCCCGTGCGGGCACGCCGTTGCGGCATTCCGGCGCGAGGCGCAAGGGCGTCCGGCCCTTCCGGGCAGGGCGCTAGACCGTAATGATCTGCCAGCCCTCGGCCGCGAAGCGGGCCAGGCTCGGGTGGCCGGACATCTCGCCCAGCAGCTCCAGGCCCTCGGCCTGCACCGCCTCCAGCACGCCCATCTTGTTCGAACAGGCCTTGCACGCGCCCAGGACGAGCCCCTGCGCCTTGGCCTTGGCGTACAGCCCATGGAAGGGATTGTCCGGTGCGGCATACACGGGCACCAGCTTGGTGGACGCGCCCTCGAACACGATCCCGGCCTCCTGGCCGCGATCCGCCGCGTCCAGGGCGTTCAGGAACACGTGCATCACGCACAGGGCCTCGCCGCTGAAGGGAACGAACAGCAGTTTCATCATGTCTCCCAAAAGAGACCGGCCCCGCAAGGGGCCGGCCGTTCGGTTGATCTAGGCGAAGGTCTCCATGACCTCGCGCAGGGCGTCCCTGTCCACCGGCTGCTTGCCCAGGGGCCCGTGGGCCAGGTAGGGGAAGCGCGCCGCGAAGTCCGGCTTTTCCTCGCGATACAGCACGCCCGTGGGGATGCGGTCCCCGAACTCCATGGCCTTGGCCATGGCCGCGGACCAATCCCGGGGGTCGTGGTCCTCGCCCAGGCGGTACACCCGCTCCTTGTACCAGGCGTAGGTGTTCACCTTGTTGAAGGACACGCAGGGCTGCAGGATGTCCACCAGGGAGAAGCCCTTGTGCGAGATGGCCTGCTGCATGAGGTCCAGGAGCAGCTCCGTGTCCCCGGCGAATCCCCGGGCCACGAAGCCCACCTTCATGGCGATGGCCACGGCCACCGGGTTGAAGGGGTTGGACGGCGCGCCCAGGGGCTGGGCCTTGGTCACCTGGCCCTGCATGGTGGTGGGGCTGGCCTGGCCCTTGGTCAGGCCGTAGATCTGGTTGTCGTGGGCCAGGAGGGTGATGTCCACGTTGCGGCGCATGGCCGCCAGGAAGTGGTTGCCGCCCTCGCCGTAGGAGCAGCCGTCGCCGCTGACCGCCACCACCGTGAGCTCGCCGTTGGCCAGCTTGGCCCCCTGGGCCGGGGGCAGGGAGCGGCCGTGCAGGCCGTTGAACCCGTTGCAGCGCAGGTAGTGCGGGGTCTTGGCCGCCTGGCCGATGCCCGAGACCATGAGCAGCTTGTGGGGCGGGATGTCCAGCCCGGCCAGGGCCGCCTTCAGGGTCTTGAGAATGGCGAAGTTGCCGCACCCCGGGCACCAGGCGGTCACGAACTCGCCGAATTCCTTGGGATCCATCGTATCTCTCCTTACAAACAGCGCAGGGTCTCGCTGACCGTGCCGAGCTTGTCCAGGATGTACTGGGCGGTGAAGGGCAGGCCGTCGTAGCGCAGCACCAGTTTCTGGATGCGCACGCCCGACGCCTTGGCCAGCAGGTCCGCGAACTGGCCCGTGGCGTTGCCCTCCACGCAGACCACCTCCTTGGCTCCCTTGAGCTCCAGCAGGAAGGACTCGGGCGCCAGCGGCCAGACCTGGCTGAAGTGCAGGCAGCCCACGGTCTTTCCCTGGGCGCGCAGCATGGCCGCGGCCTCCAGCACCGCGCCCCGGCTGGTGCCCCAGTTCACCAGGAGCAGATCAGGGTGCGTGTCCCCGGAGTACTCCGGCGGGAGCACGTCGGCGTGCAGGCCGCATCCCTTGCGCAGGCGCTTCTCCACCATCGCGGTGCGCACCGCGAGGTCCTCGGTGATGTGGCCGTCCGGGGTGTGCTCGTCCGAGTCGGCCAGCACCAGCGACCTGCCGAAGCCCGGGATGCGCCGGGGCGACACCCCGTTCACGGTCACGGCAAAGCGCTCGTAGCCCTCGGCGTTGTCGTCGGACAGGTCCGGGCCCGCGACCGCGGGCAGGGCGTCCAGGTCGAAGGGCGCGACGGACCGGTAGGAATCGGACATGTACTGGTCGCCCAGCACGAACACGGGAGACTGCCACTTCTCGGCCTGGTCAAAGGCCCGGACCGTGAGGGAGAAGAAGTCCTCCACCGTGCCCGGGGCGAAGATGGCCCGGGGGAAGTCGCCGTGGCCCGCGTACAGGGCCAGGTTCAGGTCGCCCTGCTCGGTGCGGGTGGGCAGGCCCGTGGCCGGCCCGGGCCGCTGGATGAGCGCGATGATGATGGGCTGCTCGATCATGCCCGCCAGGCTCAGGGCCTCCACCATGAGGGCGAACCCGCCGCCCGAGGTGGGGACGATGGTGCGCGCGCCGGCAAAGGCCGCGCCCAGGCCCATGTTCAGGGCCGCGATCTCGTCCTCGGCCTGCTCCACCATGATCCCCAGCTTGGGCCCATGGGCGGCCAGGGTCAGGGCCACCGAGGTGGAGGGGGTCATGGGATAGAAGGAGCAGAACTTCACGCCTGCGGCCATGGCCCCCAGGGCTATGGCCTGGTTGGCGGTGAGCATGAGCCGGGTGCCGGGAGGCTCCACCGGGGGCAGGGGCGCGAGCCGGCAGCGGCCCTGGCCCGTGGCCCAGTCGTAGGATTTCTCCAGGACCTCCAGGTTCTGCCGGACGATCTCCTCGCCCTTCTTGCCGAAGGTCTTCTTGAGCAGCGCGGCCGGGGCCTCGCGGTCCAGGCCGATGACCGAGGCCAGCGCGCCCAGGGCCGCCACGTTGTAGAAGATGGGCTTGGGCGCCAGCTCCTTGAACGGGATGCGGATCACGCACTCCCCGTCCAGGTCCAGGGACTCGCCCAAAAGCAGGAGCCCGCCCTCCTTCACCTGGCTCCGGTGCAGGTCGATGCTCTCCTGGTTCAGGGCCACCAGGATGTCCACCTCGTCCACCGGGGCCTCCACCGGGAAGGTGGCGGCCCGGATGGCGAAGGTGTTGTGCCCGCCCCGGATGCGCGACTGGTAGTCCTGGTTCACGTGCACGCAGTAGCCGCTGCGCACCAGGCTCTTGGTCAGCAGTTCGCCCACCGTGACCAGGCCCTGCCCGGCCTCGCCGGCGATGAGGATGTTCACGCTTCCGTCAGACATCGGGATGATCCTCCGGGAGACTGTTTATCTGCAGGCCGTTCAAAAAACGCGAGGGCAAGGCGCGAGGAGACGTCAAGCCCGAAGCGTATTCCGAAATACGTGAGGGTTTGACGGATTCGAGCAACGCGGCCATCGCGGATTTTTCAACGGCCTGCTACGCTCCATCCAGGCCGCCGCGGCCCATGGTCCGGGTCCAGTCCTCGGGGTCCTCGTAGTAGGACTGCATGTCCCGGACGAGCAGGTAATGGCCCCTGGTCTCGCCCAGCATGAAGTCCACGAACGCCTTCTCGGTCTTGCCCGCGGCCTTGGGCAGCTCGGCCTCGTAGAAGGTGATGCCGGCCTGCTCCAGCTCCGCGGCCATCTTGAGGGACTCCTTCTCGGTGAGGCACGCGCCCTTGGGGGCCGCGTACTTGGCGGCCAGGCCGGCCAGCACCGAGGAGAGGTCCCGCTCGTCCTCCTCGGGCAGGGAACAGGCGTCGGCGAAGTCCTTGCCCTGGCTCAGGGAGCGGCGGATGTCGCCGATGCGGTGCACCGCCTCCTCCTTGTCCTTGAGCAGCAGGCCGAAGACCTCCGCGCCCAGGGCCTCGGAACACGCGGCTTTGGCCTTGCGGTAGGCCTCCGCCGACCGTTCGGTGAGCTCCAGGGCCTTGCAGAGCATGTCGTCAATGTTGCGGGCCAT
>DKEU01000103.1:0-6623 GCA_002452635.1 Desulfovibrionaceae bacterium UBA6814 | reverse complement strand
GCCAGTTCCTTGTCCAGCATGAACAGGCCGCTGCCGTCCTTGCCGATGAGCTTGAGCTTGCCCACCACCTCGGCCACGCTGTCCTCTTCCTCCACCTGCTCGGAGATGAACCACTGCAGGAAGATCTGGGTGGCGTGGTCCTTTTCGGCCACGGCCACGTTCATCAGGTCGTTGATGCGCTTGGTCACGCCCTGCTCGTGCTCCAGGGCGTGCTGGAACACGGCCAGGGGCGAGTCCCAGGCGGCCTGGGGCTTGTCGATGGCCAACAGCTCCACCTTGGCCCCGCGCTCGATGATGTAGTTGTAGAACCGCAGGGCGTGGGTCTGCTCCTCCCAGGCCTGGGAGGTCATCCACGCCGCGAAGCCGGGCAGGCCCAGGTCCGCGAAGTACGCGGCCATGGAGAGGTAGATATACCCGGAGTACAGCTCCCACTGCACCTGGGCGTTCATCTGCTTGACCATCTTCTTGCTCATCATGGCGATTTCCTCCTGAAGGGTGGCGGCTCGGCCTGAAGCCGAGGCGTATCCCTGACAATACAGCATGCCGAGGATTTGGCAAGACGAATCAGCGCGATACGCGTGTCGTCCCAGGGCGCTTGCAGCCCGGCGGGCTTTGGGGCAGACTCCGGCGCCATGTGGAACACGCCCCTGTTCGGCCGCCGCCGCGAATCAGCCACGGACATTCCCTGCAAGGCCTGCGCAAAGCCCCTCACCGCCCACCGCGGCTGCCGCGAGGTCACCCTCTCCTGCCCGGCCTGCGGCGCGCGCTACCGCACCGAGGATTTTCCCGAGCACGTGGACGAACTCTTCGAGTTCCTGGCCGACGTCCCGGCTGACCGCATCTGAAAAGCTACTCCCCGTTCAGCGACCAGTCGTAGTCCAGGAAGCGCACCCGGGCCCGGCCGCCCAGGGCGTCCAGCTTCTCCATGAGTTCACCCCGGGCATGGCGGCGCACGAAGTCCAGGGGCGCGTCGCGGAAGTCCTCGCCGTACCAGTCGAAGATCCTGCTCACCCACACCAGGTCGCCGTCCACCACGGTGTTGCCGGGCGCGTTGATGAAGGACTCCGTCGCGTCCTCCAACTGCGCGTCCAGCCGGTCCCCGGCATAGGGCTCCGGGCGCAGGGGCGGACAGCTCCGGGACGCGCAATTGACCGCGAAATGGATGCGCGGGTCCGTGAAGGGCGGCTTGCGCAGGATGCCGTGCTCCACCTCGTCCAGGGTCAGCACCTTGCCCTCGATGCGCACCAGCTCCCGGCTCCACGGCCCGGAGAACAGACCGCCCAGCTCCTTGATGCTCTTCACCCCGGGCCAGGCCGTGAGGATGAGCTTGAGGGTCCAGGCGTTGTAGGCGTTGATGTAGAAGGCCTTGCGGGACTCCAGGTCCAGGGCCGCGGCGTCGGTGTGCTCCAGTTCGGCCAGGTAGGCGTCGAGCCGGGCCTCGTCGGCCTTGAGCCCGGCGTAGTCCACCACCCCGGCATGGACGTACGCGCCGAGCAGCTCCGCGTAGACGGCGTCGTCCGCAGCGGCGGGCGCAGCCAGGCAAAGGGCGAGACAGCAAAGCAGCAGCGCGCGCATGATTCCTCCGCCAGGGCAACGGGTTTGGGGCCCCACTCTACCCGAAACCCCAGCCGGCGCAACCCGCGGCGGCGACTTGCCTAAAGAAAGGTTGCAAAGCTGCCGATACAATCCGCAGAACCCGAGCATACGCGGCGACCACCCGCGATGGAGCAGCGCATGAAAACCCTTCTCGCCTGGACGGCGGCAGCGGCCCTGGGCCTGGCCCTGGCCGCGCCATCCGCCCAGGCCCAGGAACCGGCCAGCCCCCTGGCGGACCCGGAACGGCCCTATACGGCCCTGGCCGGGTCGTCCACGGCCATGGACCCCGGGGCCGGCGCCCTGGCCACGGAAAAGGGCACGGTGTACGTGAACGGCGTGCCCTACGTGCGCCGCGACGCCAAGAGCCTGCACGCCGGCGTGCTCGCCCCGGACGGCCGGGGCGGCTACGTGTGGCTGGGCGCGGACAAGCCCATCGCCCCGCCCTCCCCCTCCCTGGAGAACGCCCGGGAACTCAAGCTGCGGGTGCGCGAAATGGCCTCCCAGCTCCTGGAGGCCGGGGAAAGGCTGCCCGGCCCGGTGGCCCTGCCCGCCTCGTTCGTGAACCAGGACGACTTCAACCAGACCTCGTCCTTCGGCCGGCTCATGGCCGAGCTGCTCTTCCACGAACTGTCCCGGCGCGGCGTGCCCGTGCGCGAATACCGCGCCCTGCCCAGCATCACCCCGCGCGAGGGCGGGGAGTTCGTGCTCACCCGCGACCCCAACCTGGTGGTGCCCCTGGGGCCCGAGGCCATGGTGGTCACCGGCACCTACTACTTCGACCGGAACTCGGTGTACGTGAACGCCCGCATCTTCCGCGCCGGGGACGGCATGGTCCTGCGCACCACCGGCCTGGTCTTCGGCCAGACCGAGACCACCCGCACCATGCTCGCCAAGGGCGCGGGCATGACCACCCACCAGACGTACACCCGCTTCAGCTCCTTCAAGGAGGCCAAGGACCAGGGCAGCCTGGGCCTGGCCCTCATGGAGCGGGACCTCCACTAGGGGAACAGCCATGCACCTGCGCGCCTACCTCCTCGTCCTGGCCCTGGCCCTCGGCCTCTCGGGCTGCGCCGCGAAGCCCGCCACCCAGGCCGAGGTCCTGCCCGAGCACGAGAACACCCTGGCCAACTTCACCCTGGCCCGGGAATACCAGGCCCAGGGCCGGCTGGAGATGGCCCGCGACCGCTACCTGCAGGCCCTGGCCACCGCGCGCCACCCGGAACTCAAGACCCGCATCGTGGAAGAACTGGAGGCCGCGGACCGCCAGATCCGCAGCCAACGCTGACCCAAGGACACGCCCATGCCCATGCCCCGCAAGCTCATCCTGGCCGCTGCCGCCGCCCTGGCCGCGCTGGTCCTGGCCGCACCGGCCCTGGCCGGCGGCGTGCCGGAGACCGCCCGCGACCTGGCCGCGGAACTCGACGCCCAGATCGTGGAGCGGCTGCAACTCGTGGAAGGCCCGGCCAAGGGCCAGGTGCTCATGGTCACCACCCCGGCCAGCCTGGACGACCTGGAGATGTCCTCCCCCCTGGCCCGGCTCTTCGCCGAGGAGCTGGCCTCCTGGTTCGTGCAGGCCGGCTACCGGGTGCAGGACATCCGCAAGGGCAAGACCGTGCTCTTCGCGCCCAAGACCGGCGAACTCCTGCTCACCCGCGACGTACAGCTCCTGGCCGAGAACCAGGCGCCCAGCGCCCTCATCCTGGTGGGCACCTTCACCGAGACCTCGCGCAGCGTGCGCTTCAACATCAAGCTCATCCACGCCCCGGACAACGAAGTCCTGGCCATGTCCTCGCGCACCATCCCCATGTCGCCGGAGCTGGCCGAACTGGCCACCGACGCCAACCGCTCCCGCCTCACCCGCCTCAAGCCCACGGTGAGCACGAAGTTCTAGAACACACCGGCAGGGGAGAGCCGCCTTTCCTAAAGGAGGGCTCTCCCCTCTTCTCACGCTCCCCCCATTCCCCCTGCTCTCTCCTGAAAACGCGTTGCGTGGGCCAGCGTTCCTGCAAAGTGTGACGTGGATTTTTCACCGGCCGGACGGAATGGCGGCTTGTGTTTTCCCTGGATAACAATCTGTAATAATTAATAACATTTGCATACCGCAATAGTATGCAAAAGGGACACCTGTGCAATCCAGGCATTCCAACGGGGCGAGATTGTGACGTGGATTTAGTAGAATGGCTTTTTGGACATCAGCAAAGCAATACCATAGCATCACCTCCGTTCTGAAGAGTATGACTTGATTCTCCAACCGGTTTCTGCCACATTCCAAATCGCTGGACAGGGGTGCTAAACAACGGTCAGCAGCCCCTGCGTCCTCCTGGACCCCGCATCCTCCGTGCAATGCACGGAAGGCTGCCATTCCAGCGCGCATCGACCCGCGTGACGGCAGGCAGCAACTACCCGACTCGCCCTCCACCGAGCCCTGACGTTGCCAGCCAGAGTCCTGCGGCGCATGAACGAGCCGTTGCCCGCCTGCCCGGGCGACACCGGACATACCACGACGGACGGACCCGCCAGGCTCCATCCGCGTGTTGCGCCCCAGGCGCTCAAGACAGGTCCCAAGGCTCCGGGTGCATCCAATCCCGGCCTCTAACCTTCACTTCCAGGAGGACGTATGTCTCGCGACGACTACAGCCTGCGTTTCTTCGCCTCGAAGGTCCCTCCCAGTCGACGCCCCATCATCACCGTGTTCGTGCTTTTCTTCATCGCCATCATCCTGGCCCAGGCCTTCTACTTCGTCTTCGCCAACTCGGCCCTGCCCATCGTCCTGGGCATGCCCTTCGGCATGTTCGCGGTGGTGGCCCTGGTGATCGTGGAATACGTCGCGCTCCTGGTCATGGAGCGGGTGCTCTACAAAGACGAGCAGGGGGAGGAATAGCATGAACCAGGTCATCATCCTCTCGGTCATCGGCGTCTACCTGCTGTTCGTGCTCTTCCTGGGCGCGGTGGCCGGCCGCGGCCGGGCCGACTCGGCGGTGGAGTACATCGCGGCCAGCCGCAGCCTGGGCTTCATCTGCATGTACTTCCTCATGGGCGGCGCCATCTTCAGCGCCTTCGCCTACCTGGGCGGCCCGGGCTGGGCCTATTCCAAGGGCGCCCCGGCCTTCTACATCCTGGGCTACTGCGCCCTGGGCCTGGTGCCCTGGCTGGTGTGGGGCCCCAAGGCCCAGGCCGCGGGACAGAAGTTCGGCTACGTGACCCAGGCCCAGCTCTTCAGCGACCGCTTCCAGTCGCGGGCCCTGTCCGTCATCATCGCCATCGTCTCCACCCTGGCCTTCATCCAGTACGTGTCCCTGCAGATGAAGGGCAGCGCCTACGTGTTCGAGATCGCCTCGGACGGGGCCATTCCCTTCTGGGCCGGCGCGCTCATCGCCTACGCGGTGGTGCTCATCTACGTGTTCTTCGGCGGCGTGCGCGGCGTGGCCTGGACCAACGTGTTCCAGGGCGCGTTCATGGTCATCACCGCCTGGGTCCTGGGCCTGTACTTCTGCTACTCCCTCTATGACGGCCCCACGGACATGTTCATGAAGATCATCGCGGCCAAGCCCACCCACCTGCTGGTGGGTCCCGGCACCAAGATGAGCTTCGCGGCCTACTCCACGGCCGTGCTGGTGTCCGTGCTCGGCTTCACCATGTGGCCCCACCTGTTCATGAAGGCCTACACCGCCGACTCCCGGCGCACCCTGCGCCGCACCATCGTCTACTACCCCACCTTCGCGGTGATGCTCATCCCGGTGCTGCTCATCGGGTTCGCGGGCATCCTGCAGGTGGAGCCCGACGTGCTCGGCGCGCCGGACCGCATCCTGCCCTGGATGTTCACCAACATGCAGTTCCCGGCCGCAGCCGTGGGCCTGGTGCTGGCCGCGGCCCTGGCCGCCGCCATGTCCACCCAGGACACCATCACCCACGCCGCGGGCTCCATCTTCGCCCAGGACTTCATCAGCGTGCTCATGGGCCGGCCCACCTCCGACGCCGAGGCCACCAAGATCATCCGCATCTTCGTGGTCCTGTTCGGCCTGGTCTCCTACCTGGTGACCATCTTCGGCGGCCAGACCCTGGTGGCCCTGCTGCTCGGCGCATACGGCTCCATCGTGCAGCTGCTGCCCCTGGCCTTCGCCACCTTCTTCTGGCCCCGGGCCACGAGGCAGGGCGCGCTGGCCGGCCTGGTGGTGGGCGTGTGCTACAACTACGCCATCGCCTTTAAGTTCGCGCCCAAGCTGTGGGACATCAACCCCGGCATCCAGGGCCTGGTCCTGAACATCATCTTCCTGGTGGCGGTGTCCTACCTCACCAAGCCCCAGGACAAGGACCACGTGCTCAAGTTCGTAGAGCTTTAGGAGTCTGCAATGCGTACGTTGACCGAACGCCTGGAGGCAGTCCGGGACTGGACCGTCGGGGTCCGCCGCCATCTGCACGCCATTCCCGAGGTGGCGTTCCAGGAGGAGAAGACCGCCGCCTACGTGGCCGAGACCCTGCGGGGCCTGGGCTACGCGCCCGAGACCGGGGTGGGCGGCACCGGCGTGGCCGCGGTGCTGGACACCGGCCGGCCCGGCCCCAGCGTCATGTTCCGCGCGGACATGGACGCCCTGCCCATGCAGGAGGAGTCGGGCCTGGCCTTCGCCTCCACCCACGCGGGCGCAGCCCACTGCTGCGGCCACGACTGCCATACGGCCATGCTCCTGGGCGCGGCCAAGGTCCTGGCGGAGATCAAGGACAGCCTGTCCGGCACGATCCTGCTGGTGTTCCAGCCCGCCGAGGAGGTGGCCGGCGGGGCCCAGGCCATGCTGGACCAGGGCCTGTTCGAGAAACACCCGGTGGACTGGTGCTTCGGCCAGCACCTGTGGCCCGCCCTGCCCCTGGGCACGGTGGGCGTGAAGCCCGGCAACCTCATGGCCGCCATGAGCTGGTTCGAGGTGCGCATCATCGGCAAGGGCGGGCACGGGGCCATGCCCCACCTGTGCGTGGACGCGCTGGAGGTGGGCACCCAGGTGGTGGCCGCGCTGCAGCGCATCACCAGCCGCCAG
>DKEU01000069.1 GCA_002452635.1 Desulfovibrionaceae bacterium UBA6814 | reverse complement strand
GAGGCCGAGCCGGCGTTGATGAGCACCACCATGGGCGCGTCGATGTCGTCGGCCGAGGTCTTGGCGTTGAAGTCCTTGCGCGACTCGGCGTCGCGGCCCTGGATGTAGACCACGGTGCCCGCGGGCAGGAAGGCGTCGGCCACGGACACGGCCTGGTCCAGGAGCCCGCCCGGGTTGTTGCGCAGGTCCAGGACCACGCCCTTGATGTCGGCCTTGCCCCCGGCCTTCTTGAGGAGCTTGCGCATCTCCTCGGTGGTGTTCTCGTTGAACCGGGTCAGGCGCAGGTAGACGTAGCCGTCCTCCAGGGTTTCGCTCTTGGCGCTGCGGATGGGGATGGTGTCGCGCACCAGGGAGACCTTCACCGGCGCGTTGCCGCCCTTGTGCAGGATGGTGAGCTCCACCTTGGTGCCCTTGGGGCCCCGGATCTGCTTGACCGCGTCCATGAGGGTGATGTCCTGGGTGGGCTGGCCGTCGATCTCCAGGATGATGTCGCCGGCCATCATGCCGGCCTTGTAGGCCGGGGTGTCCTCGATGGGGGAGATGACCGTGAGCCGGCCGTTCTGCAGGGTGATTTCGATGCCGATGCCCCCGAACTCGCCCTGGGTGCTGATCTGCATCTCCTTGAAGTCTTCCTTGGTCATGAAGGCGGAGTGCGGGTCCAGGCGCTGGAGCATGCCCTCGATGGCGCCGTTGATGAGCTCGTCGCGGGTCACCGGGCGCACGTAGTGGTCTTCCACCAGGTCCAGGACCTGGCTGAAGCGCTTGAGCGGGCCGAACAGGTCCTGTTCCTGGGGCGCGGGGGCCTGGCCCGCGGCCACGGTGAGGCCGGCCACGAGAACAAAGGTCAGAATCCATATGGTGATGCGCATGAATCCTCCGGGGGGATGGCGAGGAGGGGCCGGATGGGCCCGGGGAGTACTCCTCGTGCGGCCGTGCGGGCGTCAGTCCAGGGCCGCGAACCAAGATTCAGGATTAATTGCTTTCTGGCCAAAACGCAATTCAAAATAGAGCCCGGAACCCTTGGCCGGCGGGTAGAACCCCGCGCTGCCCAAGGGTTCCCCCTTCTCCACCTCCTGGCCCACCCGGACCCGGGTGTCGGCCAGGAAGGCGTAGAGCGAATAGTATTCCTCCCCGTGGTACACGATGACCACCTGGCCGAAGCCGCGCAACAGGTCGTTGTGCACCACCTTGCCCCAGAACACCGAGCGCACCTCGGTCCCGTTCGGCGTGGACAGGCCCAGCCCGGGCCGGCCCCCGCCCTCGGACGAGCCGGGCCGGGCCACCACCTTGCCCGGGGCGGGCAGGGCGAGCCGGCCCTTGAACTGGGGGAACTTGCGGTCCTCCAGGGCCTTGAGCCGGTACTTGAGGTCCTCGATGGCGGCCATGACCTGGGACAGGGACTGCTCCTCGGTGAGCCGCTGGGCGCGCACGTTCTGGATGCCGCGCAGGAAGGCCAGCTTGTCCGCCAGCAGCCCGTCCTTGGCCTGGTTGACCTGGGCCAGGCGGATCTCGGCGTCGGCGCGCAGGGTGCTCTGCAGCTCGATGTTCTGGCGCAGCTTGGCGGTTTGCCGGCCCAGCAGGTCCAGCTTGGCCCGGGACTGGTCGGCCAGGGAGGCCAGCCAGGTGGAGCGGCGGTCGGCCTGCTCCCAGGCCCCCATGTCGGACAGGGCGCTCGCCCCGGCCAGGGCCTGGATGCGCTGCGGCCACAGGGCGCGCAGGAGCAGGGAGAGGTCGTGCAGGGTGCGGCCGCGCTGGGTGACCAGCACCGCATGGTCGGCCTCCGCGGCCGCGATGCGGGAGCCCAGCTCGGCCAGGGCGCGCTCCTTGCGGCCGATCTCCTCGGCCATCTCGCGCATGGCGTCCTCCACCTTGGCCAGGTCGCGGTACAGGCCGCGCTCCTTCTTGGTGAGGGACTCGATGCGCTCCTTGCCGGCCTCGGCCTGGGACCGGCGGCTCTCCAGGTTGGTTTCGATCTGCCCCGCGTCCTGTTGGGCCGCGGCGGGGGAACCGGCCAGGAAGGGGAGGGCCAGGGAGAGGAGGGCCGGGAGCAGGGCGGCCAGGACGGGGACCGGACGCCGCATCACCGCTCCAGGAAGGGGGCCAGGGGGCAGGCGGCGCAGTGCGGGGCCTTGGGCCGGCAGAAGTCCTTGCCCACCCGCACCAGGAGGGCGTGGTACTCGTTGTACAGGGCCGGGTCCGGGTCCAGGGCCCCCATGAAGAGGTCGCGCATCTCGTCGTAGCCCGCGTCCTCGGGGATCATCCCGTGCCGGGAGAGGATGCGCCGGGTGTAGGCGTCCACCACGAAGGTGGGCTGGCCCAGGGCGTAGAGCAGGATGCTGTCCGCGGTCTCCGGGCCCACGCCCTTGACCTCCAGGAGTTTTGGCCGCAAAGTCGCCAGGCCTTTGCCGTCCAGGGCGGCCATGGACAGCCCGGCCTCGTCGCGCAGAAAGCGCAGGAAGCTCTTGAGCCGGGCGGCCTTGAGCCGGAAGTAGCCGGCCGGCCGGATGAGTTCGGCCAGGCGGGTGTCGGGCAGGGCGGCCAGGGACGTTGGGGTGAGCGCTCCCGCCGCACGCAGGTTGGCGATGGCCCGGGCGGTGTTGCTCCAACTCGTGTTCTGGGTGAGAATCGCGCCCACCGCCACCTCGAAGGGGGTTTCCCCGGGCCACCAGTGGCTCGGGCCCAGGGCTTCGAGCATGGCGTCGTACATGGCGTAGAGCAGGCTTCGGCGGTTCATGGGTTCCTTGACCGGCCGGAGGGGACAACAGCGGGCCGGAAAGTCCGCACAGCATAGGGTCTCGCCCGGGTTTCGGCAAGGGGCGGGAGCAGGGTGTTTGCACATGGCCAAGGGAGTGTTGGTCCGGCTGGGCCAGGGGCTGGGCCAGAGGCCGGGCGCGGGAGAGGAGACGGAGCAGGACAGCGGGCGGGCCGGCCTGGCCGTGGCCGGGGTGGCCTTCGCCGCCGCGGCGCTGGTCTGCCTCGGGCTGCGCCTGTGGGAGGTCCCGGAGTGGTCGGCGGCCAAGTACTTCGCCGGGGGCGAGCGGCTCATGGCCACCCACGACGCCTACGCCTGGCTGGCCGGCGCCCAGGAGACCAGCCGCTACGTGCTCGGCCCCCTGGCCCGGCTGCTGGCCTTCCTGCATGGGGTCACGGGCCTGTCCCTACCCACCCTGGGCTTCTGGCTGCCGGTGGCGTTCTCCCCCCTGGCGGCGCTGCCGGTGGTGCTGCTGGCCTGGCGCATGGGCCGCCCCGAGGCCGGGGCCGTGGCCGGCGCCCTGGCCGGCGGGAGCTTCGGCTTCCTGGTGCGCACCCGGGTCGGTTACCTGGACACCGACGTGCTGACCCTGTTCTTCGCCGCGGCTGCGGCCACGCTCCTGTGCCTGTGGCTCACACCCCTGTGCCGGCCGGGGTGGCTGCCCCGGACCGACCGGGCGGAGCGGGCCGACCAGCCCGCCTGGCTCGTCCTGGGGCTGGCCGGGCTGCTCGGCCTGTTCCTGCGGTTGTACACCGTGTCCTACTATTCCTCGGGCCGGCCCATCGTGTGGGCGTTCCTGGCCACCGCCCTGGCCCTGGGCCTCCTCCTGGCCCGGCCCGGCAAGCACGGCCAGGTGCTCCTGGGCCTGACCCTGGCGGTGGGCGTGTGGTTCTTCGGCCTGCCCTGCCTGGCCCTGGCCGCGGCGGTGGCGGCCTTGGCCCGGGTGCGGCCCGGCCTGCTGACTCCCGGGCGGACCCTGGCGGCCGGGGCCGCGGCCCTGCTGGCCATCGTCTTCATCCAGGGCGGCCGCGACACGCTGGCCTACCTGGCCCTGATCAAGGCCTACCTGCGCTCCAGCGCGGTGGAGCAGGCCGGCGGTTCGGTGGGCGGGACCCTGGACCTGCCCTCGGTGCTGGCCAGCGTGCGCGAGGCCACCACCTACGAGTTCCACCAGGTGGTGGCGATGGTCGCCGTCCACTGGGCCCTGTTCTACGCGGCCCTGGCCGGGCTGGCCCTGGCCCTGGTCCGCCGGCCCCTGCTCGGGGTCTGGCTGCCGCTCCTGGGCCTGGGGCTGGCCTCGGTCAAGTTCGGGGTGCGCTTCACCATGTACGCCGGCCCGGCCATGGGCCTGGGCCTGGGTCTGGGCCTGGCCGAAATCCTGGACCTGGCCGGGGTCGGCCGCCGGCTGCGCTGGGCCGCCCAGGCCGCGCTGCTGGTGGTGGCCGGCGCGGTCCTCTGCATTCCCCTGTCGGACCTCCATCCCTTCCCGGTGCTCTCCCAGCCCTATGCCGAGACCCTGGTCGGGCTGCGCGGCAAGCTGCCTCCAGGGGCCATGCTCTGGCAATGGTGGGACTGGGGCTATGCCGGGCAGTTCTACACCGAGCGGGACACCTTCGGGGACGGCGGCCGGCACGACGGCCAGTTCCTCTACCCCCTGGGCCTGGTGCACGCCACCACGTCGCCCCTGCAGGCGCAGCAGATGATGAAGTTCACGGCCGCCACCCTGGCCGAGCAGCGGCAGGAGGCCCGGGACCGCGGGGTGGAGCCCTATCCCCCGGCCAAGGTGGAGTACTTCGCCGAGTCCCCGATGGCCAAGCTGGAGGCCATGGGCAAGGAGGAGGCCGAACGGTTCGTGCGCAGCCTGGGCGTGGAGGCCCGCACCTGGCCGGCCAACCTGCCCGAGCAGTACCTGGTGGTGGCCTGGGACAACTTCATGGTGGGCGGCTGGATCAACCGCTACGGGACCTGGAACCTGGCCCAGGGCGCCGGGGCCGCGGGCAAGTTGTCCCCCCTGCGGGGCAACATCTCGGTGGACCCCCAGCAGGGCATCCTCAAGACCCCCCAGGGCCAGGCCCCCCTCACCGAGATGACGGTGGTGGACGCCACGGGCAAGAGCCACACCATGTTCTGGGCCAGGCTGGGCGGGGTCTACGTGGTGATGAACCGCATGACCAACGAGGTCTTCGTCATGGACCGCAGCGTCTACGAGTCCATGATGGTGCAGATGCTCCTGGGCGACCCCAAGGAATTCGACCCCTATTTCGAGTTGGTGGTGGACAACACGCCTTGGTGCCGGGTGTACCGCGCCCGATAGGGCCGCCGGCTACGTCACCCGGGGCGGCCAGATGAGGGCCACCCACTCGTCGCGGGTCATGACCTCGGGCTCGGGCAGGCCCTGGGCCATGTAGGCCTGGGTCACGGCCTCGGCCTGCTCGGCCAGGATGCCCGAGAGCACCAGGCTGCCGGACCGGTCCAGGCGGCGCACCACCGCCGGGGCCATGACCTTGAGCGGCCCGGCCAGGATGTTGGCCAGGATGAGCCCGAAGCGGGACCGGGCCAGGCCGGCCACCGACCCCACCCCCACCGCGAAGCTGTCGCCCACCCCGTTCAGGCGCTTGTTCTCCCGGGCGTTGGCCACGGCCAGCGGGTCCACGTCCACCCCCAGCCCCACCATCCCCAGCAGGCAGCAGGCCAGGCCCAGGATGCCCGAGCCCGTGCCCAGGTCCAGGAAGCTCAGCTTGCGGTGCAGCAGCCCCCGGCCCTCCAGCCGGTCCAGGGCGGTGAGGCACAGGGCGGTGGTGGCGTGATGTCCGGTGCCGAAGGCGGTCTTGGGCTCGATGATGATGGGGATGCGGCCGGCCGGGGCCTCGTGGGCCAGCCAGGGCGGCAGCACCACGAAGCGGTCCCCGCACAGCACCGGGGTGAAGAACTCCTTCCAGGCCGAGGCCCAGTCCTCGCGCTCCACGCTCTGCCGGGAGGCCACCGCCGCGGGGAAGGCCCGGCGCAGGGCCAGGAGCATCTCCTCGGCCGCGGGCAGGTCGTCCAGGTAGAGCCGGAAGAGCACGCCCTCCGCTCCCTGCGGGGCCGGGGCCTCTTCCCAGCCGTGGGCGCAGTACTGGGCGAAAAAGGCCTCGGCCCGGTCCACGTCGGGCACGGGGAGGAAGACCTCGATGCGGAGCAGCTGGTCCACGGTCAGGCCACCACGTCCAGGGCGTGGCCGGTGGCGTGCTCGGGCGCCCGCTCCTTGGCGCGGACGCCCGATTCGGACCAGGGCTCCTCTTCCTTGCGCAGGGTCCGGACCTGGGGCACGTCGCCCGGCCCCACGCTGCCCGGGGCCTTGGAGGCCGGGGCCGGGGGCGTCTCCCACATGACGGCGGTATCCTGGACCATGTCAGTTCAGCCCACTCATTGAAGGTGTTGCCCGCAGGCGGTTGTCATCCGCGAGGGCGAGGCGCGAACAAGGCCGAGCCCGTTGCGCCAGTATACGCGAGGGCCCGGCCTTTTTGAAGCGACGCCGTCATCCCAGTAATTCCAACGGACTGCTATGCCTTGCGCAGGATGGCTCCCAGGGCCAGGGCGAAGAGCTCCAGGTCCTGCTGCTCGATGATGAGCGGCGGCAGGAGCCGCAGCACGCGCTCGCCCACCAGGTTCACGATGAACCCGCGCTTGAGCAGTTCCTCCCACACCGGCTTGCCCGGCACGGCCAGCTCCACCCCGATCATGAGGCCCAGGCCGCGGATCTCCGCGACCTTGTCCGGCATGTCCTGGCGCAGCTCCTCCAGGAGCCCGCCCAGGTAGAGGCCGAGTTCCGCCGCGCGCTGGGCCAGGTGGTCGCGCTGCATGATGTCCAGGACCTTGGCCGCCACGGCGCAGAGCAGGGGGCCGCCGCCGAAGGTGGTGCCGTGCGACCCGGGCGCGAAGCCCCGGGCGGCCTCCTCGCACATGAGCACCGCGCCCATGGGCAGGCCGTTGGCCAGGGGCTTGGCCGCGGTGAAGATGTCCGGGGTGATCCCGTAGTGCTGGTGCGCCCAGAACTTGCCGGTGCGGCACAGCCCGGTCTGGACCTCGTCCACGATGAGCAGGAAGCCGTGCTTGCGGCGCAACTCCTCCAGGGCGGCCACGAACTCCTCGGACAGGGGCCGCACCCCGATCTCGCCCTGCACCATCTCCACCATGACCGCGGCGGTGCGGTCGGTGACGGCCGCGGCCAGGGCGTCGGGATCGTTGAAGGGCACGGTCACGAAGCCCTCGGGCAGGGGGGCGAAGCCGTCCTTGATCTTGTCCTGGCCGGTGGCGGTGAGGGTGGCCAGGGTGCGGCCGTGGAACGAGCCCTGCAGGGTCACGATCTCGTAGGCCTCCCGCTCCTTGATCGTGCGCATGTAGCGCCGGGCCAGCTTGATGGCCCCCTCGTTGGCCTCGGCCCCGGAGTTGGCGAAGAAGACCTTGCCTGCGTAGCAGGTGGCCAGGAGCTTCTCGGCCAGGGCCGGACCCTCCGCGTGGTAGAGCAGGTTGCAGGTGTGGGTGAGCCGGGCGGCCTGCTCGGCCATGGTCTCGACGATCTCGGGGTGCGCGTGGCCCAGGCTGGTCACGGCGATGCCCGACAAGAGGTCGATGTACTCGTTGCCGTCCAGGTCGTAGAGCCGGCTGCCCCGGCCGTGGGCCACGGCCAGGGGGTAGCGGGCGTAGGTATGGCAGATGCTGGCCGCGTCGCGGGCGGCCAGGGTCTCGAAAGCCTTGCTCATGGCGTATCTCCGGCGGCTTTCGCCGCGTCAGATCGTTCCGGTGGAGCCGAATCCGCCCCCGCCGCGGGTGGTGGCGGAGAGCTCGTCGGCCGGGGCCAGCCTGGCGTGCAGGTACGGCAGGAACACCAGCTGCGCTATGCGCTCGCCTCGTCGGATTCGTCGCTCCTCGCCGGAGGTGTTGAGCAGGGACACGATGATCTGGCCGCGGTAGTCCGGGTCGATGAGGCCCACGCCCTGGCTCACGGTGAGGCCCTGCTTGGCGCCCAGGCCGCTGCGCGAGAACACGAACCCGGCGATGCCGGGCGCGCCGATCTCGATGGCCATGCCGCTGGGCACCGCGTGGCGCTGCCCGGGCGCGAACACGAGCTCCTCCTCGTCGATGCAGGCGCGCAGGTCCAGGCCTGCGGCCTGCTCGGAGGAGTAGGCCGGCGGCATCTCGTGCAGCAGGGGATGGAGGACCCGGTAGCGGACCTCCAGGGGGGTATGGCCGGCGTCGGACACGGGCATGGCTTCTCCGGAACAGTGGCGTGGCCCGCGGCGCGGGCCCGGTCCGCCGGAATCTAGGCCATGCCCGGGGCGAAGTCAAAGGCGGGAACCGTGTATTTTTGGCGTACCCGGCCTGCGGGCCTTGCTTTTTGGCGGGGGGGTTGGCACCATGTTCCATTGAGCCGTTGCGTCCCGGCGGCCAACCTTTCCCGCGGAGTCGCCCATGCAGCCCTTGCACGTCTATAGCGTCGTTCCCAAGCTACCCGAGCGCCTGGAGCCCCTGTGGGACCTGGCCTACAACCTGTGGTTCGCCTGGAACGACAAGATCGTGGACCTGTTCGCCCGCATCGACGCCAAGCTCTGGTCGGAGAGCGCCGGCAATCCGGTGCAGTTCCTCAACCGCCTGCCCCAGGACGTGCTGGAGTCCCTGGCCAAGGACGATTTCTTCCTGGAGCGCCTGGCCGAGACCCGCGACGACCTCACCGCCTACCTGCAGCGCGACTCCTCCCTGGCCGACTTCCCGGGCCGGGACCGCGCCCAGCCGGTGGTGGCCTATTTCAGCTTCGAGTTCGGCCTGGCCCCCTGCCTGCCCATCTACTCGGGCGGCCTGGGCATCCTGGCCGGCGACCACCTGAAGTCCGCCAGCGACCTCAACGTGCCCCTGGTGGGCATCGGCCTGTGCTACCAGCAAGGCTATTTCCGGCAGTACCTCACCCCGGACGGGTGGCAGCAGGAGCGCTACCCCACCTACGACTTCGAGCAGCTCCCCCTGACCCTGGCCAAGGACGCCAAGGGCGCGCCGGTCACCTTCCGCCTGGACCTGGCCGGCCAGCCCCTCACGGTGCAGATCTGGCAGTGCAACGTGGGCCGGGTGCGGCTCCTGCTCATGGACGCCAACGTGCCCGAGAACCTGCCGCACTTCCGCCAGATCACCGCCCGGCTCTACGGCGGGAACCTGGAGATGCGGCTGTGGCAGGAGATCCTGCTCGGGGTGGGCGGCATCAAGGCCCTGGAGGCCCTGGGCTTCACCCCCATGGTCATCCACATGAACGAGGGGCACTCGGCCTTCGCCGGCCTGGCGCGCATCCGCAACTACATGTCCCGCTGCTCCCTGTCCTTCGAGGCGGCCATGGAGCTGGTGGCCTCCACCTCGGTGTTCACCACCCACACCCCGGTGCCGGCGGGCAACGACCGCTTCCCGCCGGAGCTCATGCAGCCCTATTTCGAGCGCTACGCCCAGGACATGGGCTTGGCCTTCAAGGTGTTCCTGGCCCTGGGCCGGGAGGACCCCCGGGACAACTCGGAGCCCTTCTGCATGACCGTGCTGGCCCTGCGCCTGTCCCGGTTCAACAACGGGGTGAGCCAACTGCACGGCCAGGTCTCGCGCGCCATGTGGAAGAAGGTCTGGCCCCAGTTCCCGGTGGAGGACGTGCCCATCGGCGCTATCACCAACGGGGTGCACGCGCCCACCTGGGTCTCGGACGACATGGCCCTGCTCTACGACCGCTTCCTGGGCTCCAACTGGCGGGAGGACCCGGACTGCGCCCGGGTGTGGCAGCAGGGGGAGAACATCCCGGACGCCGAGCTGTGGCGCACCCACGAGCGGCTGCGCGAGCGGCTGGTGGACTACGTGCGCCGCCGCCTGCGCCAGCAGCTCCTGGTCAAGGGCGCGCGCCGCGACGAGCTCATCGCGGCCGAGGACGTGCTCAATCCCCAGGCGCTCACCATCGGCTTCGCCCGGCGCTTCGCCACCTACAAGCGGGCCAACCTGCTGCTCCAGGACCCGGAGCGGTTCAAGAAGCTGGTGGCCGACCCGCAGCGGCCGGTGCAGTTCATCTTCGCGGGCAAGGCCCACCCCCAGGACAACGAGGGCAAGAAGATCATCCAGGACCTGGTCTCCCTGTGCCGCTCCCCGGAATGCCGCAACTCCATGGTGTTCCTGGAGGACTACGACATGGAGATCGCCTCCTACATGCAGCAGGGCTGCGACGTGTGGCTGAATACCCCGCGCCGCCCCCTGGAGGCCTGCGGCACCTCGGGCATGAAGGCCATGGCCAACGGCGNNCTGGACGGCTGGTGGGCCGAGGCCTACCGGCCGGACAACAGCCTGGGCTGGGCCGTGGGCCGGGGCGAGGAGTACGAGGACCCGTCCTACCAGGACTTCGTGGAGTCCCAGACCCTGTACAAGGTGCTGGAGTCCGACGTGATCCCGGTGTTCTACGACCGCAGCCACGGCAACCTGCCCAGGGTCTGGCTGCGCCGCATTAAACGGGCCCTCACCGAGCTGGGGCCGGTGTACAACGCCCACCGCATGATGCTGGACTACGTGCAGAAGGCCTATCTGCCGGCCTACCAGGAATACCGCGCCCTGTCCGCGGACGACTTCGCCCCGGCCAAGGAGTTGGCCGCCTGGCGCATGGACATCATGACCAAGTGGAGCAGCCTGGCCATCCGCAACGTGACCACCCCGGGCGCGGACAAGATCTACGTGGGCCAGCCCGTGGGCGTGCGCTGCGAGGTGCACCTCAACGGCATCCGGCCCGAGGACGTGCGGGTGGAGGTCTACGCCGGCCCCCTGGACCAGGACGGCGCCTTCATCCAGCGCCAGACCACGGTGATGCAGCCCACCCGCNNTTCAAGGGCACCATCCAGGCCCCGGGGCCGGGGCGGTTCGGGTTCACGGTGCGCATCCTGCCCAACCATCCCCTGCTGGTGGATCCGCACTGCCTGGGCCTCATCCACTGGGCGTCAGGCCGTTGAAAATCCCGCGATGGCTGCGTTGCTTCGACCCCGTCAAACCCTCACATATGTCGAATATGTATCGGCCTTGACGTGCTCTCGCGCCTTGCCCTCGCGGTTTTTGAACGGCCTGACTGTCCGGGTGCGCCAAAGGGCTTTACGATGCGCCATGTAAGATTGTTCGCCTTGGCCGCGCTCCTGGCCTGGGCCGCGGCCGCCGCGGCCCAGGAGCCCCTGCACGACCCCGTGACCGGGATCACCTTCCGGCCGGTGCCCGGGGGATGTTTCGAGATGGGCGACGCCGCGGGCGCGGGCGAGGCGGACGAGCGGCCCCTGCGCGAGGTCTGCCTCAAGGGTTTCGCCATCATGCCCTTCGAGGTCACCACCGCCCAGTTCGCCCGGTTCGTCACGGCCACAGGCTATGTGACCCGGGCCGAGCAGGAGGGCTTCCTGCGCATGCGCGCCCCGGGCGGCACCTATCGCCGGGAGGGTGGAAGCTGGCGCAAGCAGGGCTTCGTGCAGGGCCCCACCCATCCGGTGGTGGGCCTGGCCCCGGAGGACGCCGCGGCTTTCGCGGCCTGGGTTTCGGCCCGCATGGGCCGCCGGGTGCTGCTGCCCACCGAGGCCCAGTGGGAGTATGCGGCCCGGGCCGGCGGCCGGCGGCGCGACTTCGCCACCCTGAACGGGGACGTGTCCCCGGACCTGGCCAACCTGGCCGGTGCCGGCGGCCGGGACCGTTTCGCGGCCACCGCGCCGGCGGGCAGCTTCCCGCCCAATCCCCTGGGACTCTACGACATGAGCGGCAACGCCGCGGAGTGGGTGCGCGACGCGTACAACGCCACGGCCTACGCGACCGGCCCGGTCCGCGATCCCCTGGTGGAGCCTGCGGCGGGCCAGCCCCACGCCAAGCGGGGGGGCAGCTTCGCCCTGGCCGCGCCCTACGCCCGCTGCGCCAACCGCGGCTTCGGCAGCGAGGGCGTCAACGACACCGGCTTCCGCCTGGTCTTGGAGCAGTAGTCCGGCCGCAACAAAAGGGCCGGTCCTTGCGGGCCGGCCCTTTGTGCGTGCGTGGGAACCCGAGTTCAGATGTCGGAGTCCAGGAGTCCGGCCAGGCCCATGGAGATGTCCGTGGTCGAGGTGTCCGTCTCCGTGCCCAGGATGCTGCTGAGCATGGTCGACATGTTCCCGGCCAGATAGCCCGTGGAGGGGAACAGGGAGTCGCTGTCGCTGTCGCTCAGGGCCGTGACCATGATGTTGGCGCCGTAGGCTTGCAGGGCCTTGCGGATCTGCCGCGGGTTGCCGCCGTAGGAGGCCATGGTGGCCTTGCTCAGGAGCGAGTCGAAGAGTTCGGTGCTGCCCGCGTTGGAGCTCGTGCCGGCAATGTACTGGCGCTGCTCCTCCAGGAGCGCGTCGGCCAGTTCGCTCTTGGAGATGGACCCGTCGCCGTCCGCGTCGATCTTGGCGAAGGCCTCCTTGCTGAGGCCGCTCTCCTTGAGGCTCAGGGCATTGTCCCCGTCCTTGTCCAGCAGGGTCATGAACTTATCGGCCGCGTCGGCCATGCTGATCGCGGACTCGCCCTGGTCCAGCAGCGCCCCGGTGAGGGTCGAGCCGTCGTCCGCCAGGGTGCCGGCCCGGATCTGGGCGCGCTCGGAGGCCAGGGCCTCGGCCAGTTCGGCCACGCTGAGGGCCCCGTCGCCGTCCGCGTCCACGGCGGTGAAGATCGAGGCCTTGAGCCCGGACTCCGCCATGCCCAGGGACCCGTTGCCGTCCTTGTCCATGGACTCGACAACGTCCTTGGCGGTCTCTTCGCTGTCGGCCTTGGCCTCTTTCAGGGCGTCCAGGATGTCCTGGGCCCAGTTCACGTACTGGCTGTTGATGCTGGATACGGCCATGCTTCACCTCCGTGGCCGGCGGTCCGGCCCGGGTTCTGGGAAAAACCTGCAACGTCCCGAAGGCGTTGCAGGTTCCGGGCCAGCCCGGCGCAATGGGCCGGCCCGGAATTCATGGTCACACCGTATAGTCCACGGACTCGGTGCCCACGAAGTTGAGCAGGCTCATCTGCCCGCTGGACATGTAGTCCGAGAAGGACACGCCCAGGTCGCCGTCGTACTGGCCCAGGGCGGAGGTCAGGAGGTTGTTGCCGTAGGCCTGGAGGGCCTTGCGCAGGTCCATGGGGTTCACGCCCGCGGCCTGGCTGGCGTTCTGCAGCAGGGACTGGAGCACCGTGTCCGCGCTCGCGTTGGACGCGGTCGCCCCGCCGGCCCCGCCGGCTCCGGCCACCTCTTCACCTTCCGCGGTCATTTTTTCCCGCTCGGCCTTGAGGCCCTCGGCCAGCTCGGTGGCGGACACCACCCCGTCGCCGTCGGTGTCCAGGGAGTTGAAGACCTCCTCGGTCAGGCCGCTCTCGTCCAGGCTCAGGGCGGAGTCGCCGTCCTGGTCCAGGGAGGAGACGATGTCCTCGGCCATCTGGCCCTCGTCGGGCGGAGCCATCTGCCCCATGCCCTGCGGGGGCGCGGACACGCCGGCCTGGCTGAGCAGGGTGCCGAGCAGGCCGGCTCCCTGGGTGGCCGAGCCGGCCATCGTCTCGGCGCGCTCCTTGGCCAGGGCGTCGGCCAGCTCCTGGGCGCTGACCTTGCCGTCGCCGTCGGTGTCCGCCGCGGTGAAGGCGCTTTCGGACAGGCCGGACTCCTCCAGGCTCAGGACGGAATCGCCGTCGGTGTCCAGGTCGCCCATGAGCTTGTCGGCCAGGTCGTCGCTCTTGCCGTTGTTGCGGTTCCGGACGGTCTCCAGGAGTTGCGAGGCCCAGTCCGAGGATTGGGTGTCTATGCTGGTTACTGCCATGCGTGCCTCCGTGGCGGAAGGCCCGGTGCCGGGACTTCCGGGTTGGGTATGTCGGGTTCCGCCCGGCGGTGTGCATGGCATAGGCCAGGGATGCCGTACATTTCTTAATACTTGGCGAGCCGTCCGGACCGGGATGCCGTGTCCAGACGCCTGGGGGAGAAGTGTAAAGAATGGTAAGAGGCCCGGCGGGAGATGCCGGGAACCGCCCGGGCGGAAAGAATTTCCCGGTGCCACCGGGGGCGGGGGAAAAGGGTTCCGGTTCTAGTGGGTTTCGCGCAGGGCCGGGTCGCGCCGGGCCATGCGCTGGAGGATGATGCGGCTGCGCTGCTGCACGTAGCGGGAAGGATGGGCCGGGTCCATCTTCAGGGGGCTGGGCAGCACCACGGCCAGGCGGGCGGCCTGTTCCGGGGACAGGGCCGCGGGGGTGGTCCCGAAGTGGCGGCGGGCCGCGGCCGCGATGCCGAACACCCCGTCGCCCCATTCGGCCACGTTGAGGTAGATCTCCAGGATGCGCTTCTTGGTGAGCTCGCGCTCCAGGCGCCAGGCCAGCACGGCCTCCTTGAGCTTGCGCATGGGGCTCTTGGCGGGCGAGAGCCAGAGGTTCTTGGCCAGCTGCTGGCTGATCGTCGAGCCGCCNNCTGCTGGGTGATGGTGCTGCCGCCCGCGGCCAGTTCGCCTCGGGTCAGGTCGCGCTTGAGCGCCTCCTCCAGGCCCTCCAGGTCGAAGCCCTCGTGCTCCCAGAACCGGTCGTCCTCGGCGATGGTCACGGCCGAGACCACGAAGGGCGAGATGCGCGACAGGGGC